>DATNQF010000089.1:0-3138 GCA_036702855.1 Trichocoleus sp. | reverse complement strand
GCCTCACAGCGGAAGTCTGCCCAGCCCTCATCATCGGTGGTGATGGGGTCACTGATGTGTTCTGTGATGTCGATGTAGGTGCAGTTGGGCTGCCCTACCTCCATCCACTTGGTGCCTGCATCGCCATTGCTTAGCACCACTGCCATACCGCCAGGGTGCTCCTCATCGCCCAAGCGCGTCCAACCAATGGTGTTGGCGTGGTCGAAGTAGTCGTACTGGTTGCCGTAGGCGTAGGTTTGGCGGGCGTAGAGGAACTTGTCGATGATCCACTGATGGCTGTCGATCCAGATTTCGTGATCACTGCCGTCGCGGCCCTTATCGACGTAGTGGGCACCGTAGTAATCGGCGTAGAAGATGCAGGGATAGCCTTCTTGCCGCAGCAAAATGAGCGCATAGGCCAGAGGTTTGAACCAGCCTTCTACCACAGACTCTAGCGCCTGTAAGGGTTGCGAATCGTGATTATCAACTAGGGTAACGGCCAAAGCGGGCTGATGCTGCACCAAGGTGTTGTCAAAGATTTGCCGCATGTCGTAGTCTTGGCCCTGGGTGCTAGCAATGTGGAAGTTGCAGTGCAGGGGGGCATCAAACAGCATGACATCGCCACCCGTAATGTTGATGAAGTGGTGCAATGCCTCGATCTCATAAGACCAATACTCCCCCACTGCAAAGAGGTCGCGACCTGCATACTGACGGCAGTGGTTGAGCCATTCAGGGAAAAATCCGGCTTTGACGTGTTTCACTGCATCAAAGCGGAAACCGTCCACATCGGTAGTATCAATAAACCATTCGCCCCAGTACTTCAACTCGCCCCGAACTTCGGGATGCTCCATGTCGAGGTCGCAACCCATGAGGTAGTCAAAAGCGCCTTTTTCTAAGTCAACGTTGTCGTCGAACTTTTTGTCTTTGAAGAGGTAAACGGCGTTTTCTCCTTCGTCGTAGGCGTTGTAATCGACGGCATCAAAGTGCCACCAATGCCACTCCATTGTGGAGTATTTGCCCTGCCGACCCGGAAAGGTGAAATGGGTCCAAGCTTTGATGGTTTTCATGTCGCCAATAGGCTCATGGCGATTGTCAGGATTGTAAGGAGTTGCTTCTACGTCCTCTGCTTCGTCTGCCCCCAGTTTGTGGTTAAGAACCACGTCTGCGTAGACGCGCACCCCGGCTGCCTTAGCAGCTTTAATGGCAGCAACATATTCTTCTTTAGTCCCATATTTGGTACGAACTGAACCCTTTTGGTCAAACTCACCCAGGTCAAACATATCGTAGACGCCATAGCCCACATCATAGCCACCGGCTGTGCCCTTATAAGCAGGTGGTAACCAAACAGAAGTAATCCCTGCTTTTGCAAGTTCTTGAACGCGTTCTGCGAACTCATTCCACAAACTTCCATCAGGAGGAATATACCAGTGGAAATATTGCATCATCACGCCATTAAATTGAGGCATACTATCCTTCCCAGGAGAATATTAAAGATTGGTTTGATCGCTTATACCGGACTGTACTGGACACGTTATTGTTGTGTCTCTCTGCCTGGGGATGGAATCAAATACTTCACTGGCTCTACAGCTGAGCTTGGGTGTTCTCTTCAGTATCCTTTTCAGACAATTCTTGGGCCAAGGTTTCCTGAAGCGCTGTTAATACAGCAATCGGGTCGGCAGCTTCCTGCATCATTTCAGCTTCTGGGTCGTGGCGGTCGTCCACAAAAGGTAGGTCGGCGCGGAGTTCTTCGAGCAGCTCAATCATTTTGGCGATTTTTTGCTCAGAGAGCAGGTTTAGCTGCAGCATGAGTTGCGATCGCTGTTCGGCAAAGTTCTCCTGGCGGGTTTGTCGCACCAGTACCCCAGTTGAGATCACCAAAGCGGCGGCATCTAATCCCTGGCCTGACCAGCTGAAAACAGGCAGGTCAACGGGCAAGTAAGGATCCAAAAGACTCCCGGCAATCCAAAGGGCGAGACCCAGTAGCAGGATGTATAGAAAGACGGAGTGGCCAAAGAAGGTTGCGATCGCTTCCAGCACTCGCTGATGAGCAGGGATATCTCGAACCTCCCGAGTGTGCAGAGCCGTGATCGCAGCAATATTTCGAGTGATGGGGTCAGGCAGGGGAGCGGTGAGAACCTGCGTGTGAGAGGCTTTCGATGGCTTGGTCGTAGCCCTAGTGTCGAACCTAGACTGGGCAATATTGTCTGTGCTGGACATGGGGCGGGCGGCTCCTAGAACTGAGTTCCATGATTATTGCCTGCCCTCAAATGGTGCCCGTAAGCCCCAAAAGCAGGAGATTGCCTGCTCTGTTTAGAAGGAGGTATTTTCTGATGTCCAAGCTCTGCTGCTTGTCAGATGCTGCAGCAAGCCAGAGGTCCAAGTAGACCATGCCGTTCAGCTTCCTAGAGAATTGCTTGGATAGTTGCTGGTAGAGAGAAGCTAGAAACTCGCAATGCTGAGCTCAAACCGCAATCGCATTTTCAAAATTTTTCACGATAGTACTAGGTGAAAGATTGACCCTTTCGAACCGAGGATCCGTTCTCGTCGTTCTAGTTTTGGTCTTGGCTATCCGATAGACGATCACATCGCCGCGCAGATTAGTTCACTCTAGGGATAGCACAGCGAGCAGCAGTAAAGGAAGCAATCTGCGTTACCAACTGGTAGAGCTGGTCCAATTCTGCCCAAAGCTGCATGAGTTTCTCAGAAGTAGGCACTAATGCCTGCCCGTTGCGACTTGACTCAGCCACCTGGTCACCTCAGGGTAAATCTTGCTAGCGTTCTTGATTGTCACAAATTAGGAACGAACTTGCTCAATTCTAGCGGCTTCATTAAGCAGGCACTGGAGTTCCGCACAATTGATGAGAAGTATTCTCAATTGTGTTGAGGGAAAAGATGGTTTGGGATTTATCGGACTATCTAAGGGATTGACTTGTCCCTCAGATACAAGCAATCTCATACCGTAAGCCAAACTATGGAGAGAAAGAGCTTGGCTTACGGCACGTAATAGGGTCAGTGCATCGAATCACTCCGGAATTGTCTCAATGGCAGATTGGCGACTTGAGCAAGAACCTTCGGCAGGAAGCTGAGCTTTTACAATAATCTCTTTGTAGCCTCTGTCCTTTAGAACTTGACTCAGTAAATGTTCAACGGTTTTTTGAA
>DATNQF010000056.1:0-8703 GCA_036702855.1 Trichocoleus sp. | reverse complement strand
CTCAAACAAAAAGTAAATGCGAACAACATCGTTCCTTTCGCTCGTAAAGCAGCTCCTGTAGCCGCTTAATTTAAAAAATTAACGAGCATCCACAGTTTGACTCCGTTAAGGGCTGTGGATCTAACCCCAACGGATGCTCCAACGGGCTTTCTCTAGCTAGCCCATTGGCTAAGACTTAGTTAGAGACTCCTGCCGCTAGGAATAAGTAGCGGCTCCCGCCTAGAGGGTCAGATAGGCTAAGCCTGTGAATGAATGGTGTGTCATTACTCAAGGCGGACACGGGTTCGACTCCCGTCAGCTCCATCAAGTTTTTATCAAATTGTGTTGAATATTAAGGATCTTTCCATCTGGAGCTAACCGTGTTAGTTCCAGATTTTGTCCTGCGTATACTGAGGTTACCTTTGACCGCTTGATGTGATGCATTCGACTTTTGATTTGGGTAAATTAGGTCGATGCATCGGCTGCAAATGTTTACCTCGGATTCTAAACATGCAATTTCCTATTTGGCACTATCTCAACCAACCTGTATTTAGCCAGCACTATAGAGTAATTCTAAATCCCCGGAAGTTTTGGCAAGCTCAGCAGATTCATTATTTAGAGCGCTGCTGGGTGAAGGATTTCCGTACTGAGGGACGTTTCAACCCCTAGGGCTGATTCTGTATAAGGAGTTCTTTGTTCTCAAATCCTGACAGAATATTCAATATGTTCTCGGTTACCAGCACCAAATCTACTGAGAAAACATAAGGGATCTAAGTTCCCTCTTAAATTTCAGTAAATAGCGTTTCTTTTAGCAAATTCGTCAGGTTTTTGCAGAATCGTCAAGAATTCCTCCTTAATTAATTACATTGAAGAAAGACCCTATATTGGGGTCTTTCATTCGTTAATAGAGAACCCTAGAAACAGGAACCTTCTGTTAGGAACTATGCTATACTCAGCCGCCTTAAGGGGCTGTTAAAGCCCCGGCAGTTGAATTGGCTGCTAGAGCCTCTAAGCTGCTTGTCCAATCAGTAAGCAAGTCAGGTTGCCAAAGCCATGACTTACTAAGATTTACTGGGCTTAGCAAAGTGGGATCGTACTCCACAAGGAATTGATAAGGTTCTTGGGCTTGATTCAGAAGTTCTGCTTGCTCGCTTGGCTCGGCTGCGATCTCACTCATTTGCTGATAAGTCATGGCAAGTCCAGCGTAGGCTTGCGCTACTTGTGGATTAGCAACTGTCCTCCGGTCTGGATCACCATCTCTGACTTGACGCTGATCGAGTTCGATGGCCTTATTCCAGGCGGCAATGGCAGCTTTGGGCTCATCCAATACGTAGTGGGCAAAGCCTAGGGCAATCCAAGCTTCTACAAATTTGGGGTTTTTCTGGGTTGCTCTTTCCCAGTCACGATAGGCATCTTTAGGGCTGGCGTCAGCTTCGTTCTTGGCTACTTTCTCCCAGGTGAGTCGTCCCATAACGTAGGCTACCTCTGGACTGTTTTGTAGTTGCTCAGGGGTGGCTGTATCTAGAACGGCCTGAACCGCTGGGGTATCTCCTTTGTCTAGCAGTTTCTCCATTAGGCGGCGGGCGGTAACGGAGTCGCCAATGGATAGAGACTTGATGGCCCCGTTGACTAGAGAACCACTCGTAGCACCTACCTCAGCCTGATCGCCGTTAGTATCTTGACTTGCGATGCGGGGGAGGCTACTCGGACGATTGGAGGCAATAGAAAGGGCAATCGAGGCTGCTGCGATCGCACCTGTTAATCCTAATCCTGCCCAAACCAGGAAAGTTCGGCTAGACCGCCAATTCTGCCAGGAGAAACTAGTGGCCCAATTTTTTGCCGACGTTTCAGGGGCTTGAGGCTTACTCGCGTCAGTTTGGCTGGAGGCATCTAAGGGGGAAGTGTTTGAGAGGCTTGAAAGAGACCCCGAAGTCGCTGCTTGAGAACGCTCAGGTAGCTTGTCCTGTATGGTCGGCTGAGTTCCCTCCCAAGTCGGTAACAAGTTTTCCCCCGCTGGCGCATCTAGTGGCACTTCATCACTGGAATCGTGAGTTGAAAGTTGCTGAATCAGGCCGGTTACGATGGCCGCATCTTCGTCATAGCTAGGTTCATCCTCACTGCCAAGGGTGTCAATGAGATCGGCAATCTCAAGACCCTCGTCTTCGGGAATAATGCCGTCAAGCAGCTCATCTAGGGTACTTTCGACCGGGAGAGGAAGGCTTGCGCTAGACAGACGAGCTGCTTTATCAGCCTCGCCATTCAGCAACCAGGGTTCTAGATCGAGAAGCGCACGATCAGACAAATTGTCGTCCGACACGGCATTAGAAGTGCGTTGATCGATGTAGAGATAGCCGTCAAACTCTGGATGCAGATACAGAATGGGCAACATCCAGTAGGCTTGGTTGGACCCGTAGACCGAAACCAACCCTTGCCGGGTGCGGCTCAAGCTTAAATCGATGCTATAGCCCTGCTTCAAATTACGGTAGAGCAGCTGGGTAAACGTAATAGCGACATCATCGGGGATGCGTTCTGCCATTGCGATTACGCCTGGAACGCCCCGGTTAACCAAAGCCTGCACCAAATTTTGCTCTCGCCAGCCAGACTCGGCATCGTCTGTGGTGGTGTAAGCGCCTCGACAAGAGTTGAAGACCGCCATCCAAATGCCGTTGTTAACCAGCAGTCCGGCCAAGTCCTCGCCACTAAGTCGTTCTGTCAAGCCAGTCTGACGGCTGACCAGGTATAGATCACCTCCCGTTTCGCTGACATCACTGTGACCGGCATAATGGAGCACTTGGTATTGACCCTGCTCAAGTGCTCGCACAAGTTCTGCTCGGCCCGGTTGCTCTAGAATTGTGAGCTGAATGTCCACAGGCGGACGTAAACGCCTCTGCTCTGTTTCGGTTGGGATGGTAGAAGAAATTGGGTGGAGTTCTTCCTTTAGTTTTTGAACCTCTTGCCGCAGCGCTAGGCGCTCTTGATCATTGGGAGCTGAAACCACCATGAGTACCTGGAGAGACTGGCCTAGGGTGGGTAGGGGAGGCATGGCAGATAGATCGGCCAATCCCGGCGTTACAAAGTACCGAGTAAAGACGATATCGGTCCCCGTGGCTAGAGGTCGATCATCACCATAGAGAATTTCCCAAGGGAGGCGTTGTAGCCGACTGTCTTTGAAGCCTAGACGCAGACTGAGAACTTGCCGTCGATTCTGGGCGACGCCCTGAGCAGCCAGCCAGCTATCGCGAATACGTCCTTGAAAAAGGGCGTTGTAGAGGGTTTGCCCCAACTCAATTAACTGACTGCCACTTGTCAAAAAAGCGGTGTCAGAAGAGGCAAGGGTAGGGGCTGTTCTGTCACTGCCGAGAGGGCCACCTTCTAATAGACTGCGCAGTGGGTTCGGATCATGAGCGGTCGCCTGATGCAGCCAGTCTTCCACCGGCCAAGTTACCTGATCTTCCGCTAGCGGCACGCCAGGGGCAACTTCCTCGGTTCGAATCAGGTAGCGATCCTCACCGAGGGGGGTAATGGATAGGTAAAATGCCTGGGTCACGATGATTGGTTCACAGTGCTAAGGTCAACAGCCGATAAGGCTAATCCGGATAAATTTTCTTCTTCAAGCGTAGTTCACCGAGCCAAGGTCAGCCCATTCCTTTGGCAAGGATCTTAAATCAAGATCTCAGGGATATGCTTTGAGTGGTTTATTAATAAAATCCTGCTAAAGAATTACGGACAGACTGAGAAAGGTTAGCCTGCACTACAAGCAACCTCAAGAGCAGTACCTTGGCCCTTACTCATCGGGGCTTGGGAATGATGGTTAAGGTATGTGAGACGCAAAAGGAAGCATTTTCTATGCCCAAGGGGATATCGGCAGGAAGGACTCGATGGTTGCGATCGCTTTCCATCACGCTGGCCTTGATGGGAATGAGTGTTTGGTTCGATATTCCTACCACCAGAGCCGAGATCGTTAATGTTGGCTATGAAAGTGACAACACTGACTTACCCAGCCTTTCCGAATCAGAACAAACCAAGATCGACACGTTGCAAAGTGCCCAGTCACCCTTGATTCTGAGCAGCGTTAGCCCAGACGGCAAAACTCTGGTGGTCGCAGTCGCTGGGAGCGTTAGCCCTGATCAGTGGACAGTACAATTTCTCGACTTAGTTACGGGCGAACTTATTGATTCTCAGGCTCTAGGGGCCGAGGTTGTGAGTCCCGATCTATCCATTCAATGGATTGATAACAACGTGCTGCGCTTTGTCCAGCAAGGGTTTTTGGGACCATGGGAAGTGGTGACGATTAACCGCAACACAGAGATTGTTTCCCATACCTCGGTCTACCCCACTGCTGAAGAGGAAGGCGAGATTCTGGGCATGTCCCCGGATTTCTCTAAATTTGTGGTCCGGGTTTACGAAGAGACAGAAGACGTGGTCTATATGGTCTTTCTCCCTTCCCTTGACCGCATCGAAGTTGCCCGCCTACCTGAAGGTTTTAACATTCAGCCTCCTAGTTGGTCGGTTGATGGGCAGCAGGTGGCTTTGGTGACCTCCGCCATTGAGGAGCGCGACCTATATGAACGGACACCTTACAGTCCGAACTTTGGTGATCCGGTCGTTAAGGATGCCTTGGGCCGCCTGACGCCTGAGGATAACTTGTTCCGTCAGCGCAATGAAGTTAAAGTGTACGACTTCAACCAGGCGGATCCGCTGCAGTCTGAACTCAAGTCGTTGTCAGACGATAACGGTGACCTCTTTGCAAATGCGGCCATCAGTCCAGATGGCAAAACGCTGATGGTGAAGATGTACCGCCCTGCTCAGATCGAAGGGCGCGATAATCCGACCTATTTGTTTCCGGATGCAACCTATTACCGCTTTTACGATCTCCAAGGCAACCTGCTAGGCACGTTGGAAGATCCTAAGCTCAGCGGTCCTACCGAGAGCCAAGGTGAATTTATCGACAACAACCGGGTTCTCCTTTTAGCCACGGTCGGCATCAATCGACACTTCTTTGTGTACAACCTGGCAGATCAAACTCTCCAGGCATTGCCCATGCCTCCGGGGGCGGTTGATTTAGAATCCTGGAAAGTTACCCCCAATGGTCAGAACGTCATCTATAGCTTCTCATCAGTGACTCAACCTCCCGAACTCTTTACCCTGCCCCTTGATGGGAGTGCTGAACCTCAGCAAATTACCCGCATCAATGAAGAGGTTGCTGGGGCAAACCGGGTTCAAATGCACGAGGTGACTTTTTCGACCCGCAATGGGTCTCGTCAAGGTTTTCTGGTACAGCCTGCCGGGCAAGCATTTCCCCCAAAAGATGTGCCTATTGTCTTTTGGCAACAGGGTGGCCCTGGGTTTTCGATGGTTAACGAATTTGCCTCTGAGGTAGAAATGCCTCTCAACCTGCTACCTAACTTTGGCGTTGCAGTATTGTCAGTGCCACTGGCGGGTCGAGAGGGGTTTGGCCCTGAGTTCTATCGGCTGCAGGCGGATGGGAATAACTTTGGTCAAGTTGATATTCTAGAAGGCGCTGATATCGCTTCCCAACTGATTAGCCAGGGGTGGACAACGGGGCGCAAACTTGGGGTCACGGGCTGCTCTTATGGGGGCTATTACGCTAGCCAGATGATTTCCCGATTCCCAACTATTTTTGCCGCTGCAAATCCTCAGTGCTCGTTGCTAGATACGTTTGTGGAGTGGCAGGTGGGATACTCCTCGCTTTTGTCCTACCTCGCTGGGACAACGCCTATGGAAGACCCACAGATTTATCAGCAAATGTCTCCGCTCTACAGTGCTACCAGAATCCGCACCCCGACGCTGTTGTTTCATGGATCAGATGACTTTCTCAGTATTGATGTGGTGCGAAATTTCCATGACGTGATTGATTCTAAAGGTACTCCAGTTATGCTCTATGAGTTTGAGGGCATGGGGCATAGTCTGTATGACCTGGGGTATCAGCGGATTGCGGCTCAGTTGCAAGTTGATTTCTTCCGGCGGTACCTGTCCGGCCCAAAATAAGGGGAGTTTAGCTTTGCAAGGCAGAGAACGGGGACTGCGCGGCCTAGAGAAAGCGCCGCATTAAGCCAATTCCCGCCCATAGGCTAATTACCCCAAGAACCGCACTGCCAGCCCAGTAGAGCAGTGCTAACAGGAGAGGCCGCATTGACGTATCGGGGCTTGCCGTATCGTTCAATAAATTAGCGGTGTCGAGGGCATAGGTTGAAAACGTGGTGAGTGAACCTAGGAACCCGACAGCCACTAGTAGGCTCACCTCAGGTGGTACGCCGCCTCGTTCTCGTACCAGAGTTACAAAGCTGCCCATGATAAAAGCTCCCAGGAGATTGACGCAGAGGGTGCCGTAGGGAAAGCCTGTGCCCAATTTACTGGCAAACCAAAGGGTTGTGTAGTACCGACTAAGAGCACCCGCAACTGCACCGAGTGCGATCGCAAGTGGAGTTCGAAAAGCAGGATCTGACAGCACACCCTTAATCACTCTTCTAGACAGTAGTGGATAGAAAGCAAACGATAGTATTTTTCTGGGCAGCCAATTGATATCGCTCTATTGATAACTGCCCTTAGCCACTATTAGAGGAATTCTGAAAAGATACGAGTAAAAAATATTACACATAGATCAATCTTCTGTCTTTGTCCACTGTCTTTTGGCTGCTGACTTTTAGCGACATAAGGAGTAATTTTACTTAGTATCTTCGGTCAACTAACTTGGTTAAGTTACCAAGGAGCTAAGCCATGATTATTACGTTGCCAGTGGAAATCACCACAAAACTGATGGCGATCTCAACTCGATACAACCTCGCTATCCCCATTCCGTTGAGCAGCCCGTGGCAAAGTTATGCGTCCCCTGAGGAACTCGATCTGATTCAGAAGGCGTTGTATCCTCTGATGTCCGAATCAGAGGAGATAGCGGCCATTGTGGCTGAATTAGAATCCTCGATTCGCCAGCAAAGACCCGTTGCTCACGCTTTCTAGCAAAGCGCGATGATTTGATACGGCTTGTGAGTGAGGGGCAGTATAGGTATTCAGACCTGAGGGGATCGAACCCAGATCCTATTTGCCTTGCTGCCCCCTCACCAACTTGTCATGCTGAGTGACTGAGCAAGTTTACTCCGCGACTTGACGACGGTGTAAAACCCACATGCCGCCTGCTACCACTGCTACGGCCGTGGTACCCACTACCGCTAATGGGGAAGAGGCATAGTGAACGTCACTATGGCCGCCCTGCACAATCTGCTCAAACTCAATTCCTTGCTGGTTCACAGGCACGGTCCAGATATCGTCGTGGCCTTCCTTACGGATTACCACTTCCCAATCTCCAGGAATTGATGCATCGGGGGTGAAGGCAAACTTACCCTCATCGTCAGCAGTAATCTCCATCCATGGGTGATTGGGATTGCTGGGTGCAAAAATTTGAACGGTTGCTCCTTGCAACGGTTCACCCGTACTATAGGTAGACTGAAACTCTAATCCGAGGCCGTTGAGGATGTAGTTTGTCTCAACGGCATGGGCCAATGCTTTAACTGGAATGGTGAGGACAGCCACCAGGCTAAGTACAGCAAATAGCAGGCGATTCATAACCGACTCCTCAAAGATGCTAATTCAGACTGAGATTAAGGCTGATTTTAGCTCGCTGGCTAAGAAAGCGTACACGAGTAAGGTAAAGCCCGATGAGGGGTATAGGAGATTCGAACTTAGCCGGTTACAGGATGATGGAATCCTGTAGTTGCCCATTGCCACAGCAAAAACATTCCTGCTTCACCCAAAAGGGTCAGCAGACTTTTGTGCCAGAAGTGTCGTAACAGGGGTGGCTGCTTCCCTAGGATCTTCGGCTGATTAGACTAAATAACGGTACCAAATAGAGATAGACGGCGTAGGGCACAAATCCAGCATCCGTTATCAGAATCGTTGCAGGAACCAGCCCAGCAATATTCCAAGGCACTAATGGGGACAGCACAACGGCGGTATTCTCCAAATCCAGGGCCGCTTGCTCAGGACCGAGATGAGCCCGCACATAGTGAGGTTCGAGCAATTGCTGAGTGAGCAGGATAGCAATTGTTTGAGTGCAGCCATAGGCTGCCGTCAAAATGCTCACCACCACTGTGCCGAGAAAGAGGGGACGGCCTGGCGGCAGTCGTTTTAGCCACTGCTCTAGCCAGTTGAACGTTTGGGTTTCGGTTAATAACCCTGCTAGGGCCGTTGAAACCACAATGACTAAGCAAACCTTAGCCATGGGCAGTAGCCCGCCGCCCTTAAGCAGTGAAGCTAGCGCTGCTGGAGACTCAATCTTGAATCCCAGCACTAGGATTTGAGCGACTTCGACCAAGCCGTATCCTTGAAGTCCTAGGCCGAGCATAAGGGCAAGACCCAGGCTTACGAGCATGTTGCGTTTGACAGGTACCTGCAAGATGACTAATAAGAGAATTGCGATCGCAGGCAACAATGTTACCGGGTGCAGGTTAAAGGCCTCTTGAAGCAAAGGTTGAATGGGGTTACTGGTCTCTTTTAGAGGATTGCACCAGGAGAAGACCAGGTAAATGCTCAAGGAGGCCACCAGTGGTCCTAAGGAAGTCAAGGCCATTGCCTGCAAGTTTCGGTATAACGGAGTGCGGGTCAAGGTTGCTACTAGGTGAGCACTTGAAGACATGGGAGAGCAGCGGTCACCCACATAAGCCCCAGCGATGATAGCTCCGGCTGCTAAGTGTAAGTTAAGGTCACCGC
>DATNQF010000047.1:0-4388 GCA_036702855.1 Trichocoleus sp. | reverse complement strand
ATTTGCCTTAAGGGTTGCCGTGCACGTTTCGCCGGATAGATTATGAACGGCTAGCATGGCGCTTTCCTTTTGATAGCAGCAGTGGGCTAAGACGCAGGGTTCGTCGGTTTCTAGGATTTCCACGTCGCCCCAGCCAAAGTCTAGTGCTTGCTTTCGAGTGCGAATGACGTGCTCCATCCAGTTCAGAAGAGAGGCCGGGTCGCGCTGTTGGTCAGCTACGTTCACCTTGGGATAGCCATACTCGCCCTCCCGGATGATGGGACGACTAAGCGCTTCTGCCACTGTTTTAGAGAAGCCGCCATTTTCAGCGTTAGCCCACTGCATGAGAGTGCGGACACTTTCACGGCCTTCGAGCGATAGGTCATCGCCCATGCCAATTTCCTCGCCATAGCGTAGCAGAGGGGTTCCTGGCAGGCTAAAGAGCAGGCTATAAGTTAGCTCGATTCGGCGGCGGTCGTTGTCCATCATGGGTGGCAGACGACGACGAATGCCCCGACCGTAGATCTGCATGTGTTCCTGTGGGGCAAATACTTGAAAAATTTCTTGCCGCTCTGCTTCACTAAGCTGATCCAGTGTTAGTTCGTCGTGATGACGTACAAAGTTCAACCACTGACTATCAGCAGGGGATTCTGGCAAGATCTTGAACCCTTCTAGCAAGGTACGGGCGTCTCTCCGCGCCATCGCCAAAAATGTGTACTGGTTTAGCAGAAAGCTAAACAGCATATGCATGCCTTGTCCCTTGTTGAAGAACAAGGAAATTTGATCAGGGGGTACGTTGGCTTCGGCCAGTAAAATGGCATCACTGCAACGGTGGGTGACAAAGTCACGCATAGTCGGGATAAAGGCTTCTAGGTCTTCTGCCCTAGCTCCTTCAATGCCCAAGGGTTCGATCAGAAAAGGGGCAGCGTCAATACGGAACCCAGAAACGCCTAGGGCTAGCCAAAAGCCCATAATTTTGCAGATCTCTTCCCGGACAGCAGGGTTGCCAACGTTTAGATCCGGCTGCTCCTTGTAGAAGTGGTGCAGGTAATATTTGCCAACCTGCTCCTCGTAGTCCCAAATGCTCTCTTGCACGCCGGGGAAGATCACCTCATGGTCACTTTTGATCGGTTCATCTACCCAAACGTAGTAGTCATGGTACGGCGAATTTTTGTCTGATCGGGCTGACTGAAACCAAGGATGTTGGTTAGAGGTATGGTTGACGACCAAATCAACAACGACGCGAATGCCCCGCTCCTTGGCCTGCACCATAAACTCAACAAAGTCACCCAGCGTGCCCAAGCGAGGGTCTACGTTGTAGTAGTCCATCACGTCATAACCGTTGTCGCGGTTGGGCGAGGGATAAAAGGGCAACAGCCATAGACAGGTCACGCCCATGCCAGCTAGGTAATCGAGCTTTTGGGTTAAGCCAATAAAGTCGCCAATGCCATCGCCGTTGCTATCAAAAAAAGTCTCGACGTCGAGCGAATAGACAATTGCGTTTTTATACCAAAGCGTTTGCATGAGCGTAGTTCAGGGTGTAGCCGTAGGATGGACGAATGCCCGTCACCTCTAGAATTGCTTGGAGCGTGCGTATCCCTGCCCTTGCAGCGTTAGTTCGCTGCGTAGGCAATCGTGCTAAGCAATGCATTCTCAGCCTGCCGGGAGTCGAGCCGAGTATGCTGCACCACAATTGGCACATCGGATTGGATTACGCTGGCGTAGTCAGTGCCTAAGGGGATAGGTTCTGGATCATTCAGGTCGTTGAACCGCAGGTGAAGTGTGCGCCGGGCCGGAACGGTAACGTGATAGGGGCCTACTGGTTCGCGATCGCTAAAGTAAATCGTGATTTGCACATGAGCCTCCTGATCTGAGGTGTTGAGCAGGCAGGCGGTTTCATGGCTTAGAAACTCCCGCCCGTCCCCAGTGCTCTCAGGGGGAATGTAGCCTTCAGCGATGGCCCAGCAAGTTTTTCCGATGGGTGGAGTCATAGGGAAGAGAAAGGCAAAGGGCAAAAGGCAGAGAACAGAAGATGGATGATGGTTCCTAGTTTCTCCCTTCTGATCTCAAGAAAACGGCTAGTCTGTTAGGAGGCTACCGAGTTCAGCCCTGATATTCGTCTGCCTAGAGTTTCACTTCCGGCCTGCTTCTGCTCTACTGACAGATAGAGACCTTCTTTACAACTATGCCAACTTCACTCGCCTCGCCGTACCTTGCCCGCATTGATCTGTACCCTATAAAGTCGCTAGATGGGGTGAGTGTGACACAGGCGGCGGTGTTGCCTAGTGGGGCACTGAAGTGCGATCGCACCTATGCCCTTTTCGACAACCACGGTGCAGTGATCAACGCTAAGCGTACGGCGAAGATTAATGGGGTGCGATCGCACTTCTCTGACGATTTGGCATCCATTACCCTATGGGTTGAAGGCAGCAAAGACAAAGCAACCTTTCATTTGGACAACCCTTGCCCCGACTTGGAAGCTTGGTTTAGTGACTATTTTCAGCAACCTGTTAGCGTGCAGGAGAACCTGGACCTCGGATTTCCCGACGATACTGCTTCCCCTGGCCCCACAGTGATCAGCACCGCTACGCTAGAAGCGGTAGCGTCCTGGTATCCCGACCTCAGCCTAGATGAGGTGCGGCGACGTTTTAGGGCAAATTTGGAGATCGATGGGGTTCCTCCCTTTTGGGAAGATCACCTCTTTGGGGCCGAGGATGAAACGGTGGCCTTTCAAGTGGGTGAAATGACTTTCTTAGGTGTTAACCCCTGCCAGCGTTGCATTGTGCCTACTCGCAATTCAATCACGGGCGAGGGGACCTCTCAATTCCAGAAAACCTTTAATCAGCAGCGTTTAGCGACCTTGCCGGAGTGGGTAGATCGCTCGCGCTTCAACCACTTTTATCGGTTGTCAGTCAATACTCGCCTAGCTCCCTCGCAGTCAAATAGCGTGCTGAGCGTAGGGGATGGGGTGCAGATTCTCTAGAGGCACTCTGTCGGGGCAGATTTAGCTGATTGCCCACGGCCAAGCAGTCAACCGACTACGAAACCTGCCCTGACAGAGGTTGGATTTACAGCGGAGAAATCACTCAGATTTAAAGCACGTTGAGCATTACATCAACAATCAGCAAGGTTGTTGTGTTGATTACGACTACGTTGGAGCCAACCACAACCACTTGATAATTGGAGGGCAAATTTACAGCAGGCGGTACTGAAGTCGGCAGGGTAACCTTTTTGGCAATACCGGGAGGTAGCTCACGCCCCCGCAGAAGTCGCTGCTGAATGCCAGGAGGCAAGGAGGACAGGTTAGCCATAATATCGGAGCGCACTGGGGCGGGAATCAAGCTGCTGTTGCTCCCAGTTCCCTTGATCATGTCAATGATCTGCTGCCGTTGCTGCGGAGTTAGGGTTTGCTGCGTAGGGGTTGTGGGTGTAGTGGTTGTGGGTGTGCTGGGTGTTGTAGTGGTGGTTGGTGTGCTGGGGGCTGTGCGGGTGTTAGTAGGACGATTGCCGCGTCCGTTGCCCCGACCATTGCCCTGTTGAGTTGTAGAGGTTTCGGTCGTGGTTGTACTCGTCGTTGAGGGGCGGTTGCCATTACCGTTACCTGGTTTGGCCGATACAGTAGTTACGATTAGGCTGCTGAGAGCCAAAGTGCCTACGAGCACAGCAGCGCCTGTCTTCCACTGAACCATTGTCTTACTCCTGAATGATTCTGATATAAGGCATGACAAGCTTTGTAGAAGTAGGGTTGCCTCTGTGGTGGAAGGCTTACAGAGTCTTTATGAATGTCTAAAAAGATACGGTAAATACGGAAAACAAAATTTGCATCTACTCGAGCTGATTCACCTTGGCCTCAGTGAGACTCTTGATCTGCTTTCTGGCTTACTGGAAAAGTAGCTCACTCTAGTAGAAAGCCAGACACGTAAATTTACCAATTCAACCGCTGTAAAGCGTGAACCCTCTTAACAGTCTTGTGTGCCCGCGTTCCCTAAGGGCTAGATTAGAGGCAGGCTAGGGGAAACTTATGGCAAAGAAGAACGAAATTCCGGCTCTAATTCTGTCTTTCGCAACAACGCTGGTGCTGCTTGCAGGGGGCGTGTGGTGGATTGCTAGATACACAGACTTGGGTCGTAGTTTGAGCCAATCCTTGCCACAGGGTGGACTAATACTGGGTTCTAAATCCTCTAGCAAAATCCCCCTTGGTGAACGGTTAAGTGTAGGAGAGCGGCTGCTGGTAACGTCGATCACCTCAGCCGACAAAGAAGCAGGCATTCGTGCGATCGCATCTGGCAATCATGCTGAGGCAGTTACAGCCCTAGAAGCTGCGCTCCGGCAAAACCGTAATGACCCTGAATCTTTGATCTATTTGAACAATGCTCGAATTGGCACCCAGAAAAGTCTGACCCTGGCAG
>DATNQF010000011.1:0-16640 GCA_036702855.1 Trichocoleus sp. | reverse complement strand
GATTTAGCAGCGCATAGGCTACAAACTCCCCAGCGTTTGAGTTCTCCAGCCGGGGCAGGGCAGGTACAACGAGGGCACAACACCTGCTGACGGGTGGCCTGTTGGTGGCGCTGGGCCCACTGCTGAAAGGCTTCTACAGCCGTTTGGGGCGGGGTAGAAGCTGACGATTCAGGCTGGGCAGGAAAGGTGGAAAAACTGGGGTGCGATCGCAAAGCTGCCTCATCGGGAGTAGTGCGATCGCGATTGGCCTGACCCCGTCGGAACCAGTCCCCCGTCGAAAACCGAATATCTTTGAGCGGGGGAGAGACAGTAGCGTTAAGCTTTTCCAAAATCCGCAGGCGCTCAAAGGTCAGGGTTTGTCCCCAGGTTGGGCTAGCAACTGCCACAAACAGCACTTCCTGAGCGATGCGGACGGGTTGAGTTTGAGGAAGCACTGAAGCACCGACCACCTGCGGCCAAGCGTCCAACACCTGCCGAAACTGCCGCTGACTTCGCCACTGCGGTTGGCTTTCAAATTTGTGAAATAAATGGCCCAAAGCGTCAAGAGCCATTTTGGTTTACCTCACAGTCCATACCCAGGATTATGGCAGGTCAGAGACGAGAGATGAGGGCAAAAGAGGGCTATCGGGACAGAAATAGGATGGCAGCTCTCTACACTCATTTCAGAAAACAGCTTGTCAACTGAAAAGAAATCTGTAACATAGGTCTGAGTCCGCTCAAGCTGACTTATTTTGGATACCGTGTCGGGAAGACAAGAATAACGATGTCTAGGGAATACCCGTCTTCAACCCCAACCTCAGCCGTGTCTGAACCAGCCGCCACGCTCAAGCTGCCGCTGCATCGGGCTTTAGCAAGTTTGTCGGTCGATTTAGACGCTGAGCTGATACGGTATCGCCAAAGCCGTCAGGGCGAAGCGGTTACCCCGACTCCAAAAGGTCTTACCTTCCGCAAACGCCGCAAACCCATCGATCTGATTCGGGTGGAGGGAAAGTCTGAGGTCAAGCCCACGCCCCAGCAAGCAGCAGTTGCAGAGCCCCCAACCCCACCGCCGCCCCTACCTCCCAATCCACGCCTGCTACAAGCTAGCTACCAGAGTTCTTATCCTGTCAACAGCCCTGTTAACAGCGCGCCTCTCGATTCTTCAGCATTAGTCCCGGCTGAGGCACCTTTACCAGAAAGTGAGGCCCCAGAAAATGGAGCCCTCATTTCTTATACCCACGTTCCCGATGACTATCTAGAGAGTACGGAAGCCTTACTCAATGCCTCAGACGCCTCTGGATTGTTTGACTCTGCTTCCCATTCCCAGGATACTGACTACGAGCCCTCCCTGCTTAAGAGCATCACGACGCCGCTGGGCTTGGGAGCGCTGCTCCTACTGTTGGTCAGCAGTGCCGGATTGGGATATTTGCTGACCAATCCCAAAGCACTCGGACATCTTTGGAAGATACCCGCTATTCAAGCTTTACAGGGTCAGTCCCCCAATGCTGGCACGGATGCTAGGGGTGGCGACTTTGAGCCAGGGCTTCAAGGACTCGGCCCAGACCTCTCGCAAAAGGAATTTGTTGATCTCAACCTGGCTAGACTGAGCACCCTACCCTCTGAGGGGACAGGTGTTCCGACAATCACCTCAACACCCACAGTGGCCCTATCCCCGACTCCCCAGCCAGGGACAGTTTCAGCCACTCCAAGTGCGCCGACTCCGACAGCAGCTCAACCACCAACGCCTACTTCGGCCCAACCCAGAACCGTAGTTACCGCGCCGACTACGATTTCTCAGATACCGGTTACGGTGCCGCCCCGAGTACAGGCAGCTCCAGCACGTCCGTCTCGTCCAGCCGCAGCGGGTTCAGCCCCAGCTACTCCAGCCCCATCTCGTCCAGCCCCGGCAGTGACTGTAGCTCCCCAACCTGCGCCTCCAGTTCAGTCGGCACCCGCTCCATTACCTGCTCCGGCTGATGAACCCGCAGCCGCTCAGCCAGCTCAGCCCAATCACTACGTGGTGACTGACTTTACCGGGGACCAGTCCCTTTCTACGGCTCGATCAGCAGTTGGGGATGCGTATGTACGCAACTTCCCGGCAGGAGCTCGCATTCAGATGGGAGCTTTTTCCGATGAGTCCTCGGCTGAAACACTTGTGCAGGAGCTGCAACAGCAGGGCATTCCTGCACAGGTGTACTCACCGTAACCGATGACAGCCTACCCCCATTTGTAAGCCTCCCTGTTATGCTTCTAAGCAGAGCGGAGTTTCAGAACGGGATTTGTCATGGGTCTGCTAGATCGCCTTTCGCGGGTTGTTCGATCCAATTTCGGCAGTTTTGTCAGCCAGTCAGAAGACCCTGAGAAGATCCTGGAGCAAGCGCTTGAGGAAATGCAGTCGAATTTGATTCAACTGCGTCAGGCGGTTGCCCAAGCGATCGCAACTCAAAAGCGCACTGAACGTCAGTGTGAGCAGGCCAAGTCTATGGCTCAGGAATGGTACAACCGGGCCCAACTGGCGCTACAAAAGGGAGAAGAGGCCATGGCGCGAGAAGCCTTAACCCGCCGCAAAACCTACTCCGACACGGCCAACGCAATGGAAGCCCAGATCTTTCAGCAAAAGGACGTCGTAGCCAAGCTGAAGGAAAACATGCGGCTGCTAGAAGGCAAGCTAGTTGAGGCCAAGACCAAGAAAGATATGTATATTGCCCGGGCTCGTTCTGCTGAGGCCTCTCAACGGATCCAAGAGATGATTGGGCAGGTAGGCACGACGGGTGCGATCGCAGCTTTCGAGCGCATGGAAGAGCGTGTTCTGAACTTAGAAGCACAAGCAGAAGCAGTCGCTGAGATTAACGCAGGGGACGGGTTGGAGCGCAAATTTGCCGCTTTGGAGCAGGAGCCGGACTCAATCGATGCGCAGCTGGCGGCAATGAAAGCAAACCTTTTAGCCGGAGAGCGCGGTCAAGATAGGCTGCCCCCTAGTGCCTAACTTTCTGACAGCCAATGTTCTGGTGCCTAGATTACAGGCAATGAACTTTCTATCGTATCCGTTGGGTCTATCTCTAGAGAAGCTGGAATCTTTCTGAGGAAAAAGGCTGCTTGAAAGGGCAGCGTTTAGCGTGAAATTAGGGCTTCAGCGTAGGGGAAAACACTTGGGAGACTCCTGCTAAATGGCCCGTTTCACTTGAGGGTTAGAACTATGAGACGATCCGAGCCAATCAGCTTGCCAATCGATGCAACGAGAGGGCGGTTGGAGGCTAAACCCACAGCACCGAAGGAATGGGGAACCCCAGGTCTATATCCTCTCGATTTAGCAGACAACCGAGATGGATGGCTCGCAATACCCGATAGCTACCAGGCTGGGCAGCCTACTCCCCTGATTTTGATGCTGCACGGTGCCGGGGGCAATGCTATGGGCGCATTGGTTCTCCTTCAACAAGCCTCCTTATTCTCAAAGTCTCTAGTTTTAGCCGTAGAGTCACGCCAGCAGACCTGGGATATTATTCGGGGGCATTACGGCCCCGATATTCGTTTTATCGATCAAGCCCTAAGCCAGACCTTCAACCGATATGCTGTGGATGCTGAGCGACTTGCGATCGCAGGTTTTTCCGATGGGGCGTCCTATGCTCTCTCTGTTGGCCTTACCAATGGAGACTTGTTTGGTCACATCCTGGCCTTTGCCCCCGGTTTTATGGTGGTCAAAGAGCAGGTCGGCCAGCCCCGCATTTTCATGGCTCATGGCAGAAGCGATACCGTGCTGCCTATTGACCGCTGTAGTCGCCGACTTGCCCCTCAACTGAAGCGCTCAGGCTACTCAGTGACTTACCAGGAATTTGATGGGCCGCACGCGGTACCCGCTGCGATCGCAGAGCAAGGCATGAATTGGTTCATGACTAGCTCTTCCTAGGGAGGCCCAATAACGGCCTCAAGCTTCGCCTCGCTGCATTCGCTGACGCTGCCGTTCTTCCTGGCGGGCTCTTTTTTCCGCCGTTAAAGTGTCGTGGCAGTGGGGACAGGCAATGCCCGGTTGGTAGTGGGGCGAGGCTTTATCTGCGGCGTTGATTGGGTAGCCGCAGGCAAGGCACATCTCGTGGCTACCAGGCTCTAGACCATGACGCACCGCAACGCGCTCGTCAAAGACAAAGCACTCTCCTTCCCACAGGCTCTCATCGGCGGGCACATCCTCCAGATATTTGAGAATGCCACCCTGAAGGTGGTAGACCTCCTCAAACCCTTGAGCCAGGAGGTAGGACGTCGCCTTTTCACAGCGGATTCCCCCCGTACAGAACATTGCAACCTTTTTATGCTGACTGGGATTGAGATGGGCTTGCACGTAATCGGGAAACTCTCGAAAAGACTGGGTTTGAGGATTCACTGCTGATTTGAAGGTGCCAATTTGGACTTCATAATCGTTGCGCGTATCCA
This sequence comes from Trichocoleus sp., assembly GCA_036702855.1. Taxonomy (GTDB): domain Bacteria; phylum Cyanobacteriota; class Cyanobacteriia; order Phormidesmidales; family Phormidesmidaceae; genus JACVSF01. The sequence goes on along the minus strand of DATNQF010000011.1, from coordinate 12,239 downwards.
GTACCAGCACCTCTGGGTCAGAAATAATCTGGTTCCAGTCTTGAGGGGCTACATAGGTTCCCACCTGCTCCGTCGGATCGACCTCTGGCACACCCAGCGTAACGATCTCCCGCTTCAGCTTCACCTTCATTCGCTCAAAAGGTGGGTAATCGGCGCTCGATTCCTTGACCGTCAGGTCTGATAAGCGAGGATCTGAGCGCAAATCAGCTAGCACTGCATCGATGCCACTGCGGGGGCCTGCTAGGGTAGCGTTAATCCCCTCTGGAGCGAGCAGGAGGGTTCCTTTGACCCCTACCGCCTCACACACATTCAACAGGGGAGAACGCAGCTCTTGGTAATCCGGCAGTTTGACAAATTTGTAAAAGGTAGCGACAACCAGACCCATAATTTTTCACCGTTGCAAGCCTTACCCTTCAACACCAAGGCATTTGGGGAAGACACTTTGCAGATTAGTCAGCTCGAAAAGCCAAATAAAGTCAAATACAGAGTTCCAAGTATAGCAACCCACTAGAGCCGATATTGCTGGTAAACGGCTGCTGCGGCCCGATGCAGAAGAGAGTGCCTGAAGATCAGTTTCTCCAGGTCATCACTGTAACCACCACCAATGACACAGGCAACCGGGTAGCCTGCCGCAAGGCAAGTACTCAACACTTGGGCGTCCCGTCGATATAGCCCCTCATCGGTCATAGCCAGCTTGCCCAGGCGGTCCTTTTTGTGGGTATCTACCCCGGCATCGTACAGCACCAGGTCAGGCTTGAGCTGAGCAAGTAATCCCGGCAGGTGATCAGCCAGCACCTTTAGATAAGCCTCGTCCTCCATCCCCTCGGGCAAGGGCACATCCAGGTCGCTCTGCTGCTTTGTCCCCGGAAAGTTGACGGCACAGTGCATTGAAAAGGTAAACACGCTGGGATCATTTTGAAAAATCCAGGCAGTGCCATCTCCCTGATGCACATCGAGATCCACGATTAACACAGTTTGCACCAACCCTTGCTGTTGCAGCACACGGGCGGTCACTGCCAAGTCGTTGAAGATGCAGAACCCTGAGCCATAGTGGGGAAAAGCATGGTGAGTCCCGCCAGCCGTATTACAGGCCAACCCATGCTTGAGAGCCAATTTGGCCGTCAAAATGGTTCCCCCCAGAGCAGTACAAGTGCGTCGAGTGAGTTGGGGGCTCCAGGGCAGCCCAATACGCCGTTGAGCTTTGGCATCAAGCGTCCCTTTGCAGTAGGCGGTCACATATTCAGCGCTGTGAACCAGCTCAATCCAATCCTGCGGGGGAGAGCCAGGTTGATAAATGTGGTCGGGGGTAGCAATGCGATCGCGCAGCAGTAGCTCGTACAGGCCACTAAACTTGCGCATAGGAAATCGGTGTCCCGGTGGCAGAGGAGCCACATAATCGGGATGGTAGACGATAGGCAGCAGACTCAAGGAGGTTACAAGAACGACGAGAGGGAGCGGCGTTGGCGAATGTCTAGGGAATGGGCCAGGCTGCCATCGGGCCAATCTAGAGAATGGGCTTCTCCCTCAGACAGAACAGTGACCTTAGGAGGTACAACCTTTTCAGCCTCAGGGGCGGAGACTGCATTCTCTGGGGGCATCACAATGACTTTAGGACGAACAGGCGTTGGACTGCTTTCAGCGAGTTGAACATCAGCAGGGCGCATCGGCACAACTGCTTGGTCCCGCTCTGGGGAGTAGGGTTGAAGCCGTTTTGGCCCTGAGGCTGTACCAGCCAACTTCCTAGACGCAATCGGTTTGCCCGGATGGCCTGAAAGAGTGTTGGGACGACGTCCTTTTTTGGAAGGTTTTTTTGAGCCAGCACCCTCGGCTTGAACTTTGCGAGGACGAGGCTCAGCCGTTGCTTGCCGAGCCATTAAAAAGCAGCCCACTGCACAGAGACTCACCAGCAGCCCTAACGACCAAGCGGGAACCGTGGTTGAACTGGTCTTCTCGGGAACGACAACAAGGGGATCTTCAACGGTTAGGGGCAGCTCAGGTTGGCTAGACTCAGGGGCCGCTGGATCGGAGGGGGTAGGGACAGGGGTAGACAAAGGCTCACCCTCCAGTGAGGGGCCCTTCAGCACCTCAGTCCTTGAAGTGGTTGGGGGTGGCGGTTGGCGTGACTCTAGGGGCACCCCGGCAAACATCAATCGGCTATAAGCGACAGCTGCAACGCAGACAAACCCTAGCCACAGTCCCCCAAGCAAAATCAGGGGACGATACTGCACGAGATGAACCCAAAAGCGGGGGGATACCACTGTCGGTTCTTCTACAGCAGTAAAAAGATTCAGGCCAGTATTCGTCTGTTTAGGAGACGGCCGCATCATAGGAGGTCACCTCAACGCCGCCTGGGCACAATCCAGGAAAATATCTGCCATTGTAGGCGTTCTTCGGAGTACCGACTAGATTTTTGGGAAAGTTAGAAGGAATTAGCGAATGATCAGTGCCGGAATATAGTCTTGAGGGTCTTGGGCAATCCATCCTCTGTCTGAGTTGAGGCGCACTTCAAAAAACAAAAAGGAGGTTTCGCCAGAACTGGGATCGGCCACGAAACCCACAGAGGTACCCTGCTTAATGCTTTGACCCACTGCAACTGAAACCGAGGCTAGATTGGCATAACGGGTTTGCAGTCCCTGCTGGTGGTTGATAACGACCAAGTTGCCGTAGACAGCATCTTCACCTGCAAAGGCAACGGTCCCTTCACCCACAACCAGAGCCGGAGTGCCAGGATTGGCAGCCAGCGATACCCCAGTATTAAACACAAGTTTTTGTGTGGTTGGATCAGGCTGCCAACCGTAGGTTGTCAGAATTTCTGCTTCTTGGGGCAGGGGGTAGCCCTTGAGCGGATTGCTGGCCCGAGAATTACTACCGCTGGCGTTACTTGCGGTTGGCGCTAACCGAGTTAGCCAGTTCAAGCCAGGAACAAAAATTCGCTCAGGAACAGTGGCCTGACAGCCGTTGATCTCAAATAGCACATCGGCTCTGCTCTCGTACTGGCTTGCGACTTGATCCCAGCTCTGGCCTCTGGGCACTGTCACCACAATGCCGTTGTAGGGTGGAACTACGATTTCCTGTCCCACAGGCAGCCTGCCACTCGGCAAGTTAGGGTTGAGCCGCAGCAGGGTCGCTGTTACCAGATTATTTTGCTGTGCGATCGCATCTAACGTCTCCCCAGCTTGTACCCGGTGGCGGCTAAAGCGAGATAAAGCCGAGGGTGGACAGAGCGAGTTAGCGGGGGCTGCTGCTTGAGCCAACACGGCATCCCGCGATGTTCTCGCTAAAGTTTCGGCTTGGACCGAAACTGGACTCAAGAGAGCCAGCCCTGCCGTAATACCCAGGAAAAAAGTACGGGAAAAAAAATTAAGAGACATAGGATCTGAAAAGATGCGATCGCCCACCTTCTAATTAATGGGCTTAACAAATGGACTAGGACCTGATCAAGCTAGCAGTTGACTACCAGAAGCAGCCAAGAAATCAGCTGTGTGACAGAGGCACTTCCGTACTGACTTCTATTCTGTGCGATCTTCACACTGTCCGGGTTAGTTCGTCAGCAGCTATTAACTTCCTAAGGAGATTCGCTAAAGTAGAGGCAGCAGACCTAGTCTGCGAAATGGGTTGGCGTCTTGATGGTGCGGATCTTCACGAAAGAGGAGCAATGATGGGAGTTTCCCCCAAGCAAATCCTTCTAGTTACCACAGCACTAGCAGCTGGGTGTGGTGCAGGATGGGCAGGCCACAATTACTTCGGTAGTACAGTGGGGAGCGAGCCAAAGGCAGTTGCCGAGGAACCCTCCCAAGCAGTAAATACTTCGCTGCGAGCTGTCATGGACCAGGCCGCCCAAAGCGCTGCACCGGCCTGGGCGTTAGGCCAAAACAACCAAAACTTTATTGCCGCTGCGGTCGAGCGAGTCGGCCCAGCGGTGGTGCGGATTGATGCTGAACGCACCATTTCTGAAAGCATGCCGGAGGCGTTTCAAAACCCATTTTTCCGGCGGTTCTTCGGCGAAGAAATTCCGCAAGGGGCAATGCCTGACCGGATTGAGCAAGGCACTGGATCGGGCTTTATTCTCAGCACCGATGGCAAGATCTTAACCAATGCCCACGTAGTAGAAGGGGCAGACACGGTCAAAGTCACGCTCAAAGATGGCCGTACTGTAGACGGCAAGGTGATGGGCGTTGATCCAGTGACCGACGTTGCAGTTGTCAAAATTGAGTCTGACAACCTGCCTTCAGTCACTCTGGGTAGTACTGCCGACCTCGCACCGGGACAATGGGCGATTGCCATTGGCAATCCTTTGGGGCTAGACAATACCGTAACGGCTGGCATTATTAGTGCCATTGACCGCTCTAGCACCCAAGTTGGTATTCCTGACAAACGGGTGCAGTTTATTCAAACTGACGCAGCAATTAACCCAGGCAACTCTGGGGGGCCTCTGCTCAACGATCGGGGCGAAGTCATCGGCATGAATACTGCCATTCGAGCCAACGCCCAGGGATTGGGATTTGCTATTCCCATTGAGACAGCCAAACGTATTGCTGACCAATTGTTTGCCACTGGGCAAGTGCAACATCCTTTCCTAGGCATTCAGATGGTGAGCTTGACGCCTGACATGAAGGAGAGCCTGAGTCAGGAGTTGGGCATCAAAGTGACTCAAGACACTGGTGTATTAGTGGTACAGGTAATGGAAAACAGTCCGGCTGCTGCCGCTGGGCTGGAGCGTGGGGACATTATCCAGAGTATTAATGGCAAAGCGGTTCAGTCACCAGTCGAGGTTCAAGGACAAGTGGAAATAAGCGTCATTGGTCAACCTTTAGAAGTAGCTGTTGTCCGCAATGGCAGAACTAAAACAGTGCAGGTCAGACCGGCTGCTTTACCTAACAACGTCCGCCAGTAGGGGCTGCAAGCTAATTAGCACTTGTAGAGGGCGTTGCTGGTCGAACGAATTCAGCTTCTAATTCAGCAACGCCTTGCAGGGTAAGTATTGCCCTATCAAGAGAAAAGCAAATTTTGTAGGATGGTCATTCAGCAAAGCGGCTTAGATGCCCTAATGTTCTGCTGAAACGGTATTTCTTGGCTGCTCAGCTTTTTAAGTCAAATCTCAGGCACAGCCTCTCTATTAGGCCGCAGAGGGACGGAGAAATACTTAAGCTTTTCCAATGGTTTATAAAAAAAGCTTATATAGTTTTTCTCTATTCATTTTCTGCTTTTATAGATAGATTTTATTCATGGATGAGCGAAAGAAGCATTGCTTTTTATCTATTCGCTCTCTGCTGCAAAATCGTCGCTTTCCATTCAGATTGCTAACGCCCAATATCGGACACGCTGCCTGAGATTGGACTGGCAAGGCTTAAAGGGGTAGGTTGGGTTTCGCCAAGGCTCAACCCATCAAGTCAAACTAGCGCTGGGTTTTCTCCAAGGGAGACGCTTCGCGAACGCGTTGCTCAACCCAGCCTACGCAATGCACACTTTTAGTCTTGTCAAACCAGAGCCCTCCTCAAGTAGCGTGTCTGAGGGAATCGCTTATGCCAATTTCGCACACTTCTTGCTGTGAGGAAGCCCATGGTTGCGTTCACCCATCAAACCCAACGTCCACAGTCGCAGGGCCGCTTAACCCTGCAAGTTTCGTCAATAGGTCAAGACACAACGGCCATTCGTTGCCTTGATTGGGATCGCCCTCGGTTTGACATTGAGTTTGAGTTGGACAATGGCACCACCTACAACTCGTTCTTAATTGAAGGGCAGCTGACGGCCCTGGTGGATACCTCCCATGCTAAATTTCGTCAGCTTTATCTCACTTTGTTGCAGGATCGCTGGCTGTTGCCTCGGCTGGACTACCTGATTGTTAGCCACACGGAACCTGACCACAGCGGTTTGGTGACAGACCTGCTGCAGTTGGCTCCACAGTTGACCGTAGTGGGATCAAAGGTGGCAATTCAGTTTCTAGAAAACATGGTGAATCAGCCCTTTCAATCGCGCGTTGTAAAGAGCGGAGACATCTTAGATTTGGGCAATGGGCATGAGTTGCAGTTTTTCTCGGCCCCCAATCTGCACTGGCCCGACACCATTTTTACCTACGACTCGCAGACTCACATTCTCTATACCTGTGATGCCTTTGGCATGCACTACTGCGACGACTATCTGTTTGATGAGGAACCGGATTTACTTCAGACAGATTTCAAGTATTACTATGATTGCCTCATGGGACCCAACGCCCGCTCGGTGTTGGGAGCCTTGAAGCGTATGGAGAACCTAGAGATCGGTACGATTGCTACGGGACATGGTCCACTGCTGCGGCATCACCTGGATACCTGGACGGCAGCTTATCGAGAGTGGAGTCAGGCCAAGGCAATTGAGATTCCGCTGGTTGCTGTGATTTATGTCGGGGGCTATGGCTATAGCACTTACCTATCAACTGCGATCGCAAACGGCATTTTCAAAACCGGGGTCGACGTTGAACTAGCCGACCTCAATGAAACTGATTTGCATGGCCTACGGGAATTGGTTGGCAATGCTGCGGCCTTGGTAATCGGCATGCCGCCCCAATCAGACAATGCGGCTCAGATGCTTCTGAGAACGGTCTTGGCAGCTGTTCATGCGAAGCAAACCGTTGGCCTGTTTGAGACAGGTGGGGGAGAAGATGAACCTGTTTTCCCCTTGCGTAACCGCTTTCAAGAGATTGGGTTAACAGAGGCATTTTCTCCCATTCTAGTCAAAGAAGCGCCGGACTCTGCCTTGAACCAGGTCTGCGATGAGGTGGGAACCGCCTTGGGCCAGTGGCTCGCTCGCGATCGCACCGTGCGCCAGCTCAAGGCTATTGATGGCAAGCTAGAGCGGGCCTTGGGTCGAATTAGCAGTGGGCTGTATTTGCTCACGGTGCGGCAGGGCAACGTTTCTAGCGCCATGCTGGCCTCCTGGGTGACACAGGCTAGTTTGGAGCCGCTGGGGATTGCGATCGCAGTGGCCAAAGACCGGGCCATTACCTCGTTTTTGCAGATCAACGATAGCTTTGTGCTGAACGTGCTGGAGGAGGACAACTACCAGCCGTTGATGAAGCACTTTCTCAAGCGATTTGCGCCGGGAGCTGATCGTTTTGCGGGGATCAAGACCTACCCCGCCGACAACGGTTGCCCCATTCTGGCGGAGGCGCTGGCTTATTTAGAATGCAAAGTCATTCAGCGAATGGAATGCAGTGACCATTGGATTCTCTACGCCACAGTGCAAACCGGACGCGTGTCCAAGGTCGAAGGATTCACCGCCGTCCACCATCGCAAGGTCGGCACTCATTATTAGAGTTCGACGTTTGAGGGAATTGACCCAGAGCAACAAATCTCACGTCGCTACCGCCAGCGCCGAGTGGACTCGCCCGAAGTTCCCGATACCATACCTGCTCGCTACATCGACTGAACTTTCTAATTCAACGTTGATATCTCATCCCCCATCCTTCTCCAAACCCCAAAAGCTGCCATGACCCCTGACACTGTTGTGATCCCCCAAACGTCAGAAGCCCGTCCTCGGGATGTGCAGGTTGCTTACATAGGCACAAATACATTGGTGTTGCGATCGCGCACTTGGGAGCGGCTTAAGTTCGAAACGGAGTACGCTCGTCAGCAAGGAACCACTGCCAATGCGTATCTGATTCAGGCTGACCGCACAGCCTTGATTGATCCCCCCGGAGGTTCGTTCACGGCTCTCTTTTTAGACCAGTTGCAGCAGCGCTTGGACTTTAGCAAACTCGACTACATTATCCTCAATCACATTAACCCCAATCGCATGGTGACGCTGCGGGAGTTGATTATGCGGGTTCCCCAGGCCACGGTGGTCTGCACACGCCCCGCCACGAAAGCACTCAAGGCTGCTTTTCTAGACTGGAACCAGCAGCTTTATACCGTGCGAGCAGGGGATGTGCTGGACTTAGGACAAAATCATCGGCTGGAGTTTTTGGCCGTGCCGACGCCTCGCTGGCCCGATGGCATGGTGACTTTTGATCCGGCCACCCGCATTTTGTACAGCGACAAGCTGTTTGGGGTGCATGTTTGTAGCGATGTGCTTTGGGATGAAGACTGGAAAGGGCTCGATGCGGATCGTCGCCACTATTTTGGGTGTCTACACGCCGCCCAAGCCAAGCAGGTGGCGGACTGGCTTGAGCGGATTGAGGCATTTCCAACCCGTTACTGGGCACCAGGCCATGGACCCATGGTGCGCTATAGCCTCAGCCGATTAGGCCACGACTACCACCAATGGTGTCAAGAAACCCTGAGCCGGACGCTGCGAGTGGCCTTGCTCTATGCCTCAGCCTATGGCAACACAGCACAGATGGCTAATGCGATCGCACAAGGGTTGCAAAAATCTGGCGTTGCAGTGGATGCCCTGAACTGCGAACTGGCTGATCCCGATGAAATTGCTCAAGTAATTGATAGTTGCGATGGCTTCATCATCGGCTCTCCTACTTTGGGTGGCCATGCCCCAGTGCAGATTCAAACCGCGTTGGGGATCGTGCTAGCAACCGCAGCGAAAACTAAACCAGCCGGAGTATTTGGCTCCTTTGGTTGGAGCGGCGAAGCGGTGGATTTGATTGCATCGAAACTGCGGGATGCCAGCTATCGCTTCGGTTTTGAACCCTTGCGAATTTGCTTTACCCCCACTCCAGAAGATATTCACACCTGTGAACAGGCTGGGGTAGATTTTGCCCAGCAGTTGAGGAAGGTGAGAAACCTGCGATCGCAACGCCAAAACGTTACCGAAACCAAAGCCGATCGCACTGAACAGGCCATTGGCCGGGTAATTGGGCCCTTAGGCATCCTCACCTATCGCGGCGAGGAAACCGACCGAGGTGTTCTCACTGCCTGGATATCTCAAGCCACGTTTACCCCGCCAGGACTGATGATTGCCATCTCTTCAGACCTCGTGCTTCAGATTGGAGATCCGCTGGTGCTCAACATTCTCAAAGAAGGGCGTAACCTGCGGCGGCATTTTACCCCCCTTCCCCCCGCAGAAGGACAACCCTTTCCAGAGGTGCCCACCATCCCAGCAGCTAACGGATGTGCCATCCTCACCGAAGCACTCGCCTATGTCGAATGCACGGTACAAAACGCCATGGACTGCGGGGATCACCGTCTGCTCTACGCCACAGTCAACAGCGGCGACGTACTAGAACCCACGGGAGTTACAGCAATTCGCCACCGGAAGTCCGGCGGCGAATATTAAAGTTCTTTAGCTATTGAAGGGGAAAGTTTCTTTCCTATTCAACCCCGGATTCAGGCTCCTGATTGGAACCCTTGATTAGAGCGAGGTTACCTTAATGGGTTTGACGCTCCAAATGTCATGGGCATATTCTCGAATAGTGCGATCGCTAGAGAACTTACCCGCCCGAGCGCTGTTAAGAATGGACATCCGAGTCCAGAGAGCCTGATTTTGGTAGGTTAGGCTAACTTGTTCTTGACACTGGATATAGTCAGCATAATCAGCCAACACCATGTAGGGATCTTCAACCAGCAAAGCATCCAACAGCGGCATGAATAAATCGGGTGATTCTGGGGCAAAGGTTCCCGAAGCAATCGAATCCAGCGTTCGCCGTAGTTCAGGGTTGGTTTCGTAGTAGTGCCAGGGCCTATACCCAGCAGCTTTAGAGGCAGCAACTTCTTCGGTAGTCAGACCAAAAAGAAAGAAGTTATCTGCACCCACCTCCTCACGGATTTCAACATTAGCTCCGTCGAGGGTGCCAATGGTGAGCGCTCCATTTAGGGCAAATTTCATGTTGCCCGTCCCAGAGGCCTCCATGCCTGCCGTAGAAATTTGCTCCGATAGGTCAGAGGCTGGAAAAATCCGCTGCGCTAGTGACACATTGTAGTTGGGCAAAAAGACTACTTTCAGTCGCCCATTCACTACCGGATCATCGTTGACACGAGCAGCAACCGCATTAATTAGCTTCACCACCAACTTCGCCATCGCATACCCAGGAGCTGCCTTGCCTGCAAAGATGACAGTACGGGGAACTATTGGCGCATTCGGGTTCTGAAGAATGCGGTTATAAAGCGTAATGACGTGCAAAACATTGAGCAGCTGACGCTTGTACTCGTGAATGCGCTTGATCTGCACATCAAAGATAGACGTGGGATCAACCGTGATCCCCATCTTTTCCTCAATATAAGCAGCCAGACTACGCTTGTTAGCCTGCTTAATCGATTGCCATTCTCGGCAAAACTCTGCATTGTCAATGTAGGATTCTAGCTGTTTCAGGTCTTCTAAATGAGTGATCCAACGCTCCCCAATCAGCTCAGTAATGAGTTGTGACAACTGTGGATTACTGACTAGCAACCAACGACGCGGTGTGATGCCATTGGTTTTGTTGCTAAACCGCTCTGGATAAAGCTCATAAAAGTCCCGCAACACATCTTGCTTGAGCAAGTCAGTGTGCAACGCGGCAACGCCGTTAATGGCATGGCTACCGACACACGCCAAGTTAGCCATTCGCACTTGCCTAACAGCCCCTTCCTGAATTAGAGAAAGACGCTCCAACCGAGCCTTATCGTTGGGGTACTGCTGCTGCACCGCTTCTAGAAAGCGATGATTGATTTCGTAAATGATCTCTAAATGGCGAGGAAGCAGTTTAGAAAACAGGTTGACTGACCAACATTCCAAAGCCTCTGGCATGAGGGTATGGTTGGTGTAACCAAAAACCTTCTGAGTCAGTGTCCAGGCCCGATCCCAGGTAAACTGCTGCTCATCAACCAAAATACGCATCAGTTCTGCGATCCCAATGGCTGGGTGTGTATCATTCAGTTGAATTGCCGCATAATCCGACAAAGAATCTAAAGTATCGTGATCCCGAAGGTGCAATCGAATAATGTCATGCAGCGAACAGGCGACGAAGAAGTACTGCTGTTGCAGCCGTAGTTCTTTACCCTGAGGGGTATCGTCACTGGGGTAAAGAACTTTAGAGATGTTTTCAGACACAATCTTGTTAGCAACAGCCCCAAAGTAATCCCCAGCGTTGAACGCATCGAGGTTAAAGGCTTCGCTAGCTTCAGCCTTCCACAACCGCAGAATGTTGACGTTATCAGTCCCATAACCAGGGACAGGAATATCGTAAGGAATTCCTAAAACCGTTTGCCAAGGAATCCAACGGACCTGGTAGTTGCCATCGTCATCTTTGTGAGCTTCGGTGCGGCCTCCCAGCTTAATCTCAACTCGATAATCGGGGCGAGCAACCTCCCAGGGATTCCCGAAGCTGAGCCACTTGTCAGGGATCTCGACCTGATGGCCGTTGCAAATACCCTGTGTGAAAATGCCAAACTCGTAGCGGATGCCATAGCCAACAGCAGGAATATTCAGCGTGGTTAGGGAATCCATAAAGCAAGCGGCCAAACGACCCAATCCGCCATTGCCCAGACCGGGTTCCTCTTCCCATTCCAGCAAATCGTTTAGATCGATCCCGTACTCACTCATCGCCTGTTGCACACTGTCGTACAGGCCCAAATTAATTAGGCCATTGACCATCTGCCGTCCCATTAGAAATTCAGCAGAGAGGTAGTAAACAGCCTTGGCATTCTGCTGGGCATAGGTTTTAGCCGTTTGGATTCGCCGTTGCAACAAGCGATCGCGCACACTGTGAGCTAACGCCATGTAGTAATCGTGAGCCGTTGCAAACTGCTCATCCTTGCCTTGGATGCAGTACAGGTTATTGGCAAACGCCTGCTTAAGGGACTCAACGCTTAAGGGCAAGCGCGCATCTACGCGAATTGCAACGGGAGCTGATTGCAGAACAGACGGTGGTTGCAAAACAGAAGTTGATTGCGAGGAAAGCTGTTCTGAAATTTGCGGTTCTAGAGTTTGTTGCTCGGGGATCACGTTTGAATCTGTTGTCGTCGTTGCAGAAGCACTCTGCGAAATATCTTGCAAAGAATAGCTGGACATAATACTGCGTCTCATTCCCTTCTAAGAAAGAGCTAAGAACCACGCTTCAGAGCCACAAAAGGCCTTCTAAAAGGAGTCAACAAGCGAAAAGCGGACTTTCTGGCAAGTTAAGATGCCATTGCAAGTTCCAATTAACACTTGGTATAGAAGACTTTCTCAAAGAAAACAGTATCCACATGCACGGTTTCTATTTGCCGACAAGATAATGCGGATCTGTTCGTTTAAAGATTTTTCGTGCCCGGATGAAACGTGCCGACTAGCTCCTTGATATTCGTCAATCATCCTTGAAAGATACTCACACTTTTCACGTAGATTGTCGAATAATT
>DATNQF010000036.1:0-2636 GCA_036702855.1 Trichocoleus sp. | reverse complement strand
CGGGCCAGGTAAACAATTTCCTGGTTGATGTTGAGCAGCCCTGCCTTTGTCTCCTCCCGGTTTACCGTGGACTGGAGAGCTTTCTGAATAGTGGTTCGCTCTGCTTTCTGAATCGGCTGATCAAAAAATTGGGCGTATAGCTTGGCAGCTTTGACGTCGTCAGCGCGGTCGCCCTGATAGAGAAAAGGAGAGAAAAACCGATTGTGCCAGGTCTGCCAAAACCAAGCTTGATCGCTCGAGAGGTTAAAGAGATTTTGATACCAGTTGGCTAGGGCGTTGCTCTCTTGCCAAGGGCTTAGGTAGCGGTAGGCGTGAAGATAGGCATTCGTCAATCCCTGGCGAATCGTTGCAGACTGGGCCAATACGTCTTGACGGGCTTCTACCGTTTGAGGCAGAGGGTCTAGCAGGTCAAAGGCTTTCACTTGAGGCTGGGCCTGAGTTTGGATGAAGAGGAGGAGGGTTGCGATCGCAACCCCAGCCGTTACCAGCCCACCTTGCCACCGACCATGTTGCCGACTGAAGGCGTTCAAGATGCGCCCCCACGATCTGGCATACAGGTTGACCAGCACATAGGGCATCGCTACAAACAAGGTGCAGCTAAAGCCAAACAAAACCAGCATCATCACCGAGGTGAGGGCTGTTCCTATGGGATTGCGGATGACGGACATAAAGAAGTCCCCCAACCAACTCAGTTGAAAGACGCTGTAGAGAAAGACGCACAGGGAAGGCACTGTGTAAAACAGAAGAATTCCGCCGACATAGAGCCCAACCATCAACACCAAGCTGTGGGTGGCCATTTGGAACCAGGCCAGGGGTTTTCGGTAGGCAGCGTAGCCAAAGAAAAGCTCGGCAGCAAAGGTGACGATTGCCAAACTAAACGCCATCAGCACAAACGTGCTGGCGGGTGTTGTTTCGCGTAGAACGAACAGTCTTAGCAGCAGCAGCCCGAATAAGGGAGCTTCAATGCCATAAAACAGGCGCATCAGCAGTTCGGGGTGCTTTCGCAATCGCCAATATCCCAGTGCTGTGCAGACTGGCGGGAGCAAGAGAATGCCCACCAAACTCACTCCAAAGGGAACCGGAATAGTGCCATCCACTAGGGCCTGAAGGATGGCGAAGCCGCCTAGGGGAAGCAAGCCAAAGTAGACCAGAAGCAAGAAGCAGGTATTCCAGATCCAGAAGATTCCAGCGCAGAGCAGATGGATAAAGGTCTTCATGGGAGTGTGTCTGTGAGAAGTGGGCTGCGACCCAGATTGCCTTTTTAAGGCACAATCCGGGCTGACAAGGCATTCATGTTCCTATTGATACCCAATCGCTACCCAAGTTTCCGCACAAGTGTGACCCAAAAGTTAAGCGGCCGATTTGATGGGCGCTCTACCGACTGGCAGGCTGCTTAAACCGGACGCGGCAGTAAAATCTGTCTAACTCCTGATAGGCTTACTGTCTAAGTAGGGATAAGGAATGCCGGATGTATGACTAAGGTAGGAGTGAAGGTTAACAGCGATCCCGACAAGAAGCCCGCTTAAGCGCTAGTTGGGATGAAAGTGCGATCGCTGTAGTTTGTTAGCGACTTACGTTCCAGTGCAAACATGCTAAAAAGACCGCCTGAAAACTTTCTCAAGCGACCTCCTGGCAACTTTTGTCTAGTCTGCCAACGACGAGTAACGGTTTCCCCTGGATTAATCACACGAGGCCGAGTCGAACCCGCCATTTTAGAGAATGAGGACGGTCAAATGGTGCCAGGTTGGATTCATGCAGACTGTTTAGGGGCTGATGATTCAGTTTCTTCCTGACTTCTGGGTTCTGAGGCTCTGTTCACCTCGGAACCCAAACAATTGCGATCGCATAAGACCTAGTCGTCTGATCCCCTATCCTGTGCTTGCCTCTAGAGTTCTACTACCGCCTTTTTTCAACTAAGTCTGAAATCGTCTGAATGAGTATTTCAGGCTCAACGGGTTTTGTAAGATGTCTTTGAAAGCCCGCTGCCATTGCCTGCTTATAGTTGATCTCACCTGCATAGGCAGTTAGAGCAATGGATGGAATGCTGCCCCCCTTGTTGGGTGGTAACGCTCTTACCTGACGCATTAGCGTGTAACCGTCAACATCTGGCATACCAATATCACTCAGCAGTATGTCTGCCTCAAAATTAGCAAGGGTAGTCAGCGCCTCAGCTGCCGTTGCCGCAGCTCTTACTTCTGCCTCATACAGCCCTAGTAGAAAGACAAGAAATTCGCGAGTGCTGTCATCGTCTTCTGCCACCAGAACTCTTACACCTCGCAGATTCACAGAAGGTATAGATTGTCCTGTCTCTTGACTAGTTGCTGGTTGAAGGGCCATAAGCGGCAGATTTACTGTAAAGGTTGCTCCTTGTCCTTCACCAGGACTTGATGCCTGCACAGTTCCACCGTGAAGCTCAACTAAATGGCGGACAATTGCCAGCCCTAACCCCAGTCCTCCAAATCGCCGAGTGGTAGCAGAACTCTCTTGCCGGAAGTGGTCAAACACAAAGGGCAGAAAATTAGCAGGAATGCCCTTGCCTGTGTCACGTACGGTAATTTGGGCGTGGGAACCAACAGATTTAAGACAGACCTCTACTTGGCCCCCTTCAGAGGTGAATTTAACTGCATTGGATACCA
>DATNQF010000015.1:0-22471 GCA_036702855.1 Trichocoleus sp. | reverse complement strand
CATATCCTGCTAAACAATCTAGCTTTTGAACTGTTGGAGGTTGAACTCAACACTAACGCTAACAATCTGGCAAAAATGGACCGCGTAGATTTCTGTTTCCTGGCTTGAGAGTTGGGGTGTCTGTATAGTGGTGTCTGTATAGTAAGGACAGACCTTTGAGTTGGAAATCTACATAGTAGAACTGAACTTATCACAGAGTTCGCTCTTTCAAACACTGTCGCTCTCTATTGGGTGTTCCTATGGCCCGTTACACCAACTTCTTCAAAGTTCCCCGTCCTAGCTCCAGTCTGCGTGACTCCCTGGTGAGTTCGCTCAAATCATGCGATCTCAATATGGTGTACGAGGCTGCTGACTACCTAGTAGCAAAGGAAAAACCTGGCCAGGTATCCCTTAGCCAGCTAGCCACCGTAGAAGTCTTAATTAACCCTCCTACGACGGAAAGCGCAGAAGCTAAGGTCAACCTAGTGGTCAAAAATGAAGAATTGGCTCTGAGTGCCAATAACCACTGCCACCGTATTTTTGAAGTCGTGAATGAAGCGATTGAGGCCGCCGCCGTCTAAAACGCCTTATACAGTGATCCACGCTGATTGATTGGACATCTAATTAGATATTCTCTGGTTAGATATCCTCTGAGTCGTCCTCTGGGTCCAAGAACGGTAGCCCCTCTTCTGACTCTTCAACCATATTGGGACTGATCAAGGTAATATCGAACTCATCTGGCGGCAACGTCGATAAGCTATCTCGCTTAAGCTGATAATAAATTGCTCGGGCTTGAGGGCCAAACACAATCTCGTCTTCGTTCCGCAGATCGTGAGCCTGGACCTTTCGTCCATTAATCAACATCCCATTAGCACTGGGCTTGCCCTTTAAGTTGCCATCTACAATGCGATAGTAGAAAGAATCATCGTCTTTGGGCAACTGGACCAATGTAGCGTGGTGCCGAGAAACGAACTGAGAAGAGAGGCGAATATCACAATTGGGATCACGCCCAATAGAATAGACTGATCCATCTAGGACGA
This sequence comes from Trichocoleus sp., assembly GCA_036702855.1. Classification (GTDB taxonomy): domain Bacteria; phylum Cyanobacteriota; class Cyanobacteriia; order Phormidesmidales; family Phormidesmidaceae; genus JACVSF01. The sequence continues at coordinate 21,452 of DATNQF010000015.1, read as the reverse complement.
TCTCTCGCCGCCCCTTGCTGTCTTCGATGATCAGAATATTGCTTAACTTCGAATTTGGATTCATGCTGGCCGCTGAATTTCAAGGTTAATTGGGCCATCTGGTGGCTAGCCAGATTCACTCTCACTTAGTCTAACTCCAGATTTTGTCGAGATCCGAATATTCCTAGCACCCTGAGCGACTATCTGACGAATTCATCCGTTACGGCCTTCTTAAGCAGGTTGAAGTGGATAAAAGTCGGGTTAACTCTGCATATCAACCCAGGGATCCGAGTTGATGTCGCGAAGCCGTCGGAGCATCCAGTCAAAGCGAATACCGCCCACAGAGAGCGCTTCTGCCATTTCATCCCCGCAGCTTTCCTGAGCGATGACGATAGGCCGCCAGTGTTCGCCTTCTAGGTGCTTAACTGTACTGCGCAAGCGGCTAGAGAGCAGCATTGCTAATGCTTTGTAGAAACGGGAGGCAAACACAGTATCCTGCTCTAGCTTGTGCCTCAAATCTTTGCAGGGAATGGCTAACACGACGGTAGGAGCAGCAGCGGTCACCGTGGCTGAGGGAAGTTGGCTATCTACAAAAGACATCTCTCCCACCACTTCACCGCTAGAGAGCTTCGCGATTACTTGCTCATTGAGCGTAGAAACACTTACTTGTAAAGTACCATCCAGGAGTAGATAGATGGCATCTGAGGGCTGCCCCTCGTGAATGAGCACTTCCCCCTCGACCAGAGCTAGCCGCTTACCCGCACTCACTAGCCAATCGACATCATCGTCTTCTAATGCCCCTAGGATGAACAGCACGCGCTTCATAAATTGCTGCCTTGAAAAAACAATATTGTACTGAATCGGTCCTACCGCAAGGTACTGCACTCCTGTCCCTGCTGATATCTGTCACCTTGATCTGTCAACCTTACTGAATCTACCAAGTTCTCCTAATCACATGTCCAAGCCACTTTTCATTGACCAGGAGACCGTCAAAGTTCAGGCTCTGTTTTTAGGCCAAAGTATTGATCTCAGACCCTTTACTAAAACGGTGCCGATGGCCGTTTCCCCGCTGATGGTGGAGGCAGGCACTCAAGGTTGCGCCGTGCTGTTTCAGTACGGCGCTGCCGTCCTTTTCGGGTTATCTGCCGTTGAGCAGGCCAAGTTTTTGCAAGACATTCAATCGCTCATTGAAGGGGCCTTTGAAGATCCCGAAACAGAGGACGCCATTATTCAACGAGCACCCGGCAACGTTGGTAAGGTTGAAGACGGCATTATTCTACTCTCCTCGTTTGATATTCCGGGTGTGCAAATTGTAGCCGAGGTGATGGCCAAGAGTGTGGTGCTGGCTCAATATGAAATGGGGGCAGCTAAGGTCTTCGACCGTATTGAACCGTATGCAGTGAGCCTGCAGAATCCTAGACAGACCCGCCAGCAGGGGGTTGAACTGCTGAAACAAATTGGCAGTACGCTCATGATCCAGCACAAGATTGTGGGGCGGGTAGAGATTATTGACAAGCCTGAACTGCTCTGGGAGTACCCTGATCTCGATCGACTTTATTCACGCTTAGAGGATGAATATGAGATTCGAGAACGTCATTCGGCACTAGAGCGCAAACTTGACTTAGTCTCCAAGACGGCGGAGACAGCTCTAGACTTGCAGCAGCAAAGAACGGGCCTGCGGCTGGAACTCTACGTTGTTTTTCTCATTGTGGTTGAGATTTTGCTGTCTTTGTATGAACTGATTTTCAAGCAGTAAATCTAAGCAATCAATCGGTTCAAGAGCAAGCTAACTCACTACAATAGCTAACCTGCCCTGATTGCTCTTTGTTGGTTTTAGGGTTTGGTCGGCAGTGGTCTATTGGAGATGAATCGCATGGGGCCTGTACTAGACGTAACTTCGGAAACCTTTGCAGAAGCAGTCCTACAACAGTCTTTTCAAAAGCCAGTGCTAATCGACTTTTTTGCTCAGTGGTGTGGTCCTTGCCAGATCCTGAAGCCTGTTTTGGAGAAGCTGGTGCAGGAATATGACTTTGTGCTAGCTAAGGTAGATATTGATCAGAACCCAGATTTGGCGACTCGCTACCAAGTTGAGGGCGTTCCGGATGTGCGGGTTGTGCTGCAAGGTCAGGTGGATAAAGGCTTCGTTGGAGTGCTAACAGAGGGACAAATCCGCGATTTTTTAGGGAGGCTCGGCCTCAAGTCTTCTTTTGAAGAGGCATTGGCAAAGTTTGAAGCGGTCAATCAACCCGGCAAAGAGGCCGAAGCAGGCCAGATTCTAACAGACCTGCAAAGTCAGTTTCCGGCTAATCCAGAGCTAATGCTGTTGGCAGCTCAGTTTTACTTAAAACAGGGCCAGGTTGATCAGGCCCAAGCAGCCTTAGCTTCCCTTTCACCCCACGATCGAGAGTATGGCGATCGCATTGAAGCCTTAAAAGGGTTAATTGAGTTCCAGCAGGCAGCGCGAACAATAACTCCAGAATCGGAGCTGGATCAGCTTTATGTCTCAGGCTGTAAAGCGGCTGTCGCGGAAGAATTTGAGTTGGCTTTGGAGCAATTTTTAGCTTTAGTGGAGCGTCAGCGTACCTATCGCAATGAAGCCGCTCGAAAGGCCATGATTATTGTGTTTAAAATCCTAGGAGATGACAATACGTTGACCCGCTCTTACCGCAAACGGCTTATGCAGGCTTTGTATTAAACGCAGAGATTTATACACTGCATCAGGACTTTGTATTTAGAAATGACCTGTCTCTAAAGTAGAGGCAGGTCGGGGTTTTCTGTTGCCATTGATCAGGTTTGCTTATTTAAAGGGATCCTACCGATCAAAGATCACGCGTATTAACGATCGAATGTACTTTCAGATCGAATGTACTGCTATCTTGGGAATTAAGTGGTTGACCACTTAATTCATGATCCCCAAGCAGTTAACCCTCAAAAACTTCCTTAGCTACCGTGAAGCGACCCTTGACTTCAGGGGGTTGCACGTGGCCTGTATTTCTGGGCCTAATGGAGCAGGCAAGTCATCGCTTCTGGAGGGGATTGTTTGGGCACTTTGGGGACAGAGCAGAGTTGCCTCTGAAGACGATGTAATTCACCAGGGAGAGATGGAAGCCCTGGTCAATTTCGTTTTTGAGCACAACCGTCAAACCTACCGCATTCTCCGCAGCCGCCGTCGTAATCAGGCCAGTACCCTGGAGTTTCAAGTTGAGACAAGTGAGGGATTTCGGGCGCTGACTCAGCGGGGGATGCGGGCAACCCAGCAGCTCATTTGTCAGCACCTCAAGCTGGACTACGAGACCTTTGTTAACTCGGCCTACTTGCGGCAGGGACGGGCCGATGACTTTATGCTCAAGCGACCCGCCGAGCGCAAGCAAATATTGGCGGACTTGCTTAAGCTGGATCAATATGACCATCTAACTGAACGGGCCAAGGAGCGGATGCGGGAGGCCAAAGCCCAGATCAGTGTCCTACAAGCGCAGACCGCCACTCTAGAAGCGCGACTACAGCAGCGCAGTGAGATTGCCCATTGCTACCAAACTCTGCAAATCACCCTGGAGCAGCTTAACCAGTCCCAGCAGGAGGTGCAGCAGCAGCTTGATCACCTGCATGCGGTGAGCCAACAGCGGCAGGGATGGCAGCAGCAACTCTATTTGCAGGGGCAGCAGCATCAGCACCTCAGTGAATCTTTGAGCCGTCTTCAGGCTGAAAAGATGGATCTAGAGCAGCGGCTTCAAGCCTTAACAAAAATCTTGGCGCAGGCAGATGCGATCGCAAGCGGCTACCAGCGCCTACAAGCTCTCCAGGCTGAAGAAGTCATCCAAACAAATCAATTTCAGCAGTATCGCCACCTTCAAGCCCAGCGCAGTCAGCTGGAGCAGCAGTATCAGCAGCAACAGCAAGCCTTAGCTGATCAACACCGTCAGCTTCAACTCCAGCAGAAAACCCTAGCGGAGCAACTGCGAGAATGCCAGCCGATCTTAGCTAAAACCGAAGACGTGAAGGCAACGCTGGGTCAACTCAAGGCGGCCAAAGCCCAACTGCGCCACCTAGATGCCTTGCAACTCCAAGTCGCTCCTCTGCTGCAACGGCGACAAACCTTGCAGCGTGATTTGGATCGCACCCAGACCCAGCTTAAAACCCGCTTAGAAGAGCTTACAGCCGCAGAGCAGACCTTGCAGAGCCAGCAGGCCCAAAAGCCCCAGCTCATGCAGGCTGTGATGGAGGTGGCCCAAACGCTGGACTATTTGGAGAAGCGGCGCACCTACCAAGCTCAGGTGCGAGAAAAGGGCCTCGAGCGGCGTAGCTTTATGGATCAGCTCCAGGCCAACCAGCGAACCTATGAAGCTCAACTAGCCCAGGTTGATCAAAAAATTCGCCTGTTGTCGGAGCCGAATGCGGTCTGTCCCCTGTGCGATCGCCCCTTGGATGAACACCACTGGCAACTGGTGTTAGAGCGCCAGCGCCTTCAGCAGAGCGAGCTGCAAGATCAGCTCTGGGTCATTCGCGAACAGCTAACGGTTTCGGAGCGAGAGATCCAAGTTCTGCGTCAGGAATATCGGGAGATTGAGGCCGATCTGGAGCGGTATAGTCCCACCCTACGTCAGCGGGGGCAGTTAGAAGCCAAACTCAGCTCCAGTGCCGACCTCCAGGCCCGTCTTAAGCAACTAGAAGGGGAACGTCAACAGCTGGAAAATTGTCTGCAAGAGAACCACTTTGCCCTCGACCTACAGCAGGAGCTGGGCCAGATCGACCAGACCCTAGCGCAGCTCAACTATGACGATCGCAACCATGCTTTGGTCCGGGGCCAGGTTGATCGGCTGCGCTGGGCTGAACTGCGACACGCCGAGATCGAGCAAGCCCGTCGTCGCCAGGAGCGGCTGCTGAGACAGCAACCTGAGTTAGAGTCCCATCAGTCTGCGCTAGAAGGCCAACAAGCTGCCCTCGAACGGTCTCTCCTGCGGCAGGCCATCGCTGATCTCGATCACCAGTTGGCTCAGGTGAATTACTCATTTGACACCCATAATGAGCTGCGCCAGGAGATTCAGGCACACCAAATTTGGCAGGTACGCTATCAGGAGTGGCAACAGGTTCACCGCCAGCAGCCGGAGCTGGCTCAGCGACTAGGCCAGGTGGATCAAGTGATTGCAGCGCGCGCTCAGGAACTCCACCTACTGAACAGCCAGATCGCTCAGTTTCGAGAATACCTGGATCAAACGCCAGATTCCCAAGCGCAGATCCGAGCGCTGGAGGAGCAGTTGTTTACCCAGCGGCAGCAGCGAGAGGCTGCCTTAGCGCAGTTGGGCGCATTGCAACAACAGCTTCAGCAGTTTGATCAGCTGCAAGCTCAGATGCTAGAGCAGCAGCAGGTGATCCAGAGCGCTCACCAACAGGCCCGGGTGTATCAAGAGTTGGCCTATGCCTTTGGCCGCAACGGCATTCAAGCGCTCATGATTGAGAACCTGCTGCCCCAGCTAGAGGCTGAAGCCAATCACATTCTGAGCCGCCTGAGCGGCAACCAGCTTCATGTACGCTTTGTTACTCAACGGGCCAGCCGCCGTCAGCAGAAGTTGATTGACACCTTAGATATTTTGATCGCCGACACTCAAGGGACTCGCCCCTACGAAACGTACTCCGGGGGTGAAGCCTTTCGAGTCAGCTTTGCCATCCGGCTGGCCCTGGCCCGACTCCTGGCGCAGCGTTCAGGGATGCCCCTACAAATGCTGATTATTGATGAAGGATTTGGCACCCAAGACAAGGAAGGGTGCGATCGCTTAATTTCTGCCATCAGTGCGATCGCATCCGACTTTGCTTGCATTCTGACCGTCACCCACGTTCCCCACTTCCGGGAAGCCTTTCCCACCCGGATTGATGTCCATAAAACCGAGGAGGGTTCCCAGATTGTGCTCTCTGCCTAGACACAGATTGCCGTGCGTGGGAAGCTAGACGAAAACTGCACCCTTTGCGAAATTTAGCGGTAGATTGACCCTAATCAATCTCATAGATTGAGTTGACCAGGATCTTTGATCTAGGACACACCGATGCCTACCGACTCACCTGCCCCCGAAAGCGACATTGTGCAACTGATTAATCGGCTCATCGCCTCTCGACAAATCACGATGAGCCAATATCAGGAAATTTCAACCTTGGTTCTAGCAGACGGCATGGTGGACGAACAGGAGCGACGGCAGATTAACCGCCTGTTCGACGCGATCCAGAACGGGGTTGTGAAGTTTATGGGCTAGGCCACCGTGATCTCAGGAGACAAGTAGACCTCCTGAATCTGGTGGAACAGTTTGACGCCTTCCTTGAACTCCCGCTGGAAGGTTTTGCGGCCTGAAATCAGTCCGCAGCCTCCTGCTCGTTTGTTGATCACAGCAGTCCGGACGGCCTCGGCAAAGTCATTCTTGCTGGAGGCTCCCCCAGAGTTGATCAAGCCAGCCCGTCCGGCATAACAGTTGAGCACTTGGTAGCGGGCTAAATCAATGGGATGGTCTGTGGTCAAATCTGAGTAAACCAGCTTGTGGGTCTTGCCGTAGGTTTTGCCAAACTTCTCAGCCACAGCTTGATAGCCGTTGTTGGTTGTTGGTAGCTTTTGCTTGATGATATCGGCTTCGATAGTTACGCCCAAGTGGTTGGCTTGCCCGGTCAAGTCGGCTGCGAGGTGGTAGTCCTTCTCTTGTTGGAAGGCCTCGTTGCGCAGGTAGCACCAGAGAATGGTAGCCATACCCAATTGGTGTGCCCGCTCAAAGGCTGCCCGCACTTCTTGAATTTGACGGGCCGATTCGGCTGAGCCGAAGTAAATCGTCGCACCCACAGCTACAGCGCCCAAGTTCCAAGCCTGCTCAACCGAGGAGAACATGACCTGGTCAAACTTGTTGGGATAGCTCAGAAATTCGTTGTGGTTGACCTTGACGATGAAGGGGATCTTGTGGGCGTACTTGCGGGATACCATGCCCAACACGCCCAGGGTAGTCGCCACTGCGTTGCAGCCCCCTGCGATCGCAAGTTCCACAATGTTGCTGGGGTCAAAGTAGATAGGGTTAGGCGCAAACGAAGCTCCTGCCGAATGCTCTATCCCTTGATCCACTGGCAAAATCGAGAGATAGCCCGTATTTGCCAGCCGTCCGCTGCTGTAGAGCTGCTGAAGACTGCGGAGCACTTGGGGGTTGCGATCGCTCTGGGCAAAAATGCGATCAACCCAATCGGGACCCGGTAGGTGCAGTGAGGATTTCGGAACTTTGGCTTCGTAAGTCAAAAGAGAATCGGCTTCGTCGCCGAGCCAGTCTGCAATAGACTGATTTGAAGCTGAAATAGCAACCATAGGATGCCTCATCAAGGATGTGCGTTGCGAACCACTCGGTTGCTCCTTAGAGTCGAGTGATGAGGTAGATCCTCAGGCTAACGTAGGGTGGCTGCTACCGCCTTTAACGGAAGGAGGAGATCCAGCGGCACTTGAAGTTGATTGAGCGTGGGTTGTTTTCTGTCGCCATCGGCGGCTGGCCCGTGGTAGTCACTGCCGCCCGTCATCACCAAGCCGTAGGTCTGACAAAAGCTTTCCAGTCGCCGCACCTCACTGGGGCTGTGGTGCGGGTGATACACCTCCACGCCCTTTAGACCCGCTTCCACCAGACGCGGCAACACCGTTTCCACTGTGCCGCCCCGAAATAGGTAGGGGTGCGCCCACACCGGAACGGCTCCGCAACTGAGCAACAGGCGAATCCCGTCTTCGGCGGCAAACTTGTCGTACTGCACATGGGCTGGGCCTCCATCGCCCAACCAACGGGTAAACGCTTCCTGGTTGGACGAAACATGCCCAGCCCGCACTAAAGCTGCTGCAATATGGGGCCGCCCGGGAGCCATGTTGCCTGGCATCTCTGGCAAGTGAATGGGATAGCCCAACTCTGCTAAGCGCTGAACCATTTCTTGAGCCCGCCGTTTGCGGCCTGCGATCCGCTCTTGCAGCGGCGGCTCCAGCTTGCTACGGTCGGGGTAAAAGCCAAGAATATGTAAGGAGCGCTCATTGTAGACGGTGCTCAGCTCCAGACCCGGCACAATTTCTAGATCTGTTCCAGCGGCAGCTTCAAAGGCATCGTCCCAGCCTGCTACGGTATCGTGATCGGTAATCGCCAGCGCCTTGACTCCAGATGCGATCGCAGCTTGCACCAGCGCTTCTGGGGTCAGCGTGCCGTCGGAGTAGGTTGTGTGGCAGTGAAGTTCTAGCATCTTGGGAAGCGAGGGGAGGAGAGAAGAGCGGTGTTAGGGGAGTTGGTCAAAGGTGCCTTGTACAAGGCGTTGGGCTTTTTCATCGAGGGCTAGCCAGTTTACATCACCAACCTCATCGAGCAAGGTGGGATCGACTTCTGCTGGGGCATTGGGATCGTAGTGGGTGAAGCAGACCTGGTAGCAGAGGTTCCAGACGTCTACTCGCTCGGTTTGGTCGCCCCGGTTGAGACGCAATTCGTAGCCGGGAAAGGGCATTGGCAAGTGGCTGAGCTTTTCCTGTAGAGCCATCGCGGTCTGCTCATCGGCCTCTTCCAATTGAGCGGCGATCTCACGCACCTGTTCCTGCTGGGCTTCTGTAGCGCCTTCGGGCCAAAGAAGATGTTCTTCATAGGTGCCCACCCAAGAGGACGTGTCCAACACTTTCCGCAGGTTGTCGATCACCCGAATCAACGTCGGCTGAAGCAGTTGTTCTGCCTGATGCCGCTGGAACGCGTTGTCAAAGGTCGGCATGGGTTTCATGGGACCACCATTGGGTAAGGGGGCAAGTGGGGTGACGCTTGAAGTGACTCTCTTGAAGTGACTCTAACGGCACTTTAATCGTCATCTCTAAGCGTGACGCTTAAGAAGAGACCTGTCTAAACTCTAGAAAGGGTCAACAGATGACACATGCCCTATCGTAAACCCCATTCCTTGTCCCTGGATTTGGAAAGCCGTCTACTGCGCCTGATTGTACTGGCTGGCACCGCGCTGCTCCTGGTTGCCATTGTCCAGATCCTCCTGCCCTGGTTGATGTTGGCGGGCCTAGCCTGGCTAGGGTTTTGGCTAAATCAACGGCAACGCAAACAGCAGCAGGTCCTACATCGCTTGTTTTATGAAATGCTCAAGGCAAATCATGGCAAGGTCAGCGTGTTGGACTTTGCGATCGCAGCCGACCTCACAGGCCCACAAGCCCGTGCCTTTCTCGATGCCCGTGCTCGTGAGTTCTATGCCAACTTTGAGCCTACTGATCATGGCGATATTCTGTATACCTTTAACTCTCCAGGGATCCAAATTGGTGAACGGGGAGAGTTAGAAGTGAAAGGTGAGGAGTGATCAAATAAAAAGTTTGGCCGAAATCCTTTACAAAAGCACACATCGTTTCCCAGCATAGAGAAGGTTTATCACGCATTTAGGAGCGGGTATCTGTGGAACGGACGTTTTTGATGATCAAGCCTGACGGTGTTCAGCGGAATTTGATTGGTGAAATCATTCGTCGCTTTGAAACCAAGGGCTTTACCCTGGTGGGTCTGAAGCTAATGGCAGTATCTCGTGAGCTGGCTGAGGAGCACTACGGCGTCCACCGCGAACGGCCTTTCTTTGCGGGCCTGGTCGATTTCATTACCTCTGGCCCTGTAGTAGCAATGGTGTGGGAAGGCGACGGCGTGATTGCCTCTGCCCGTAAAATCATTGGCGCAACCAATCCTCTCACGGCTGAACCCGGCACCATTCGGGGCGATCTCGGCGTGACCATTGGCCGCAATATCATTCACGGTTCTGATGCGCCCGAAACCGCTCAAACCGAAATTGCACTCTGGTTCAAGCCGGAAGAACTGGTTTCTTGGGAACCCACCCTCAAGGGCTGGCTGTACGAATAAACCTATTCATGACCAGTGCGATCGCACTCTTTGCGATCGCACTTTCCTTGACGATAAAAACGGTTTTGATAGGACGGGCTGGAGTCTTGAGTCTACAGGAACTTGGACTGCTGATGATATCTGTGATTGCCAGCTCCTTCGGGCAGCTTTTTCTCAAGCTGGGGGCTATGAAGCTGGGCGAGGTCACGGCAGATAACCTCGTAAGTCACGTTTTGAGAATTGCGACAACCCCAACGCTGATTGCAGGATTAGCGGCGTATGGTGTCGGTGCCATTTCCTACATTCTGTTGCTGACCCGTGTGAAGCTGAGCGTGGCAGCTCCCTCTGCATCTTTGATTTATCTGGCGTCTGTTTTGATTGGCTACTTTGTCTTTCAGGAGTCGATTTCGGTAGGGCGGGCGATTGGGCTAGGCCTGATTGTCTGTGGGGTGGCGTTGGTGGCGTCTCGGTAGCTCAGTTTCGTAGCTTTCCTGAGATGTAAAAGAGGTAGCCCGATGCGATCGCAAGAATGGCCGAAATCAACTCACCTATGCCCAAAGGGGTCAATATTGCATAGCGGCTGTTAAATACGCAGAGCACCCCCACCACAAAGAAAATGCTGCCAATTTGCCTAAGCGCACTAAAGGGAATCAGCACTAGCATCAACAACCCCAGTGCCAACAGCAGAATTGAGCTATCGGCCATAAATCCTCGCCACCAGTAGGGCTGAGGATTAGTGGTGACTAGGATATTTTTAGCCAAAAAGTAAAGGCCCAAAGTCGTAAGGGCAATCCCAGTAAGCCGCTGAAGGTATCGCATAGGGTGGGAATTTAGAGGCCTGCGATTTAGTTAAGCGGGTATGGATGGGTTTGAAAAACTGCCCGAAGCGGTATCTAAGGCAGTTGAAAGGCAGAGGGCGGGCAGAGCCAGACCATCTCGTTGACCGGGTAAGTGTTCCTCACCAGCAGCGGGTCAAGTTGCAGTCCTCCCCTTTGTATTTCTCAAACCATTGCTTTCAAGCGCTCCATTGTCTCTTTCAGTCGGTGAGTACCTTGACGGGTTTGGGCAATACTTTGAGCGGTTTCTGAGGCGGCAGCATTGAGGGAATGCATGGTTTGCAGCACCTCTTGAATGGCTTTGGCTTGTTGCTCGGCACTCAGGCTGATCTGTTGACCGCTGATCACGACTTCCTCACTGGCAGCGGCTACCTGGGTAAAGACATCAGCATTGGCTTGGAAAACGACCAAGCTGTCTTGGGCACTGTGGGTGCCTGTAGCAGTGGTCAGCACGGTGAGTTGTACCGATTTTTGAATTTCGTTCACCAGTAAGCTGATTCTTTCGCTAGATTGCTTGCTCTGATCGGCCAGTTTGCGAATTTCCTTCGCTACGACCGCAAAGCCTTGGCCCTGCTGACCTGCTCGAACGGCTTCTACTGATGCATTTAAAGCCAGCATATTAGTCTGGTTGGCAATGTCGCTGACCGAGGAGGAAATGAAGCCAATCTGCTGGGCCTGCTCATTGAGGTGCTTGATTTGCTCAGCAATGCCTTCGACGTTTTCCCGTAGCGAGGACATTGAGTGGAGATTTGTTTGGGCAGATTTAGCACCATCTTCGGTCAGCAGCCGAGATTGCTGAGACTTTTGAGCAACTGACTCGGCCTGATAAGCTGAGTTGCGGGCAAAGCTGCTGAGTTGATCTAGGGCCGTAGTGGTTTCCCGGACTGCACTGGCCTGTTGAGCGGCAATGCGCTCGTGTTCTTCAGTTGCAGTGGCAATCTCGTTCAGAACATGGGCAACGGCTTCTGTGGTTTCCTTAAGGGTTTTTGTAATCACGCGGCTGAAAAGATACCCAGCCGGAGAGGCTAACACAAGTGCTCCTGCCAGCAGAGCTAGAAACACTGCACGGGTCTGCTGGTATAGGGCTTCGGCAGCGATACGCTCCTGTTCCGCCACTTGGAGCTGTATGTCAATCAACTCTTGGATTTTGGTGGTGAGTGGATCAATGATCTGATACAGGTAACCGTCAAAGGCGTCTAAGTCTTTCGTGCTCCCTGTTTCTAGAGTGGCTACCAGTCGCTCAATTTCGGGATTGGCTTTCTCAAACAGGGCATTAACTTCTTTGGCCAGTTGGGCTTCTCTTGGTGTGAGGTAGGTTTGCAGATAGGTATCCCAGGTGTCGTCGATCGTCGTTTGAGCCTGTCGCACTTGGGATAGTGCGGTTTGCTGGGAGAGTTGGCCTGCATGGGCTTTATTGACGGTATCAATGATAGAAATTGCGTAATTGTCGGAGATGAGTTTAAGTTGCTCTAAGGGGATAATACGGTCGTCGTAGATGGTGCCTACTTTGTGGTTGATTTGGCCGAAGGAATAAAGGGCGTAGGTGCCAACAGTAATGATGGAAATTGCTGGCAAGGCAAACCCTAGATACAGCCGGGTACTGATACGCCGTGCATCAAAAGACAAAAATGAGAGCATGATAAAAATCCCTCCAGCTTCAAAAAGCTGTGGCGTAAGCCAGGGGCAGCGAGCCTAGGCCCAAAGCATTTTTGAAGTGATAGACGTTAGTGGGTAGGTGCTGACCTGTGCAGTGACTGTTTCGGGGGCCAGAAGCGCCTTGAGGCGTAGCTATCGATGGGAGCTGCGATGGTGGAGCAGAGTGAGCAGAAGGGTGCTCATGGAGTTTCTTCTGCTATTAATTTTACCAAGCGAACTATAAAAACCTAAAAAGTCACGGAAAATTGACACGAAAAGATTCAATTTTTTCTGTATACAAAAGCTTCTAATTAATCTCGTTTGGCTACCCGCTGTACAACTCGGTTTTCCGTTGGCTATTTGCGCGGAGTCGCTTGATTTAGAAGCCTCACAATTGATCTGTTTGTGTGGAGGCCATTAAGCGGTTTAAGAGCCGCTATCAGAAAAGGTGTCCATTGGGTGGGTGTAAGGTCTTCTTTTTATGGAGAGAAGGCCATGAGTTATCCAATGGATATGGTGCAAAGTCAGAGTAGCTCCAGCATTTTAGGAGGGTCTAGTACACCCTATCCCCCACTCACTGGGGGAATCAGCACCACCTCATCTCCCTGTTGCAAAGGCGTATCTGGCTCAACAAATTGCAGATTGATGCCAAAGCGAGTGAGCGATCGCAACGGCTCTAGCTCTGGATGCTCAGCCAAAATGCGATCGCATACCGCAGCTACCGTCGTCCCCGAAGGAAACGACAGTTCAAGTTCGGTCAAACCGTAAGCTTCTTGATAAGCCGCAAACAGTTTGACCGTTACCGTTACAGAATCACCCGCCATGGCATTTCTAAGAAACCAACCCGGCCATTATCACCTAGCAGGTTCACCCAGAGACGCTTTTACCTTCTCCACATCGCGCCCCGTAATCAACCGCGCCCCCTGGTGGTGCGTTATGTAGTTCCAGGCCCACTGCGTCATCACGATCAGCTTGTTGTCAAACTCAATCAAGAAATAAATATGGACAAATAGCCACAGCACCCAGGCCGGGAAGCCCGAAAGCTTCATGTTGCCCATGTTCACCACGGCAGCATTACGGCCAATCACCGCCAAGTTGCCATTGTCCTTATATTGGAAGGTAGGCAAAGGCCGCTCTTTCAGACGCGCCTGAATCAACTTCGCCACAAACTGACCCTCCTGCATTGCCACAGGTGCAATTCCCGGCAAAGGTCTGCCTTCATCATTGGCTAGGTGCGCCAGATCACCGACCACAAACACATTGGGATAGTCCGGCACGCTCAGATCGGATGATACGATTACCCGTCCTGCCCGGTCGAGTTGTGCCCCCGTCTTCTTCGCCAGCAGTTCTCCCATCTTTGAAGCCCGCACCCCCGCTGCCCACAAAACTGTGCGCGCGCGTAGCGTCTCTTCCTGGTCGCCCCGCTTGACCACTACCTGATCGCCCTCAATCTTTGTCACCAGGGTTTTGGTTTGCACCTCCACACCCAGCTCCTTAAGGGAGTCTTCAGCAGCGGCCGACAGATCCGGCGGGAAAGGCGGCAGTACCCGATCCATTCCCTCAACCAAAATCACCCGCGTTTCCCGCGTATCAATATTGCGAAAATCCGAAACCAGCGTACGATGGGCTAGTTCTGCCAAGGCTCCTGCCAACTCCACCCCGGTCGGGCCACCGCCCACAATCACAAAAGTCAAAAGAGCCGCCCGCTTTTCAGGGTCAGTTTCTTTCTCCGCTGCCTCAAAGGCAAAAAAGATGCGGCGACGCACTTCCAGCGCATCCTCAACCGACTTCATTCCAGGGGCAATCTTTTCCCAATGGTCATTGCCAAAGTAGCTGTGGCTTACCCCAGTTGCCACAATCAAGCTGTCGTAGGGCACTACATTGCCATCTTTGAGGTGTACCTGCTGTTGCTCTGGGTCAATATCCACCACATAGCCCAGCAACACCTTAGTATTCTTTTGCCGCCGCAACACCGAACGCAGTGGTGAAGCAATATCAGCGGGAGAAAGCCGACCCGTTGCTACTTGGTACAGCAAGGGCTGAAACAAGTGATAGTTGCGCCGATCAATCAGCGTGACCTCAGCATTCGTTTTGCCAAGCTGCTGAGCTGCATAGAGCCCGCCAAATCCACCGCCTACAATGACAACCCGATGAGGCCCGGGGGCTGCTGTCTGAGGTATCGTCTGAGGTTTTTCTTGGGTTTGGGTCATGTCTCTAGCCTATGCTGCCTGCTCAAATTCCAGGGTCTTTACAATTCTATAAACTGATGGGCAATCTGCAATGCTCTGAGTCATCTGATCACCACAAATTTAAAAACTTGTTTAAAGACTTGATTTTTTGCGTTTTTCGGAAAGCGGCGATTGAAGGGTGAAGCAGTCATTAAGTAGCTGCTTACAAACAGCTCATAAAGGGCTTTGCAAGAGGATCCAGCCGACTTCAGCTAACAGGCGAAAAGACATTTGGTACCCCGGTTAGGGCCAGTTGTCAATCCCGCATACTCCCGCTCGGTCAGGCCTTTTAGGGCTTCTACAATGGACTAGCCCGTGCATCCTCAGGCTTCTGTTACCCCCCGAACCAGCCATGCACCTCGATCTTGATCGCTTTTGGAAAGCGTTTAACCCCTCAAAACCGCTTAATATCAGTAATTCTGAAGACCTGAAATACTACATCGACTTTTCAGATGTGCGGGGCGGCAACATGACCCGGCAACTGGCAAGGACGATCACGCGGCTGTACGATGACCCGACCTGCCAGCTTTTCACCGGTCACATCGGCTGCGGCAAGTCAACTGAAATGCTTTGCCTCAAAACCTACCTCACCGAGGCTGGGTTTCATGTGGTGTACTTCGAGTCCAGCGATGAGATGGATCTGGTGGATGTTGATGTCACTGACATTTTGATGGCGATCGCACGTCAGGTGAGCGCCAGTCTAGAAGCGATCAACATTCGGCTCAAGCCCAACTACTTCGTCAAGCTCTTTGGCGAAGTGAGTGAAATCCTCAAGACCCCCATTGAGATTCGGGATGTGCAGCTCTCAGTCGGCATTGCCAGCCTCACAGCCAGCACCAAAGACAGCCCTGAGCTGCGGCGACAAATGCGGCAGCTGATGGAGCCGCGCACCAACAACATTTTGGAGGCGATCAACCGCGAACTGCTGGAACCTGCTCAGACGGCGCTTCAACAGAAGGGCTACAAGGGGCTAGTCGTGCTGATCGACAACCTGGATCGGCTCGACAATACCCAAAAAGCGGGCAAACCCCAATCGGCCTACCTATTTGTTGATCGGGGAGAGCAACTGCGGCGGCTCAACTGTCACGTCGTTTACACCATTCCTATTGTGATGGTGTTCTCCAATGACCTAAACCAAGTTGCTAACCGCTTTGGTGTCGATCCGCAGGTGCTTCCTGTGGTGACAGTGCGCTACCCGAACGGAGAGCTTTGTGAGTCAGGCATGGCGTTGCTACGGCAGTTGGTGTTGGCCCGGGCCTTTCCGAATATGGCTCCCCAAGCCCGTTTGGAGCTGGTTGAAAAGGTGTTTGAAGACCTGGAGACACTGGATCGGCTGTGCCTAGCCAGCGGTGGTCACGTGCGGAACCTGCTGAAGCTGTGCTTTAGCTGCTTGCAGCGAGAAGATCCACCCTTCACCCGCGACTGCGTGGATCGGGTGATCCGGCAGCGGCGCAATGAGCTGTTGCAGGCCATCACTCCCGATGAAATGGAGCTGCTGCAAAAGGTTAAGCAAGAGAAAAACGTGCGCGGCGAAACCAACTATGAGGTGTTGCTTAAGAGCATGTTTGTCTTTGAGTACCGCAGCGATGACTACGGCCACTGGTTTGACGTGAACCCGATTCTCTATGACGACCTCTGACGCTCCCTTCTCGCTTTCGTCAAAGAATCAGGAGTCGCTTACTGCGTTGACGCGGGCGATTGAGCGATCGCAAGGCATGTTTTCGCTGATTCTGGCGCGGTGCAACTACCGCAGCCTGCGCGAGCGCATTCTTGTCACCCTGGGGCAGCAGGTCCAGGTTCCTTGGCGTGAAATTAACCTCACTCCGCAGACAATCACGCTGTTCACTGCAATTCGGCGGGAAATTGGCAGTGAACAGCCTTCTGCTCTTATGGTCACTGGCCTAGAAACTGTGGCTGATTTGGGCTGTTTGCTGCGCGTTACCAACCAAAGCCGGGAGGAGTTTCGTAATCACCTACCCTGCCCGTTGGTCATTTGGATTACCGACAGCATTTTGCAGCGGCTGATCCGAGAGGCCACCGATTTTGAAAGCTGGGCCTCGATCACAATCCAATTTGAGAGCAACCCGGAAGCGCTCATCCAGTTCGTTCTCAAAACCACTGACCAGATCTTTGACCAACTGCTCAGCTCCCGCGAAAACGTCTTTCTCGACAACCGCACCCTTCACCTAGACGCCAACTCTCCCCTACGAAAAGAATTGCGCGCGGCCTGCGAGGAACTGCATCGCCAGCCCGGGCCCCTGCCCCTAGAGCTAGAAGCCAGCATTCAATTTGTGCTGGGTCGTGTTTCCAACAACTGTCAGAAAGACGCCCGACAGCACTATGAGCGCAGTCTGCAATTGTGGCAGCAGGCGGGCAATCTAGAGCGCTACGCCCATGTGCAGTTTTACCTGGGCTTTTGGTGGGTTAACTACGCCGTGCGCCACCTGGGAAGCCGTCCCGCAGGGTTACAAAAAGCGAGGCGTTACCTAGAAGCCTCTATTGCCACCTTTGAGCAGATCGGGCGAGATGACCGGGTAGCGCAGTTTATTAACTATCTGGGCGAGGTGTTGCATCGTCAGCAGGACTGGCCTGCCCTCGATGCCCTAGCTAGCAAAGCCTATGGGCTGCATCAGCGCTACTGCGATTATTTTCGGCAGGCCAAAGCGCTGGGGCTGATGGCAGAAGGTGCGATCGCACAGGCCAACTGGAGTCAGGCCGAGTCTTCGGCAACCCTAGCCCTTGACACCTGGCAAAAAGCCGCCAAGATGTCTGCTTCCCAGCCGGATCGCAAATCGTTTCTAGATTGGGAGCGTAGTTTTCACCGTCCCTGGTATCTCTACTCCCTGGGCAAAGCTCAACGGCAAAGCAACAAAACCACCGAGGCCACTCGTCACCTGGAAGAAGCCCGAAAAACGGCCAAACCCAGCTATGACCCCGATCTGTACACCCAGATCTTGGATGAACTGCGCGAGATTTACTTTGAGCAAAAGCACTATCTAGCCGCTTACAAAACCCGTCAGGCCCGGCGGGAAATTCAAAGTAAGTTTAATCTGCGGCCTTTTATGGGAGCCGGACGCCTCCAAGCCAGCCAGGAGATCACCAACCCCTCTTTGCCAGCTGCAGAGACCTGCGATCGCATTGCCCCAGAAATTCAGGCTTCAGGCCGACAAAAAGATCTCGAAGCGCTCCTGCGCCGCATTGAACGCAAAGACATGCGGCTCACCGTGATTCACGGTCCCTCTGGCGTGGGCAAAAGCTCAATTCTGCAAGCAGGGTTATTGCCTGCCTTGAAGCAGCAAACCTTTGACGGGCGGCGAGTCATCCCGGTGCTGCAACAGGTTTATACGAACTGGGTACAGGAACTGGGCAACCAACTGACGCAAGCTTGTTTGGAAGCTGGGGTTGATCTTGCCGAAGATCTCATTCTCACTACACCCGACGACATTCTGAAGCAATTAAGAAAAAACGAAAGGGAAAATTTCAAAACCGTCCTGATTTTGGATCAGTTTGAAGAGTTCTTCTTTGCCAACCCCAGCGTAGAAGGACGGCAACAGTTTTATGAATCTGCGGTTGAGTGGTTCAAAATCCTAGACGTTGAAGTCGTTCTCTCTATGAGAGAAGACTATATTCACTACCTTCTCATCTGCAACCAGCTATCCGGCCTAGAGATTATTGGCAATAACATCCTCGATAAAAATGTTCTTTATTACCTTGGTAATTTTACTAAGGAAGAAACCTATACCATTATTCGCGATCGCACAAATAACACTCAGGTCAAGTTTGATGAGGCGTTAATTGACCAAGTTGTTGACGACTTAGCCGATACTTTTGAGCAAATTCGCCCCATTGAGCTACAAATTGTGGGGGCGCAACTGCAATCAGAGCACATTACCTCCTTGGAGCAGTACGAGGCCTTCGCAGAGAACGGTCGTCAGCCTAAGGAGATTCTGGTTCATCGCTATCTCGAAAGCGTCGTTCGCGACTGTGGTCCCGAAAATCAGGAAGTCGCCGAAATCATCTTGTATCTACTGACCAACGAAGACAGCACCCGCCCGATTAAAACTAAATCAGAACTATTACAAGAACTGTATACGGCTCTTCCCAAAGGTTCTGGGCAGATTGATTTGATTCTCGAAATCCTGGTGCGCTCTGGCCTAGTGCTCTTGGTGCCCTCTGCCCCAAATGAATCCTACCAACTGGTGCATGATTACCTGGTGAATCTGATCCGGGAGAAGGTACAAACCAAGCACCAAGAAAAATTTGAGAAGCTTGAGAGAAAAGTTGAGGGGTTGGGTCGAATTGTTCGCTTGCTCGCCCTTTTACTCGTTTCCCTCGTGTCAGCCGGATCGGTGCTCTACGTTTTCTACAAAAATAACAAACTGCTTTACGAAGTCACCCAGCTAGAGCGGGATTCTATCGAGAACTACAGTAAGTTTGACGGTTACCAAACCATTAGTTTAGCCAAGGCAGTCAAGGCGGCTGCTAAGTTTGACAATCGTTCGGATATCGAAGATCGAACCACGCTGCCCATTCACACTCTTCAGCACATTATTGATAACATCTCCGAGAAAAAATGGTTTGATACGAAGCAAACGCAAATTTTTGCCGCAGACATTAGTTCTGACGGCCAGACTGTAGCAACAGCAGGCCTCGATAGAACCCTTAAACTGTGGAGTCTTGACGGCAACCTGCTTAGAAGCATCAGCACTTCGGCTCAGATCCCAGCCAGTGAGCAGATATGGGATATTCGTTTTTTGGCCGGAGAGGTTCAGTTAGCTGTGATCGACAGTGCCGGGAAGCTCACGGTTTGGGATACTGTCACGGGTGCACCCTTACTCAATTCCCCGGTTACCGCCCATCAACCGGGGGACTATTACTTCACCCGCCTGACCCTTAGCCCCAATAAATTGGTCCTAGCTACTGCTGGAGAAGATGGGTTCATCCGGCTGTGGGATACCCAGACCTTTCAGCCGTTAAAAGAGTGGCGAGGGCACTCAGTACCGATCAGCAGCCTGCAATTTAGTCCTGCCGGAACAGAACTGATTTCGGGTGATTATGAGGGCAATGTCAGTATTTGGGGCATTCGGGGCAACGACCCTACTACACCACTCAGGCAGCTTCAGGCTCCCTACCGGGATCAGCGGCGAGTCGTTTACGGAATAGCGCTCAGTCCCGATGGGAGTTTGATGGCGACCGCTGCTGAGGATGGCTTAGTCCGCATTTGGGACTTTGCTTCAGGGCGCTTTCTATATGAGTTTCTGGCCCACAACGGTAAGTGGGTCACAGCCGTTCGGTTTATGCCTGCCCCTACCCTAGAGGCTGCGCCTAGGGCGCTTCAGACGTTTGCTCGGGAGCCTGCTCCAGAAAACGCTTACCGCCTGGTGACTGCTGATGAGGCAGGGGTTATCCGGTCTTGGGGTATCACGCCGATTGAAAGTGTTCAGCTCCAGGAACTGAAAGGGCATCAGGGCTGGATTTGGAATCTGCTCAACACGCCAGTCGCTGGCCCAGAGACTGGGGCAGACAGCTCGCTTTTAGTTTCAACCAGCATTGATGGCACCCTGCATTCATGGGACTTGAGAGATCCCACAGAAAAAAACTCTAGCTTCTTGACTCGCTTTCTGGGCCATCAGAAAAATCGGTATGGCCGAGGAACTGCCTGGAGCGTGAGCTACAGCCCCGAAGGCGATCTGCTGGCCACCGCAGGGTCAGATGGAACTGCCAACCTTTGGCGACTGGCCAACCTTCAAGATTCCCAGACCACTCCCCAGCCAATCTCGATTCTCAAGCACGAGGAGTCTCCTGTGGACGCCTGTGAATCAGGGGGGAATCGTGATGTGTTTTGGGTCGTTTTTTCGCCGGATGGTCAAACCGTGGCGACCGCTGGCGCAGACTGCACGGTTAGGCTTTGGAATAGCCAGGACGGCAGTGCTAAAGCGGTCATTTCCCACCAAGCAGATGCCTTTATTAACAGTGTTGCCTTTAGTCCAACGGGCGATTACATCGCTTCTGCCGATTCTAAAGGCCGCCTCTTTTTATGGACGGCTACTGGTGAACCTGTTGGAGATCCTATCCGCACGTATGAGCTGATTGAGAGCTTCCTGCCTACCCCGAAAAAAGAACAGCCGCTCTTTGCCGTCAAATTTAGCCCCGATGGGCAGTATGTTGCTACCGCTAGCGAGGATGGCACTGTCAAGCTTTGGAAGCTGGGCGGCAAGGGAGCAAAGCGGCAGCTTGAGCCGACACCAGCAGCCGTTTTACCCGGTCACCGCAACGGAGCCACGAGTGTTGATTTCAGTGAAGACGGCTTGATTGCGACGGCAGGAAAAGATGGTGGTGTGCGGATCTGGTCAATGAAAGCCGTACTCAATAGCGAAGCGCCAAAGCCGCTCCATGAATTATCAGCCCATTATCAGCGGGTGACTTGGGTTGAGTTTGAGAAGATCGGCAAGCGCCAGGGCGAGTTGCTGGCCACCGCTAGTAAAGATGGCTCTGTGATTATTTGGGACCGCAGTGTGGAGGGGTGGGGACTGCGGCAACCCGGCAGACAGTTTAAGCCGAGATATCAGTTTGAAGGGCATCAGGACGGTGCGTTAAGCGTCACTTTTCTAGAGGAGGGACGACAGATTGCCGTTGCTCAGGGAGACAGCCAGATTAAGCTTTGGAAGCTGGAGGAAACACCGGAACTTATTCGGCGGGCCTGTGAGTGGTTAGGCGTTGAGTCCTCAGACAGGTCGGTCGGCTCTTCGGAGCGTCAAACTGGGTTGGCTTCGGATCAAAGCGATCCGGAAATTGAGGCGTTGTGTCGTAAGCAGTAGAGTAGGTGAGGTGTCTCGCCCCTCACGGCAATGGACCACTTGAAATAATGGCCCTCTTGCCGAAGCGCAGCAGATGCGATCGCACTACGATACCGACATAGGGACCCAGATATTGGAATACCA
>DATNQF010000235.1:0-2488 GCA_036702855.1 Trichocoleus sp. | reverse complement strand
TAACCGCCCAAGTCGTTTGTCCAGGGTAGGCCACATGAAAGTTTTCTAAGGCAAGTAAAGGAGCAGCCATAGGACTTGCCATTACTCCTCAAAACGTCGCATCAAGTAAGCCACACCAAAGTCTCCGTTAGGATGATTCTCCAACAAGTCCGCTAGCTCAAAAATCTTGTAGGCAACTTCTGGACCTAGCTTTTCAATAGTGGCGAGCTTTTCTCGCTCTCCCTGCTCCAGTAGCCTGACTTGAGCCTGCCAATCCCCTGAAAAAATATGTTCGAGATGCCCCACTAACTGCAGCTTCTCAAGAATCTCCCACTCTCCGTCGTCGCACCAGAACCCCTGGCAGTTGGGACAGCGTTCTACATAAAAAGAAGTTGTGCGTAGATTAATGCGGCCCCTCACTAAGTAATGCTTGCAGTCTGGACACAGTGCGGCTCGGTTATCGAGTGGGGAGGGTTTGAACTCTCCGCCGAGGGTCAGGGGTAAAACTGCGACGTGCAGAGGGCTTTGAGCTTCGAATCGGCGTTCCTTCCAATCGGTGTAATTTTCCGGTGGAATCCAGGCTCCGCCACAACTCGGACAACCATGCGCTTCAAGCCCGTGTGCGAGCTGACCACTCTGCAACGTTACCTGACCTTCTTTAGGACACTGGTACAATTCGGCCCTCCTGCCAAGCAAACCAGATCGGGGTATTGTTTACCCATTAAACCATTGCAGGGCTGCCCACTTACCCCTCACTCAAATCAGTAGCCTCGTTTTCTAGCTTCATCAGCCCCTGACAAAAGTTTTGGAGCTGATGAATGCGATCGCGCATTTGCTTTTGCCGCTGCTGTTGAGTCAAAGGATTGCGAGCCGTTTGGAGAAACGCAATATCCATTCCCAGCAAGCGAAACGTCCGATTCATTTCGACTAACAGCGGCTGAGCTGCATCGGCTAAAGCTTCCGGCAGAGTCCCTGTGATCCCCAAAATTCCTGTCTGAAACTGCTGCTGAACCATCAAAAAATCTTGCTGAAGAGCGGTTGCATCAGGATTAGCCTGAGAGATTATTGATTCCAACTGACTCACCTGCGTCTGAAGATCTTGCAAACTCGTTGAAAACGTTGCCATAGGAGCCTAAAGCGAGTTGTTATGTCTGAGGGAGGATGAAAAAGGAGCGGGGCATCCTGTCCGTAAGGAAAAAATTGCGTGGAAATGCCAGCAAGTCATCCCCAGGTTGATTATGATGTTTTACTAAATAGATTTTGGCCCTGCCAAGCGAAACCCACGGGATGTTCTGCTTGAGGGCGCTGTTTTAGTTTAAGTTCATTGGGCATAGCAACCAGGGATGTCAGTATTGGCGTTTACGCACAAGGTACTGGCCCAAGCTCTTTCCCTCAATCGAGCATCAAAACCCTTTAGGCATTTGCTGTCTGCTCAAGTTTTAAGACTCTTGGGCATGTTTGTAGTTCCTAATAAATAGTCCCTCATAACAATTCAGCTAGAGTAATCCCACGTTTTTATTGCTTTTCTTCCTCTGTATACCGAATACCACGATTTCCCTGAAAGGCTTGGCGCTATGAACCTAACAGCTTCCCCAACAATTCCCACTGACTGTCAACTTCCCCATTGGCTAGAAACTTGTTTGCTCGACCATCAACAGGACAGTGATGGGCATCTAGCAGCCGGATGCCCCGAGGAAAAATCTAACAACCTGCTGGTCTGTAAGGCCTTCCAGTTTGCCTACGCCTTACACGAAGGGCAATATCGGGCCTCTGGGGAGCCCTACATCTGCCATCCCATTGAGGTTGCCAGTCTACTGCGGGATCTAGGGGGAGACAGTGCCATGATCGCGGCTGGTTTCCTTCATGACATTGTGGAAGACACCCAAGTAACTACCGAAGAAATTGAAAGCCAGTTTGGGGAAGGGGTTCGGCGTCTAGTAGAGGGAGTGACTAAGCTCTCAAAGTTCAATTTTGAAAGTAAAACTGAGCGTCAGGCCGAGAATTTTCGACGCATGTTTCTGGCCATGGCACAGGATGTGCGGGTTATCGTGGTGAAGCTAGCCGACCGCCTCCACAATATGCGGACGCTGGAGCACCTAAGCGACCAAAAACGCCGCCGCATAGCACTGGAAACCATGGAGATTTTTGCGCCCCTAGCCAATCGGCTAGGGATTGGTCGTTTTAAGTGGGAACTGGAGGATCTATCTTTCAAGTATCTGGAACCAGAAGCCTACCGAAAAATGCAGAAATACGTCTCCGAGAAACGCACAGATCGGGAGACGCGGCTCAAGCAGGTGGCTGAAACGCTGCGGCAACGGTTAGAGGGAGCTGGCATTAACGTGATTGATGTTAGCAGTCGGCCTAAACATCTCTACAGCATCTACCACAAAATGGAGATGCAAAATAAGGACTTCCACGAGATATATGACATTGCTGCCGTTCGCCTGATTGTTAACACCAACGAGGAATGTTACCGAGCGCTTGCGATCGCACATGATGCCTTCCGTCC
>DATNQF010000223.1:0-9716 GCA_036702855.1 Trichocoleus sp. | reverse complement strand
CTGTCTGATACGCCTAGCCACCGATTTGGGACATAGTGCGGTTATAGGCTCCAGTTGTTCCTGACTCGCGCATTTTGTAGTTGATTTCTGGCTTTATTGCCAAGAGTTCTGCCACTTGGTCGCGTAGGTAGTCTAGGGGTTTGCCGTCCCGCAAAAATGTTCTTAAATCAATCTGACCTGTCTCATTGAGCAGGCAGGGGCGCAGCCAACCATCTGCAGAGAGGCGCATGCGGTTGCAGCGATCGCAAAAACACTCTGACATCTGGCTAATGAATCCCAGTGTCCCCTTTGCCCCTGGAATTCTAAACACGTCGGCAGGACCATTGCCGCGCACGCTGGACTGAACCAGACCCCACTGGTCACGAATCTGCTGCCGCAACGCCTCGGAAGAGATCCAGCCGCAGTTCTCAAATAAGTCACCGTTGCCGATAGGCATAAACTCAATAAAACGAACGTGCCATTCCCGCTCTAGAGTCAACGCTGCCAAATCCAAAACCTCGTGGTCGTTCACACCAGGGATAACCACTACGTTGAGCTTGAGTGGTGAAAAGCCAATTTGATGAGCCGCCTGAATGCCAGCCCACACGTCATACCAGCGCAACTTCCCCTTTCCACCTACAATCTCCTGAAAAATCTGTGGATCCAGAGAATCTAGGCTGATGTTAATTCGTCGCAAGCCAGCATCCCATAGAGGCTGGGCCAATTGCCCCAAACGAAAAGCGTTAGTTGTCATCGCCAAGTCTTCAGTCTGGGGCAGAGCTGCGATGTCGCGCACGATCTCTACCACATCAGGCCGAAGCAGCGGTTCACCCCCGGTTAGGCGAAATCGGGTAAAGCCTAGGGGAATGAAGATCTCTTGCAAAAGAACCTGAATCTCCTCACGGGTCAGCCAATTTTGCCGTAGGACATATTCAATCTCCGCTCCCTCTGGCATACAGTACTGACATTGGAAGTTGCAGCGGTCAATCAGGCTGATGCGCAGGTAGTCAATGCGATTCATCAATGACAAGGGTAGAGAGCTGAGAGGGATCACAGGGAAGGCTAACCGCAGCATAGCAAGGCAAGCTTCCCTTTGAGAAAGGCTATCTCTAGTGTGACAAGCAATTCTGAGCGATGGCTAAGCAATAGCGCTAAGGAATAGGATGAGCGATCGCATTAATCGCAATTTGGGTGGGATGAGTTTGACAGAAATTGAACTCTAAAGTTCGTAGCCCATTGGGTAATGGATGTGACACCGCTGAGAAAAACGGGTATTAGAAGATTAAGGATTAAGCACCTTTCCAAGGTTAGGTCCATTGATCAGCCTAGAATCTAATATTGTCAAACGGTCAGGACTATGGAAATCAATCATTTCCACGACCATGAGTTAAGCATTGAGGAGCGGCAGCATCTAGCCAAGCTCAAGTCCTGTGTAGAGCAGGTCTTGGCTGATGGCAAACTGTCGCTAGCGGACAAAGATCGAATTTGGCAACTCATTTTCGAGAATGGTCAGGCAACCGTTGAGGAGTTGCGAGCCGTCTCAGACACTATACGGGAGGGACTGGGAAACGCAGCGCTCGAATTTGACTGGCAATAATTATGGGTTATCTACCCCGGAGGGGCTGATGGAATTGAAAGTGCTGCCGGGGCAGAGCTATCCGTTAGGAGCCACGGTCTACGCTATTGGCGTGAATTTCTGCGTCTATTCCAAGCACGCAACAGGAATGGACCTGCTTCTCTTTGATGGCCCAGAGGATCCCTACCCCTCCCGAACAATTCCTCTCGATCCACGCTGGAATCGGACGTTTCAATACTGGCATGTGCTGGTACCGGGTCTTAAGACAGGCCAAGTCTACGCTTACCGGGCTCATGGACCTTATGCACCGACTCAGGGCTATCGCTTCGACCCCTCTAAGGTGCTGCTGGATCCTTATGCGCGTGCGATCGCAGGGGACCAACTTTACGATCGCAAAGCAGCCATTGTTTATGAACACGACAACTGCGCGACTGCTCTAAGAAGCGTTGTCGTCGATAACCGTACCTATGACTGGGAAGGGGATCGCCCCCTCCGCTTGCCCTTCGCCTCCAGCATCATCTACGAAATGCACGTCGGCGGCTTTACCCGCCACCCCAACTCAGGATTGCCGGATGACAAGCGGGGCACCTACGCCGGGCTGATTGAAAAGATTCCCTATCTCAAGTCTCTGGGGATTACTGCCGTTGAACTGCTGCCCATCCACCAGTTCGACACCCAGGACGCCCGCCCAGGGTTAGAAAACTACTGGGGCTATAGCACCCTCGCCTTTTTTGCACCGCACCGTGGCTACAGTTCCCGCCAAGACCCGCTGGGGCCAGTAGACGAATTCCGCGACATGGTCAAAGCACTGCACAAAGCAGGAATCGAAGTCATTCTCGATGTGGTGTTTAACCACACATCTGAGGGCAACCACGAAGGCCCTACCCTGTCTTTTAAGGGCCTAGACAACCACACCTACTACATTCTGGATGCCAAAAATCCGGGTCACTACGCTAACTTTAGCGGTTGCGGCAACAGCGTCAAGGCTAACCATGCAGTGGTGGGGCGACTGATCATTGACAGCCTACGCTACTGGGTGTCAGAGATGCACGTTGACGGGTTCCGCTTCGATTTGGCCTCGGTGCTAGCACGAGATATGTATGGCTATCCAGTGGGTGATCCCCCAATTCTCTGGAGCATTGAGTCGGACCCAATCTTGGCTGGCACCAAGATGATTGCCGAAGCCTGGGATGCCGCCGGACTCTACCAAGTAGGTTCCTTTATTGGCGATCGCTTTGCTGAGTGGAATGGCCCTTACCGCGACCATGTGCGACGCTTTGTCAAAGGTGATGTGGGGGCAGTCCCTGAATTGGCCGATCGCATTTTAGGTAGCCCAGACATCTATCCAGAACCCGATAGAGAACCTAACCGCAGCATCCACTTTGTCACTTGTCACGACGGCTTTACGCTCAATGATCTAGTTGCCTACAACCGCAAGCACAACGAGGCCAACGGCGAGCACAGCCGCGACGGCACCAACGATAACTACAGCTGGAACTGCGGTCACGAGGGGCCAACTAACAACCCCGACATTGAAAAGCTGCGGCTACGGCAGATCAAAAACTTGTTAACCCTGGTATTTTTCTCCCAGGGCACTCCAATGCTGCTAATGGGCGATGAGGTGCGGCGTACTCAGCTTGGCAACAACAACGCCTACTGCCAAGACAATGAGGTGAGTTGGTTTAACTGGGATGCTGTGGAAAAGGAGACTAATCTGCTGCGCTTTACCCAAGGGCTAATCCAGCTGACTCAAAAGCTGAAGATCCTTCAGGTAGAACGGGTCTTGACCGTAACGGACATTTGGACCCACCAGCCCCACGTGGTTTGGCACGGCGTACACTTGAACCAACCAGACTGGTCTGAAAATTCCCATAGCTTGGCTTTCACCCTGCGCCATCCCGACGCCGATGAGGAGTTGCACATTCTACTTAATGCGTTCTGGGAACCGCTGATTTTTGATTTGCCCGAACTGGAACCGGAGCGGCGCTGGTACCGCATTGTTGATACGGCAGTGGCTTCTCCACGCGACTTTTGCTCGCCAGAAATGGCTCCTATGTTTGATGGGGCAGCTTATCCGGTGGGGGCACGGTCCTCTGTGGTGTTGATGGCACAATATAAGCGCTGATGAGTCCGCCTATAACGCAGCAGCGCCATTGTCCATACTTCCTCTCATTTTTGGCGTACTCTAGAGATCTCCAAACAAACGGCCTGTCTGAATCGTAGCGCCTGCTTCCAGGTAGGTGACTTCAGTTTCTGGATTTCCGTTTCCTTTGTGAAATTGTCCTTCGTCCTTGAACCTGGTGGCATTGTCCTAACTCTATGAAAAAAGCTTTTGTTCTCGATACCAACGTGTTGCTGCATGATCCAACGGCGATGCTGAGGTTTGAGGACAATGACGTAGTTTTGCCCATCACGATTATTGAAGAACTCGATCGTTTCAAGAAGCAAGCCGAAGACACTGGACGCAACGCCCGCCATGTCTCCCGCAAGCTCGACGAGCTGCGGCAGCGAGGGTCGCTGACTGAAGGCATCCCTCTCGACCATGGCGGTACGTTGCGAGTAGCTCTTTGCCACCGTGAAACCCTAGATCAACTCCCTGCTGAGCTAGAGAGGGACCAAGGCGACAACGCTATTTTGGCTGTGGCGATGGAGCTTAAGCAGAACAGCCAGGCCCCCATCGTTCTCATTAGCAAGGATACTAACCTGCGGATCAAAGCCGACGCTTTGGGGTTAGTTGCCGAAGACTACGAAACCGACAAGGTCGATATGAGTGACCTTTATACAGGGACGGCAGAAGTGTTGGTGCCTGCTGCTCACATTGATCAACTCTTTCGGGAAGGCCACACTGCTTTATCAGTGCCTTCATATCCCAATCAGGCAATCACGCTGATGGATGAAACGAACCCAGCCCACACCGCCTTAGCTTTTGTAGAAGGCAACAGTGGTCAGCTAGCGCCGCTTGGTAAACTTCCTCATGCTGGGGTGTCGCGCATTCAGCCCCGCAACCGGGAGCAGCGCTTTGCCTTTGAACTGCTGCTGCGGGACTCAATTTCCCTAGTAACCCTGGTGGGTAAGGCTGGTACAGGCAAGACGCTTCTTGCGATCGCAGCCGGGGTCCAAAAAGTGGCAGATGAACGACTCTACTCGCGCCTGTTAATTGCCCGTCCCATCGTGCCTATGGGTCGAGATCTGGGCTATTTACCGGGGGATCTAATGGAAAAGCTTAACCCCTGGATGCAGCCGCTCTACGACAACTTCGACCTCATTTTCAACACTCAGGATACGCGGGGTAAACCGGAGCACTGGCGGCGGGGTCATGAGGAAATGCGGGATCAAGGTCTTTTGCAGATTGAGCCATTGACCTACATTCGAGGTCGCACCATCCCCAAGCAGTTCTTAATTGTGGACGAAGCCCAAAATCTGACGCCCCACGAGGTCAAAACTATTCTGACGCGGGCTGGCGAGGGCACCAAAATTGTATTGACAGGCGATCCTGAACAGATCGATAACCCCTACGTCGATGCGGCTAGCAACGGCCTTACCTATGTAATTGAGCGGTTTAAGAACGAAACACTAGCTGGCCACATTACCCTCTACAAAGGAGAGCGGTCAGAATTGGCAGAGCGATCAGCCATCTTGCTTTAACGGACGCTTAATTCTCGTTAGAGAGATAACGGGTGGGCACCCTAACAGAGATGACAAGGGTGCTAACGATGACTTCTCGGCCAAGCAAAGCTGAACTGGGCACATTAGGTGAAGCCTTGGTTGCAGAGTGGTTGCAGTCCAAAGGATGGCTGATCTTAGAACGTCAGTGGCACTGCCGCTGGGGAGAGCTCGACTTGGTTGCAACCTACGAAGGCTCGAAGGGAAGCCTACTGGCTTTTGTAGAAGTGAAAACCCGCAGTCGAGGCAACTGGGATGCCGATGGGTTAATGGCAATCACAGCTCAAAAACAAGCCAAACTTTGGCAGACGGCCAAACTATATCTGGCCCAATACCCAAACTTGGCCGAGGCTAATTGCCGTTTTGATGTGGCGTTAGTGGCCTGTCGCTGGACCCGAGAAACCAATTTGCCGGGGTTGGCTGCAAATCTTGAGCTGAACAATCAACCTCTGAAAAATCAACGCCTAATTTTGCAGGATTATATAGAAAATGCCTTTGATGGCTCATAAGATAAGGTTTTAATTAGCCTGTAATTAAAAATTTTTGGCAAGCCATCTCAACGGGATTGAGACATAAGGATTATCCCTGCTGAGAGAGCATTTCTTAGCAGGTTTCCACCTGTGACAGACGTCGTTTTCATCAATTCCAGACACAGTAGTAAATAGGTAGTGATCTTGTTGCCGCTCGATTCAAAAGGCAACTTTTCACACTTTTCTATGTGCTTATGTTCCCGGTGAGGCAGAGGAAAAAACGATGAAAATGCTGAAATATACCTTTTTAATATCGTTAGGTTTGATGCTAGTAGGTGGAGTTTCTGCCGAGCGGGCTAATGCTCAGGTAGCGAATGGCACTCAACCGAATAATGCTGCACAGACTAATAACGCCCAAACTAACAATGCTGCTGACGAAGGCGCTTGGACTGGGCTAGGTGATGGCGGTCCGAGCATGTCTCCAGAATCCTATATTCAGCAGGTATTGAACGCACAATTTGGCTTAGCTGGTCAAAACCAAAATGCGGCTCCTCAGGCTCCCGCTGCTGCAAGGGTGGCTGTTCCTGCCCCTAACGTTGCTAATGAGTCGGAATACGACCGTCTAATGCGCTTGGGCTACGCTGAATCAAAAGTAGGCAACCATCCAGTTGCTCTGCAATACTTTGAAGGTGCTTTAGCGGTGAATCCGGGCGATCGCATGGCGACCATTGCATACTGGAACACGGTTAATGCGATCAATGTCATCAATGCGCGACAGGCTCAACCATCTAACCGGGCAGCTCGCATCAGTGCCGCAACAGTTTCAACCGGAACGGGTACAGTTGCAGGCACCAGTGACTACGACCAGTACATGAACGCTGGTTATGCGGCAGCTGAAGCTCGGGACTATGCAACAGCCCTGAACTACTTCAACAGTGCTCAGCAGCTTCGGCCCAATGACCCCTATGTCATTCAAGCGATTCGTAACATAACCACCTACATGCAGGTTGGCGGCACCCAAGATGCCATTGCTCAATAAAATTCGCCCAATAAATTTCAATAGGGGCACGGTACACCGTGCCCCTATTGAACCTTGTAGAAAATAGACTGTGCAGAAGGGTCTGCACAGTCTATGGCTAGTGGCAAGGGCTAGTGGTGGTGATGCCCGTGGTCATGATGGTGGTCATGGTGACTATGCCCATGGTGGTCATGATCATGAGGGTGGTCATGACTATGATGGCTAGAACTCTGAGCTTGCATTGCTGCTAGGGAGGGGTTGACTACCAACGCTTGAGCAGACATGAGGTCGGCAATATGGGTGTTGGCCCAGCCTGCCGCCATTCTCAGAAATTCGGGATGGTCGTTGACGCAGGCCATCTGTACATAGGTGACGTCGGGCCGCTTGCGTCGCAGGCTGCTAATGATGTGTTCTACATCTAGCAGCGTTTCGTGGTTTTCGGTGGCAAAGCCGATTGGCATGAAGACTAGGGCTGTGGCTCCTAGATCAATCAAATTACGGGCAGCCAGATGAGTATTAGGTTGGGTCCACTCGATTAAGGGAGTATCGTGGTTGAGCCAGCCAACAGAAATGAGAGGATAGCGGTAAATTAGCTTCTCTCTCACCAGTTCATAGAGCTTTTGGCTTTCATCAATCCCGGAGGTAAAGCCTTTGGCCTTGTGAGGACAGCCGTGATTCATCAGCACAATGCCAGTTTGAGAAGGCAGGTGAGCTACGGCTAGCTCCTTCTGAATTTTTTCCTCCACAATACGGGCCAACAGATCAATGTAGTCCTCCTTATCGAAGAAGGAAGGAATGTAGCGAGTGCCCTTCAGCCAGTGCTCGTTGCTGTCTGCCAAATTGACAAGAGCCTTGTTGACCTGCTCTACAGCAATGCCGCTGGTAAAGATGGAATCGACTACCAGGAGCGGGTAAATCAGGACTTTATCGAAGCCTTCCTGCTTGATCTGCTCTAGAACTTGCTCGGGTAAAAAAGGTTTACAGAAGTTGTAGGCTTTGAAAACTTTAATGCGATCGCCCCAGGTTTCTTTCAGAGCATTCTCAATCCCAGCGCGCTGCTTTTCAAAAATAGCATTGTGAGGTGAGATGAAGTGGTCGTGCTGGTGGTCCCACTCATGCAGATCGAAAGCGGCTAGCACTTTAGCCAAGGGGGGATAGACCCAAGTAGGCACAGGTGCAAACTTAGCCGTAAGGAGATTTAAGGCCTGCTCATTGTAGTTGGCAAAGTCTTCGTAGCTCTCAACTTCGCCATAGCCCATTAGCAGAACAGCAACCCTGTCGTTCCCTGATTGGCTAGTAGAGGATTGAGGAATTCGTGTCTCAGGGGTTAAAACCATACTTTATTTAGTCCAACCATCGCTAACAGACTAGCATCCCCCTCCTAGGCATCGAATTAAGAAAACTAGGAATTCAGTCTAAAGTCAGCCTAAAGATAGAGAGAGCGGGCGCTAGCTCTGGCTCCCGTCATGCTATCGGATTGTCTTCCAACAAAACTACTGAACTTCCTCCTCACTACGCTCCAACAAAGTGTCGTGGAGATGCTCACTCTGTTGACGCTGACGGGCTAGGTTTTCACGAGCTCTCTCGTCTAAGTTGGAAGGATTTGTTTGATGAAGTTCCTCTTCGCTCCGAAGGCGCATCGCTTCCTGAAGGTGCTCCGCCTGCTGACGTTGGTGTGCTAGCTTCTCGCGGGCGTGTTCGTCGTAGTTTTCCATAAAATACTTCTCTGCTCTATGGAAAAAGACTACAAACTGTAACTGCGGTGACACATCTTCCTCTTCACTGATATTGTGAATACCAGCCATAGATTTCACCCCGGTAGGAACTGAAGTTTTGTAATAGTTCAGTTTTGGAATGTGAGCTAGGGTTAGGTGTTCTTATTCGGACAACTTTTGATTGATTTAAGAGGCGAGGTATATGGCTGAGTCGGTCTCGGTTGCTATCCCCACGATTTATCTGGCAAGGCCAGAGGCTGATACCTCAGCGAGCAAATTTTCCTCCTAGTGTCAGCCTCTTGAAGCCTTGCCCTTGTAGGCTTCATCGAGGATAGGACATTGAATTTAATGAAATTTGGCTGGCGGTGTGATGGTCGCATCGCTATGGCTTTTGCGCCTTTTGCAGACGCAGGTTTTGTGGCGGCTCGGGTTGCTTTAGAGTATCGGGGTACCTATCGGCTCTACACCGAGTATGGTGAGTTGCCTGCTGTTTTGCTAGGACAGTTTCGGCATCAAGTGCAGGATATGGAAGCGTATCCGGCTGTAGGCGATTGGGTAGTGGTGCGGCTGCACGATGGGGCAAGCCACGCGACTATTCATCAGGTTCTACCGCGCCAGAGCCAGTTTGTGCGGAAAGCAGCGGGGGCTAGGACCGAGGCTCAGGTGGTTGCGGCTAATGTCGATACTGTGTTTTTAGTGTCGGGATTGGATCGCGATTTCAACCTGAGGCGGATTGAGCGATCCCTGGTGCTGGCCTGGGAAAGCGGGGCGAACCCAGTTATTGTGCTGAACAAAGCGGACGGTTGTGGTGACTTAGAGGGGGTTGTGGAGACAGTCACAGACATTGCTCCTGGCGTGTCAGTGATACCGATTAGTGCCTTAACTGGGCATGGCGTTGAGGCGTTAGCTACCTATCTGCAGTCAGGACAAACCGTTGCCCTGATTGGCTCCTCTGGTGTGGGTAAGTCTACTCTGACCAATTTCCTGCTAGGAACAACCGTGCAGGCAACCCAGGCTGTTCGTGCAGATGACCAACGGGGTCGACATACGACGACCTCCCGCCATCTGTTGCGTTTGCCCTCGGGGGCACTGCTGATCGACACGCCAGGAATGCGAGAACTTCAGCTTTGGTCGGGTTCAGACGGACTGGAGGCTACGTTTTCGGATATTGATGCGTTGGCGGAGCAGTGTCGTTTTCGGGACTGCCAGCACGGGCAGGAGCCGGGGTGTGCTGTACAAGCTGCGATCGCATCTGGTGAACTCGATTTCTCGCGGCTCTCCAGCTATCAGAAGCT
>DATNQF010000208.1:0-7495 GCA_036702855.1 Trichocoleus sp. | reverse complement strand
CAAATCAGAGACGCAACAAATGTCATACTCGACATCGCATAGCCACAACGAGTGCCAAACTAAGTTGCGATCGCAGCCACCCGATCTAATTGCGGATTTGCATAAGGGTACAACGTCAGCATCAAGGACGTATCCCAAGTTAGGAGTCCGGGTTAACTGCAACCAGTACGGCCAGGATCGAAAACACACTCAGCGGACCCACAACACCCAATAGAAAGGCTAAATTAATTTGCCGCATAGGGGAGCGACTAATTTCCAACTCACCATCGTTAGCAACAGGTGAATCCCGAAGCGCAAAATCTTTTGTGGAACAATTTGGCAAAGCTTAGCCCCTACCAGCACCCCAGGCACTCAACCAATCCAAATTGGAATAACCAGGTGCCAGTCTAATGCACCTAGCCCTAAATGGCCGCGAGGTAAACCCTAGCAAAAGGCACGCTAAAGCCCAAAATCAGCATCGGGGTAATGAGAGCTGCGCTACCACTGCCCGTCAGATCAACGAGGTCATGGAGCCTTTGCACCTTGGCGTGCTGCGAAAGTTGCTAAGGGAGAAGAGGCGGTGTGGCGTTAGCTAACATGCTGCACACCTGTAACGGAAGTTACCCCTTCCGCCAAATCCTCTGCTAGCAGGGGGATCAGGTGGCCTATGCAGGTTGAATAGCCCTCTGCCCAGATGTCGGCTAGTTTTGCCCGAGCTGCTTCATTGATATAGAGCCGCTTATCTTTTGTTTCAATCAACACCATTGCAATTTCTTCCGACCGCTCGGCCACTGCAAAGAGGAATTCTTCTCCACTAATTTGCAGCCCAATATGCCAGCGATCGATGCTGTCTTCCAGTTGATTCTCATACACTACCCGCGACAGCGGCCCTTCTTCTAAAAGGGTTATTCGCAGCAAGCGGGCCATTTTGTCTTGTTGGTCAAGCATAGCGAGCCTCAAACGGGACATCAGGGTTCACAGCAGCGTTTGTAGGTATACCTGGTGCCGAGGGCATCGGATCTGGCATTCCTTGAGGGAGCAATGTCCCGAATCAAGATGCACGGCAATCACACTGTCTTTTCCCACTCTCGATAATCCACGTCCATCGGGTTATAGACGTTTCTTACCGCTCTGGTAGAGAGAGTATGTGCGATCGCATTGGAAGAGGTTACAAGGCGAACCCCCAACGGCTGCCAAGGCATAAGCTACCGCCTACATTGATTAGAAAGTGTACCTTAGTTCAAAAACTTGAATTTTGCCTGATCTGTTCTTCTAAGCGCGTTAGCGGGAAAACTGGAGCACACCCTATAGGAATTTCCGATGATGCTGCAGAATCCCTGGCTACCGCTAGCTCTGCCCTTTGCCTTTGTTTCTATTTCGGCGTCTGTTGCCCCTGAGCAGTGGCTAAACACGTTTGACCCAGCCGAACGCTTTATTACCCTCTTCATTTTGGCGATGTTTGCTGTGTTTACGCTGGCGGCAGCTGCACTAGATGAATCTGTCTAGGATCCCATCTTGAATTGACAGGTTTGGCATTCTAGAAACCCGACCTATAGTCGCTCCTGATTCCTGAGGAGAGTAGGAGCGACTGTAGGTTGCTTTTATGTAGTGCGATCGCAAGACGAAGCACCATCAATCTTTAAAGCCAAGCTACTGGACTGACAAGCCTAAAGAGGTGCATTGTCATTGCGTAGCTTGCTTCTCGCAGAGTGCAGAGCGCTGGCGCAGCTATGCCCTTGGGCCATGCGCAGGCTCGCAATGACACAGGCTTAATGCACACTTTTAGTCTTGTCAAACCACTACAGAATGGCTACAGAGTCAGTGTTGGCAGGGGCACACACCCCTATCAGTCAGCAGCTACTAGCCAAACTTTTTCTTTGCCTGCTCATAGACCTCAACCGTGATTTGAGCCGCTCCCATTTCCTGAGCGAACTTTTCAATTTTCTTGCGGGCAGCAGGGCGCACAAAAAAGGGAATTTCTTTCAAACGGGTCTCAGCGTCGGCGGTCCATTCCATAAAAGGGGCTACACAAAAGTCAGGTACGCCCCTACTTTACTATTGCCGTGAACTACCTGATACTCAGCGGATCAGCAACCAACATAACGAATCCACAGAGACTGACTAGGGCCGCCATGTCATTCTGATAGAACATCTTTAAAGGTCTTTCTTGTTGGACAGCTGATGAATCCTCTACGGTCAGTGTTGACAATTTCTCTCTTAATAAGCGGCGGGATAATCGCCCAACCCACCCGGCTTTCAGCTCAAACTCTGCCCCTGCCTGAGCACTTGACTTCGCTGACCTCACCTGAAGGACAAACCCTGCTGCAAGAGAGCGAGGCTCGGGCTGACTTTATTCCGCTGATGAGCCAGTTTGTTACCCAAGTAAATCAGGCGTTCTGCGGCATTGCCAGCACGGTCATGGTCCTCAATGCGATAGGAGTACCTGCCCCCGAAGCTCCGGAATGGCAGCGACAATACTTCACCCAAGACAATCTCTTCAACGACCAGACGGAGGCTGTAATCCCACGCCAAGTCGTTGCGCAACAAGGACTCACTTTAGCCCAGCTTGCGGGTATTCTCGAAAGCTACCCAGTCGAAGCCGAAATCCATTACGGCAGCGATATCAGTTTGGAGCAATTTCGCCAGCTTATCACTGCTAACCTGGCCCAACCCAACAACTTCGTCTTGATCAACTACCTGCGCCGCACCATCGGGCAGGAGCACGGTGGACACATTTCCCCCGTTGCTGCCTACGATGCCGACACTGATCAATTTTTGGTTCTTGACGTGTCGCGCTACAAGTATCCGCCCGTCTGGGTCAAAGCAGAGATGCTTTGGCAAGCGACGAATACCGTTGATTCGGTATCGGGTAAAACCCGTGGATTTCTGCTGATTTCGCCACTAACAGCTTCAACTACAGTCAATCAAACCCTTACTGCTCCCTCAACTGAGCCATAAGCCAGGCTACAACTCAGACTAGATAGAACAGTTACCCCAAGCTATGAGAGTGAATTCAAAAGCGTAGACGTTAGTTGCAAGCTTTTGAACTAATCTCTACGCTTTTGTTGACTACCCCTTGACGCAAATCACCTGCTTTAAAGTTGCCACCACTTCTACCAGGTCGCTTTGTTGAGCCATCACCTCATCAATGGGTTTGTAAGCTCCAGGAATTTCGTCCAACACGCCTCGGTCTTTACGGCACTCGACCCCAGCGGTTTGTTGAATCAAATCATCTAGTGAGAAGTTGTCTTTAGCTTTGTTTCGCGACATGAGGCGACCTGCCCCATGGGAGCAAGAACAGTAGCTCTGAGCATTACCCTTGCCTTTGACGATGAACGACTTAGCCCCCATCGATCCAGGAATGATGCCGTAGTCCTCTTCACGGGCACGGACAGCCCCTTTCCGGGTAACGTAAACCGACTCGCCAAAGTGAACTTCCTGTTCGGCGTAGTTGTGGTGGCAGTTAACCTGCATCAGCGGCTTAAAGGGCTTGCCGCCACCCAAGTGTTGTTCCACAATGCGCTTAACACGGGCCAACATCACATCGCGGTTATAGCGGGCGTAGTCTTGTGTCCATTGCAGGTCACGCCAGTAAGCATCGAATGCTTCTGTGCCTTTGACAAAAGCAGCCAGATCGGGATCGGGCAGAGATTCCCCAGCCAGTTTTGATAAGTCTTTAGCGGTGTCAATGTGACACTGGGCCAGCATATTGCCAATGTGGCGGGAACCAGAGTGCAGCATGATCCAAACCTGATCTTCAGTATCTAGACACACTTCAATGAAATGGTTACCCCCTCCTAGGGAGCCCATCTGTTTCATGGCCTTTCCTTCTAGTCGCTGCACCCCTTTATGCAGATCCTTGAAACTGCGCCAGCCCTGCCAGTTGCTAGCAGCTTTGTCGGTTTCTTTGTTTTCTTCAAAGCCAACTGGAACGGCCGCTTCAATGGCTTTGCGGATCTGCTTGTGCTTGCCCTCTAATTGAGCTGCGGTGTAGGGCGTTTGCACAGCCGCCATGCCACAGCCAATATCAACCCCAACAGCGGCAGGGATGATGGCATCTTTGGTAGCCAGTACCGAACCGACCAGCGCCCCCTTACCCAGGTGAACATCGGGCATCAGGGCAACATGCTTATAGACAAATGGCAAAGAGGCAACGTTGCGGGCCATCTTGGACTCTTGCGGGCCTAGGTCGTGGCTGGCCCAAGACAGCACAGGCGTTTGAGTAGACAGATTGAGCGTTTCGTAGGGCATAAATGTTCAAGGCCAGACACTTTTAGTCTAGCTTGGAGAAAGTTTTGTAGTTTTATACTACATAAATACTACAAACTTGAAGGGGAGATGTAAATAGAGAGGCAACCTTTTTCTTTTTAATTAGGTTTAATTCGTACAGGCCATCACAAAACCGCTCTAACCGTTCTGCAAAATGGTGGCCAATTTATGTGATTTTTAGATGCAAGGTTTTAGGAAGCTGGGAGTGTCTATGCTGGCATCAAAACGTTGGGGTCGGTTCAATCTGTCAGGGGCAATTGTTGGTGCTCCCCTCGGTGCGATCGCAACCTTCGCGATGCTCTCTATTTCTGCCAAGGCTGCCACACTGGGTATTGGTGCAACTGCTGCTAAAGAAACCTACTATCTCTCAGAGTTTTTGGCGGGACGCAGCGTTGGAACAGCCAAAGAAGCCGAAACGGTTGCATATCTCACTAACCGCTTGAGCAGCTTCGGTTACAAACCCACCTTGCAACCGTTTACTTATACTTTTCGAGGTCAGGAACTTACGTCTTACAACATCATTGCTGAGAAGCCAGGAACCTCTGGTAAGCAGGTTATTCTAGGTGCTCACTACGACACTGCTCCAAGCCGATTGGGGGCATCCCCGCTTGATCGCTCCGGGCTAGAGGGCACTAACGACAACGCTTCTGGAGTTGGAGTGTTGTTAGAGTTGGCCGAGCGGCTAGAGACAAGTCGAGAGGTGGGAGTCAAGTTTGTCTTATTTGGAGCCGAAGAAATTGGTCTGCTCGGCTCGGCCTATCACGCTAAAAGCCTGACTTCTCAAGAGGTAAAAAATACAGCTGTCATGGTCAATCTCGACAGTCTCATCTTGGGTGACAAGATGTATTTCCACGCTGGTCGGGGGGCTGCCGATAAACCTTCATGGTTTAAGTACCGAGACTTAGCCTTGGAGATCGCTGCTGAGTACGGTATTGCTGCTGAAACCAACCCTGGTCTCAATCCTGAGTATCCTGCCGGAACGGGATGCTGTAGTGACTTGGAGTCTTACGACTACATCATGCCAGTGTTGGCAGCAGAAGCCACCAACTGGGACATCGGCGACTTAGACGGCTACACCCAGACCAGTAACCCCAATGTTCCTGGTGGAGCAACCTGGCACGACCCTGCCACTGACAACCGTGAGTTTATTAATGCTATCTTTCCGGGGCTGATTGAGAAACGCACTCAGAACTACACCCTCATCCTGGATACTTTCCTAGATCGAGTCAACGCTGATCGAACTGTAGTGCCAGAACCGATGAGCGTGCTCGGGTTAATTGGAGTTGTGGGTGGGGGTCTGCTGCTGCGACGCAAATCCTAAGGCGCAAGTTGATTGGATAATGTCCTTTACCCTTTTACTTTTTAGCTCTCCTCTAGGATAGGTACAGTGTTTCGCTAAGCTCTGTACCCTGTGCTCCGTTTTCTCAAAGGGTTGCTACCTGTTCTGACCAGCCTGCTGTTTGCGGGTAGCTTTATCGCGGGCAAATACACCACGGTTGATTTGGGGCCATTAACCACATCGCTGCTGCGGTACCTGATTGCAACGCTAACCTTAGGAATTTTGGTCTGGCAATCGGGCGAACCCCCAACCTTGAAGGTAGAGCGACAAGACTGGTTGCCTATGATTTTGCTCGGTACCTTTGGTGTGGTGGGCTATCACTACTTCTTCTTTTCTAGTCTGAGCCATACCGTGGTCGCCAACACCGCCATCATCAATGCCTTTAACCCAGTTGTGACGGGAATGCTAGCGGCAGCCTTTATCCGAGAGCGGCTAAGAGGGCAGCAGTATCTAGGGGGTGCGATCGCACTGTCAGGTGTTCTCACCCTGCTCACGCGGGGCGACTTGGTTCACCTCCTAGAACTGCGCCTAAACCGGGGCGATCTTCTGATGCTCTGTGCAGTCTTTTGCTGGGCCATCTACGCCCTTTTGATCAAGCATCTCAGCCAACGTCATTCGGGATTGATTATCACGTTCTATGCGGCTGTCTCAGGGGTACTGCAACTGCTGGTGTTGGCCGGGTTAGAACGCTGGTGGCAAGAGCTTGCTACCCTCTCCTTCGCATCTTTACTCTCAATTCTCTACATGGGAGTGGCGGCATCGGGGGTGGGCTATCTTCTGTTCAACCTCAGTGTTCTCCGGATCGGCCCGACCCGTACTGCTAGCGTGGTTTACAGTAGCGTCCCCGTCTTTGTCTCAATTCTGGCCTGGCTCTTTTTCCGCGAACCTGTCACCCCTGTCATGATTGCCAGTATGGGCTTAATCCTGCTGGGTCTCAACTTCGTTTTACGCTAGTTACCCATGCCTGCATGCCGGCTCCTGGCTTCTGCCCTTTTCCTTTTCTCCCTTAACCCAACTCCCCGCCTATAATAGACCCGCAATCCCTCGCATCCCCGCATGGTCGCAGGTACTCAGGCAAGCAACACGTTCAAAACTGATTCTCTTGGGTGGCAGCTCCGGAAGAGCGCCCAGCAGGTGCAGGAATGGTTTGACTATCAGTTTTCTCGGGTTGATGTGGAGGGGCCTGACTTGCCCCAGTGGAAATGGCCGGAAATGCCAGCCCGAGTCTTGTTCTGGATTCTGGTGGTAGCGTTTGGTTTATGGCTGAGCTGGATGCTATATCGGGTGGCCCTCAAGTACTGGCAGCAGCGGCAGGATTGGGTGACCAATCGCCCCACAGTGAAATCAGTGCCAACATCAGATCTGCGATCAGCATTGGAGTGGTGGCGTGAGGCCAATGCCCTAGCCCAAGCCGGACAGTACCGAGAGGCTTGTCGAGCGCTGTATCTTGCGGCGCTGCAAAAGCTACATGAACAAAAGGTTCTTCCCTACGATCCCAGCCGCACCGATGGCGAATATTTAAGTGCCCTTACGGCTCAACCCCAGCCGCGACCCTACGAGCTGCTAATTCGCACTCACGAGCGCACCGAATTTGGAAGTGCGCCTGCCTCCGCCGAAACCTATCAGCGTTGCCGCAAGGCATATCGGGAGATTGACCAGCCATGAACGCACCCTTGCGGCTGACCAATCGCTATCTGTGGATTGGCCTTATTTTTCTAGTGCTGGTGGCGTTGCTGTCGTTTATTGCTGCTCCCGCCACAAATCGCCTTACAAGCGGTTCGACCTGGAATGCAAGTCCGGATGGCTATGGAGCGTGGTATGCCTACCTGGAAAAACAGGGGGCTCCTATTCAGCGTTGGCAGCGGCCTGTTAGTGAGTTGCTAGAGAACCCGCCCAAGGATGCCAAAA
>DATNQF010000187.1:0-24028 GCA_036702855.1 Trichocoleus sp. | reverse complement strand
TTCGCCGGGAGACATTGCCTCGACCGTAACGAACAGATCATGAAGCCTGCTTGGGCTGGAGAGCCCAGTTTCCAGCGTTGTCTCTAACACACTGTTGGTGCTGGCAAGCGTGTTTTTGGCGTACTCAGCCGTAAGGTATTGCAGAAAGCGCTTGGGGCTAATGCCTGCCCACCGAGTAAACAGCCGTTGAAAGTGGTGTTCGCTCAAGTGGACGTGCTGGGCCACAGTGGCTAGATTGGGCTGCTCTCGGTGATGCTGTCGAATGAAGGCAATTGCTTGAGCAATGCGATCGTAGTCGTCGGAAGTCTGCTGAATCTGTTCTAGTGGCTCAGCCATTTTTCGAGAATAACCGTTGACTACAGCCACAATAGCGATGAAGTTCCCGTCACCTCCACCCGTTTCTTGTTCAGTTGAACCTAAATTTGCTGAAGGGGGCCTAGTCGAGTTCACCAACTTCGGTGGTAACGGTCCTCAACATAGCGTTTAAGCTGGCGGGCCATGCGGCGGAGACCTTGCTTCTCTTCTTCGCGAATGAAGGGTAGAAAGATACGAGAAAAGATGCCAGAAATGCGTTCCTGGTGAATGTATTTTGTCCGGTTAGGACCGAGATCTTCGAGTTCAAAGACGTGTTCGGTTTTCAGTCCCGGTACTTTCGAGATTAAGCGTAAACAACGCTCAGGCTGAATCAGCGTAATGGTCGGCTGAAACTCGTTTTTGTCTTCGCCTTCAAGCCGCCGCAGAGAGAGCAGCACTTCGCGGCCCTGACGAAACGGCGTTTTGGCATCGACATCATAGAGAAAGGTGTTCCAGCGATGCCATTCTTCTTTATGAATCAAGGCATCCCACACTTCGAAACGAGGGGCATTAATGTCAATTTCAGCGTAGAAACTGGGCATTGGACTGAACAGGGGTATAGATGCGTGCTGAAGAGGGGCTGTGCGATCGCATCTGTAGACTCAAGAGCGGATCTTACGTTAATGATCACACACACTTGAGAAACCTCGGTCCCATCTGGGCGTAATAGTCATAACATTTCTTTAAGTGACACTTGCGGGAAGCGTTAGGCTCTGCCCGCTTCGTCATGGACAGCTTGCACAGGACATCCTATGGTCAACCTCACGCCCAACTCCAGCTACAGCCTTACCCTCCGCCTCAAAATTCCCAATCAGGCCGGGATGCTGGCCAAAGTTACCCAGGCCATTGCTGACGCGGGAGGCAACCTGGGAGATATGAATCTGATTAGCCGCAGCCGAAAATCTCTCATTCGAGATGTCAATGTCGATGCAGCTAGCGAAGACCACGCCGCAGAAATCGTCACCGCTGTGCGGGATATCAGCGACATTGAGGTGGTGGAAATTTGCGATCGCACCTTCAAGATCCACGAAGGCGGCAAAATCAGCGTTGAGAGCAGATTGGACCTAAAGAATCAAGACGATCTGGCTATGGCCTACACGCCAGGCGTCGGTCGGGTCTGTCTAGAAATTGCTGATAACCCAGATCGTGTCTATGACCTGACAATCAAGGGCAACACTATCGCTATTGTCACCGACGGCAGTGCGGTTCTGGGCTTGGGCAATCTGGGGCCGGCAGGGGCATTGCCTGTGATGGAGGGTAAAGCCCTACTGTTCAAAGAATTTGCAGGACTGGATGCTTTTCCTGTCTGTTTGGATACCCAAGATACCGACGAGATTGTCGAAACGGTCAAACGCCTTGCTCCCGTCTTTGGCGGCGTCAACCTAGAAGACATCAGCGCCCCCCGTTGCTTTGAGATCGAAGCTCGTCTGCGGCGCGAACTCGATATTCCTGTTTTTCACGATGACCAGCACGGCACAGCCATCGTTACCCTGGCAGCTTTGGCCAATGCCCTCAAGCTGGTCAACAAGTCGATGAACAGCATCAAGGTGGTGATCAACGGAGCAGGCGCTGCCGGAGTTGCGATCGCACGTCTGCTGCAAAAAGCTGGGGTTAGCACTATCGTCATGTGCGACTCCAAGGGCATCCTCTCCGATGACCGGGTAGACCTAAACGACCAGAAGCGGGAGTTTGCCGTTGCCCAAGCAGGTACTCTAGCCAATGCGATGCAAGATGCTGACGTGTTCCTAGGTGTAAGCGTCCCCGGCGTAGTCACAGTGGACATGGTGAAATCAATGGCGAAGGATCCCATTGTGTTTGCCATGGCCAACCCCATTCCAGAAATTCAGCCCGAACTGATTACCGATTTGGTGGCAGTCATGGCTACAGGTCGCAGTGACTATCCCAACCAGATCAACAACGTGCTGGCTTTCCCTGGGGTACTGCGAGGTGCTTTAGATTGCCGTGCTCAGGCCATTACCACCGCAATGTATCTAGAGGCGGCATTTGCGATCGCATCTCTCGTTAGCCCTGACGAACTCAATGAAGAACACATCATTCCCTCGGTGTTTGATACTCGCGTTGCCACTGCCGTTGCCGCTGCCGTCAAACATGCTGCCCGTGTAGATGGGGTTGCTCGCAAGTAGCCTAAGGCTAGTCTGCTGCGGTTGAGGTGTCATTAGGGCGTCCCGACCGCAGCATCCGTATTAAACTACCCCTGTAGCGACGCAACAGGCAGGCACCCATGTTAGACGAACAAGCTAAAAAAACGCTTCTCCGCAAGATTCCCCACGGTCTCTACATCTGTGGGGTCAAAGACGGTGACAATTTGAACGGCTTCACGGCAAGCTGGGTCATGCAAGGCTCTTTTCAGCCGCCCTTGGTCGTAAACTGCGTCAAAAACGATTCCACCTCCCACGCCATGATCAAAGCTAGTGGTGTCTTTGCCCTGAGCTTTCTGGAAGCTGGACAAAAAGACTTGGCCCAAAACTTCTTTAAGCCGCTGCGTCGGGTCGGTAACAAATTTGAAGACATTGAATTTTACGAGGCCCCTGAGACAGGCTGCCCTGTAATCAAAGACACATTAGGCTATGTGGAATGCCGTGTGGTTGGCTCAGTGGAACACGGCGATCACACTGTCTTTGTTGGGGAAGTCGTTGGAGCTGCCCTCCACCGCGAAGGGGATCCCCTCCTGCTCGAAAGCACCGGTTGGAACTATGGCGGCTAACCTTCTTCAAGCCCTCGTTCCAATGGAGGGTGGGCAGCGCCCACCTAGTTCCTGTAATTAGCGTAGTCAATTAATGGTGGGCATTGCCCACCCTACTCTTCTAATCTATGCCTCTGATTAAAATTCAAACCTCTGTCACTGCTCCCGATAAAGCCCAGGTCGAATCTTTGCTCAAAGATCTCTCTGCTAGCCTTGCCAGCCACCTTGGCAAACCTGAATCCTACGTGATGACGGCCTTTGAACCAGAGGTTCCTATGACCTTTGCAGGAACCACTGAGCCCGTTTGCTACATCGAAATCAAAAGCGTTGGCACAATGGGCGGTGCTCGCACCAAAGCAATGAGCCAGGACTTTTGCAGCAAAGTCGAGACGGCTTTAGGTGTGCCCAAGAACCGCACCTACATAGAATTTGCAGACGCGGCCGGGGCAATGTGGGGCTGGAACGGCAGCACCTTTGGATAAGCTCGTGAGCAGCAGCTCAAAACGGCACGTCGCTGTAAGCGGGTGGCTCATCCGGGTTGGAGGGTTTATGTTCTGAGGACTTCCCCGGTATTGCCTCCTCTAAGTTCACCACCTGCCCATTAAAAAACTGGGCAAAGCTTTTTACTGCCCGCTCAAAGTCGCTCTCAATTGGAATATCAGCGAAGGATTGAGGGGAGGGGAAGGGGTTGGTGTTAGAAGTCGCCGAACTGGGTGGTGAAATACTCTCTGCCACCGGATGGG
The DNA here is from genome assembly GCA_036702855.1 of Trichocoleus sp. Taxonomy (GTDB): domain Bacteria; phylum Cyanobacteriota; class Cyanobacteriia; order Phormidesmidales; family Phormidesmidaceae; genus JACVSF01. Next base: position 20,227 of record DATNQF010000187.1, on the reverse strand, counting down.
TAAAGGCCTTCTCTGAGGATGCTTCCTCTCGCAGCACTGGAGGCGTTGTCCCGTGTGAGGATGGAGGCATCGAAGGAGGAGGTTCTGCTGGCTCCTGATTAGGAGCTGCATTTGTCGAGGTGTTCGTGCCCTCATCTGCCACAACTTCTAGCGAAACTTTTACCTTTTGCTGGAGCACCTGATAAAAGGCCTCTTCAATATTGGCAGTTCGACCCTGCGCCATCTTGAACAGGGGCTGGGAAGTAATGCCAATGCGAGCGACTTGACCGTTAAAACTGAGCAGCTTTCCCTGCTGCTGCATGAGTATGCGGGTTCCTGGGGGCTGTAAAACGCCAATAAGCTGCTGCCAAAGCTGCGCCATGTTAGGTGGAGAAGCTGAAGCAGGCTCTGCATTAGGTGAAACGGCATCTACAGGAGAGGGTTGGTTGGTCGCAGCAGGAGGGGGTGGAAGGTCTGACGGAACAGATGGTGGTGTAGCTTGGTTGGCTACTGGCGTGAGTGTTTCGGTAGGCGTTTTTGCCGAGACTGATACTGAAGGTGTGACTGGCATTACCGGGCTGACCCTGCCATTTGAGGAGGGCACTGGGGTAGGCGACTGAGTAATAGAATGGTTAATTTTGCCTATTGCTGGAGTCGCTTGACTTGCCAAAGTAGAGGGTAGCAGTCCCATTAAGGTCACCTCCAGCCACAGCCGGGGTTGAGTGGTGTTTTTGACCTGAACTTCTGCTGATCGCAAATGCTGTTGCCCTGCCAAAATCAGTCCAATGTCTAACGTTTGAGCAAACTCACACATCTCTGCCCAAGTCGGCGGCGTGATTGCTACCAAATCCTGACGACCCGCTGCGGTCTTGGCAATCAACAGATCGCGGTAAAAACCGGCCAGGTTTTGCAGCACGATCAACGGCTCTCGACCCCGATCCATAAGCTTACGCGCTTGGTCGAGTAGGGTGACACCATCATCGGTTGCGATCGCACGCCCCAATTGGAGTAAATCTCGCTCCGGCACTGCCCCAACCAGATCCCATACCTTCTCAGCAGTGACAGGCGGCTCCAAAAGGCTGAGCTGATCCAACAAACTCTCAGCATCTCGCAACCCACCCTGAGACACCTGTGCAACCAGCCGCACAGCCTCTTCATTAATCTGAATGCCTTCCTTGTCTGCAATTAGCTTCAAGTGAGACACCATCTCTTCCAACGGAATCCGGCGGTAGTCAAACCGCTGACACCGAGAAATGATGGTCGGCAATACCCGCTGCGGATCCGTTGTCGCCAGCACAAAAACCACCCGCTCCGGCGGCTCCTCTAGGGTTTTGAGCAAAGCATTAAACGCCGCCACGCTAAGCATGTGGCACTCGTCGATTACATAAACCTTGTAGCGACACTGTACCGGGGCAAACTGTGCCCGTTCGATCAGTTCACGAATGTTGTCAACGCCTGTGTTGCTAGCGGCATCGATTTCAACAAAGTCTAGGGCCGATCCGTTAGTGATAGCGCGGCAGATTTCGCAAGTGCCGCAGGGTTCGGGTGTTGGGCCGGGGTGACTGATGCAGTTGAGGGATTTAGCGAGAATGCGAGCGCTAGAGGTTTTACCCGTTCCCCGAGGGCCACAAAACAAGTAGGCTGGAGCGATGCGCCGCTGCTGCAACGCGTTGGACAGCGTGGTTGCGATCGCACCCTGCCCCACCAGTTGAGAAAATGTTTGGGGTCGATACTTGTGATGCAGCGGTTCGTAGGCCATGCCTCTACGATAACCTGCCGATTAGCCCCTTGAGCGCAGTCGCTACAGGGAATGGGGCCAACCCTCTGGGAACTCAATAATTAGGGTATCTGCCTCACTGAGCTCGACCGGCCTGCGAGAGGACGACGTTTCCGGACGCTGGCTATTACGAGCGAGTACCTTGACTTTTTCAACAGCAATTGAAATGTCACATGTCTTTTCCCCTGAGGAAAGCACGTTGGCTTTTGTGAGGGCAAGATTTTGCCCATCTGTCTCCGAGAGGGGAGAATATCCCTGAAAATAGGCCTGCGCTAACTCCCGAAAAAGCCCTTGGAGATGATCCGGTAGTTCCCGCTCAATTTGAATAGGGGTTTGGTACTGATCGATCAACTGTCCCATTGCATGGGCAATCACGGTATTATCGTCTTTCGTCGTTGGATGATGGCTTCTCAGATCAATCCAACGAGCCTCAAATGCTTGAATTCCTGTAAGCATGTCTGGGCCCTGCCGCTATTTTTCATAGGTAGAGCAACTGAAGAGATTCCCTAACCCTGCCACATCTAGGAATCCACTCTCAGTATTCCCATTCAGCTTGCATTTCTTTAGGCATCTTGTTATCTCAGAAACATATCTTATATGACAGCCAAGATTGAGCGAATCTATACCGACGGAGCCTGCTCTGGTAATCCTGGCCCTGGCGGTTGGGGCACTCTCATTTATTTCGACAATGGCGAAGTCCATGAGCTGGGGGGAGCCGCTGCCCAAACGACTAATAACCGTATGGAAATGCAGGCTGCGATCGCAGGTCTCGAATTTCTGCTTAAAACTCAGCAGACTACTCCAGTTAGCCTCCACACAGACAGCGAGTACGTCCTGAAGGGCATTACCGAATGGATTAAAGGCTGGAAAAAACGGGGCTGGGTCAATTCTGCTAAAAAGCCTGTCCTCAACCGTGACCTTTGGGAAATTTTAGACACGCTAACTCTCCAGGCAAACCAGCAGTTAGAGCGCCCTCTCAAATGGATCTATGTAAGGGGCCACGCAGGTGATGTGGGAAATGAACGCTGTGATGCGATCGCACGCGCCTTTGCAGTGGGTCGAGCCATTCAACTAATCGAGTCAGTCTAGGACAACCCACAGATCGGTAGGTTGGAGAGGCCATTGTTCCCCGATACTATAAAGTGAAATGCCACGCCGTCGAGGAATGCCGTGCTGCTATCCAAGGGCTTTGAAGTAGAAATGTACACTGGCACCCCCGACGGGACTGTCGTAGGGTTGTCCGACAAAATTGTGGCGAACCTAAGCGGCTTTGTCCGGGAACCGGACAGCCGTAATGTTGAGTACACTACCCCACCCCTGTGCCGCTACGAACAACTCCTGTGCGAGTTAATTCGTCCTCGTCGGACCTTGCGGCGGTATTTGGAAAGTTTAGGTGACTATACGCTAATTCCGGGCAGCACTCTTTCTCTTGGAGGGAACGATCACTTTTACCGCTCCGACCCCGGCAATCCCTATCACGCCTATATCGAAAACACCTACGGCACGACTGTAGTTACCGCCAGTATTCACATCAATATCGGCATCTCTGACCCAGAAATGCTGATGCGGGCCTGCAGACTGGTGCGAGTAGAAGCGCCTCTGTACTTAGCGCTCACCGCCTCTTCCCCCTTTTTAGAAGGAAAGCCTACCGGGTATCACTCCACCCGCTGGCAAATGTTTCCCAAAACCCCTGCCTACGTGCCCCTGTTCGAGAGCCATGCCCATCACATTCGTTGGATAGAGGAACAGCTAGCGGCCAAAACAATGCAAAACGTACGTCATCTGTGGTCGTCAGTTCGACCCAACGGTGATCGTCGTCCCTATAACCTCAATCGCCTAGAGCTTAGAATTTGTGATTTAGTGATCGATCCCGTAGCGCTTCTCGCTGTAACAGCCTTGCTAGAAGCCCGGCTGCTTCAGTTAAGGGCTAACCCTGAACTCGATCCTTTGGAAATGAGCGAATTGCCTGCTCATCAACGGGATCAGGACTTAATTGCTCTTACGGATGAGAATGAAATGGCTGCAGCAAGGTTAAGCCTGGACGCCCAGCTACGCCACTGGCAGGACGGACGCCTAATCCTAGCCCGAGATTGGATCCAGCAACTCTATAATGAAGTTTGGCCCACTGCCAAGGAAAACGGTATCAGCTGCTTTTTGATTCCTCTTAGAAAAATTTTGCGGGAAGGTAATGAGGCCCAAAAGTGGCTCCAGCAATATCGTGAAAGTCTAACAAACCAGCAAGTTGTACAACGAGCGATTGCCGAGGCCCAACAGCAGGAAGCACGGTTGGCTGAAGAGGTTTGTACAACTTGGGCTGCCTAATGTTGGCTCTGCAATTCTCCAAGCGCAGCGGAGAATTGTAGGGCCCTACAAGGATTCACGTAAATTTGCCTTGAGTAGGCTGCCATCCGGTCTAAGCTCTTAACCCCTCATAAAGATGGGCTTTGAGGAGGACTCTCTAGTAAGGCCGGGAGTATTCATTAAGAAAACCTATGAGTTGAAAGAGCTATTCCCGCTCATATCTACCTTTTGGTAGTTGTCTAGTTGAATTTCTGTAATTCATTTCATGCCCCGAGTTGTTTTAGTTAATCCGCTGATTCCGCCAAACACTGGCAATATTGCTCGTACGTGTGCTGCTTCTGCTACAGAGCTCCATCTAGTTGGCCCCCTGGGCTTTGAACTCAGTGATCGCTATCTGAAACGGGCTGGTCTGGACTACTGGCCCTATGTAAATCTGAAAATTCACGACCAATGGGATGACTTCCTTACATACCAGTCAGCTTTGGGGGGGCGCAGGCTTGGGTTTAGCACTTCAGGCAAACTTAGCTATATAGAGTTCAAGTTTCAAGAAAGCGACTGGCTGTTATTTGGGAGTGAAACCGAAGGTCTCTCCAAGCCTATTTTGCAATCCTGTCAACAAACCCTCTATATCCCAATGGCTGAGACAGGTGTTCGCAGCCTGAATCTCTCGGTTAGCGTTGCAGTTGGGCTGTTTGAGTCTCTGCGTCAACTAGGACATTTATCCGCTGATTCTCTCTGAATTGGCGTTGGATACTCCTAGGGTTTGTTGCGCAATGCAACATGATAAGGCGATGGCAATTTTAGGGCATACTGGTCGGGGCGTTCCTCTATATACATATAGTGATGAGAATTTGTTCATTTAGTTAATGGATTTGCAGCCCTAAATCAGAGGCCTGGGTTGTATTGGAACGCTTCCCTTTAGGTGCTTTGCTTTCAAGAAATGAGAAAAGCAAAATTGTCAGACAATAAGTTATTAGGAATACAAAACCATGTTTCTTGCGATAAGAAATTTCTATCGTGAAATGGCCTAATAGCAATAAATATTGAATTTTTAGGTGGCTTTACACGCCCATCCTTCTTTGCAAAGAGTGCCTGAAACTGCTGAAAAATAAGCTCTTTTGAGGTTTTTCTCAGTACTCACAGAGCCCTTATTTCTAGGGGTTTCTATGCTCTTGACAAGCTTCTGGTAAGCATCACACTATCTTTATCGTTCCTTTTTTTAGAACAAAACCGTGTTTCGACTTGAGCAATTTTCCTGATCTTGGTCATTACCGCTGCCAATATGCATAAAGAGGAATAGTATTGAAATTTTTGTTTCCTCGTGTAAACTTGCTTAAGTTACTAGGGCAGGGTAATGTTACCTAGTCGCAGTTGTTTAAAGTCGATTCACCCTCGTTCTAATAGTTTCTTACCGAAAAGCTAACTAATCCCCGTTAAGGGGGAACAGTTAAACGGATGTTCTGAAACAGTTGAACGCTGGTCTAACAGGAGGTCGTTCCTTGAAACGAGCAATTCCGCAAGAACCTATGCCTGATTCACACTCACCTTTGGAGTCTGTTCTGGAGAGTGCAAAGGCAGGTCTCCCAGGAAGCCATCGCCGGGTTCGGACGTCGGCAGCAATGCTGGGTCTGGCAATCTCAATGGGCGCTTCTGGCACCTTTCTGGGGCAAACAGAAGGGGCTGCAGCAGCCGAACAAATGGCAGAGCCGATGTTGCTAGCTGCAGCATTGCCGCCGGATACCTTGACCGTGAGTGACGCTGGCTCCCCCTCTGCTACTTATCACACCGTTCAGGAAGGTGAGAACCTTTGGCAGATTGCTCAAGCCCATCGCGTTGACGTTCAGGTCATCAAATCTGCTAACGGCATTTTCAGCGATGAAGTGCTGAAAGTAGGTCAGGTAATTCGAGTCCCCGCTGAGTCTACCGTAGCCCCAGCTGCTTCTGCTTCCGTTAAAACGGTTGCTCCAGTGGAGGAAGGTGCAAAGCTTGCGACCTCCGATAAAACCACCCTGGCGGCCACTTCACAAGAGACTGCAACCTCAGAAAAGCAGTGGTCTGAGTCAGAAATAGAGACTCAGACAATTGCCTCTGTAGCTCTACCGAGCGAGCAAGCCGAGAAGTTAGAAACTTCGCAAGAGATGGCTTCTACGCCTCTCTCCGGCCCCTCTTCTAACAAAGCCTCTGACCTCGAAGCTGAAGTTCCAGAATCTACCGCTTGGCTGTCTCGTTCAGTTGACTCTACTGCAACGGAGCCAACAACTGAAGCAGCAGAATCTTTGGTCGAGCAGACTTCTCTAACCGAGTCTGTAGTTGCTCCTGCTCCCTCTGCTGTCAAGAGAACTCAACAGCTTGCTGCTCTTTCCCAACGCCTGGGAGAGTCTGGTGCGCTCTCTCAACCAGTGGTGCCTGTCGCTCCGTTAACAGAGGCTTATCGAGTTAAGCCTGGCGACACAATTTGGACAATTGCCTCCCGCCACGGCATTCAATCGGAAACTTTGATTGAAGCGAATGGCGTACAAGATCCCAACCTAATCGTGGTGGGAGATCTAATTCAAATTCCTGCCGAGGCTTCGGTTTCCTCTGCTGGTACTCGGAGTAGCACAGATTTAGCGTCTGTGCCTACGGTTACCTCTGAAGTTTCAACTGGTTCAACCCAGATTGCTCGAATTCGTGAATCGTCTTCCGAATCGGTTGATCGGGCTGCATTGTACGAGCGGATTCGACAAGCGCGTCAGTCTTTGGGTGAGCAGCGGCTTGCTATTAAAGAATCTCCTGTGGCAGACGCGACTGATGTCGCAACTCTGCCCCAGTCCTTGCCGCTAAATGAGGTCACTCAAACAGCTGGGCAACGAGACCCCCATGTGACAAACCTGATTGCTGAAATTCGAGCGATGCAGCGTCAACGTACAGTTGCGATCGCACCTAGCAATCCTGAGCAACCGACCCAAATTGCTGCTGTCACGTCTCTGCGAAACAACCAGGGTAGTACGGTTGAAGCAGCGCCAGTCAATCCAGAGTTTGCACCAGAGGCCGCTCCTCAGTCCAAGCCAACAACTCCTGCTCCAGAACTGCTGGCTGCGGCCCCGCTTAGCCCTGAAGCATATGCGCCTGTAATGGATGTACCAACAGGGCGTACAGTTTCTCCTGACTTGCCTGTTCTTCCGAATGCTGACCAGTATCTTCCTGAAGCGCCTAATCGCTTCGATGGATATATCTGGCCGGCCCGTGGTGTACTTTCCTCTGGTTATGGACCCCGCTGGGGCCGAATGCACCGAGGAGTTGACATTGCAGGCCCCGTTGGAACGCCTATTTTTGCGGCAGCTAATGGAGTTGTTGTTCGCTCAGGTTGGAACTCTGGTGGCTACGGCAACCTAGTCGATATCCAGCATCCCGATGGAAGTATGACCCGCTACGGTCACAATAGTCGCCTTTTGGTACGGGCTGGGCAGCAAGTGCGTCAAGGCCAGCAAATTGCTGAAATGGGCAGTACAGGATACAGTACGGGACCTCACCTACATTTTGAGATTCATATTCCTGGTAATGGTACGGTCAATCCGGTTGCCTATTTGCCCAGTCGCTAACATAGCTTGACTGCTGATTTTTAAGCCACAGGTGGAGAACTGGGTTCTCCACCTGTTTTTTAGCAGTTTGAGAAAGACCTTAGCACCGCTAATCCACTAGCAAAAAATTTGTTATTGGTTCCGCTTTGTGACAAACTTTGTGCTAATCTTAAATACTGTTGGTCGTTAAATTCGACTAGTCAACCAATCAAGGCTCAGTAGCTCAGTGGTTAGAGCAGGGGACTCATAAGCCCAAGGTCGCAGGTTCAAATCCCGCCTGAGCCATCCAATAGTGTTAGTAAAAGCTCTTAGAATCCGAGTTCTAAGAGCTTTTATTGTTGAAAGTTAAATCATTGCTGCGTGATAGTCAAAGATGTCAATGCTGCAAGTAAAACTGATTCTTCTTGCGCAGGGTCTGTTCTACACATTGTCATCCCTAGCCAATAGAGCTACTTGAAACTGCTCCCCAGAGTTTGCCAATTTGCAGCTTCCCTCTAATCAAAATCGTTATGACTATGATAAATTCATAAGAGTCCGCGCCAAAGCAAGCCTCGCTTTGGACGACGTTAAACCGTCTTTTGATAGGCGAGTAAGACGCAGTTCAATCTTAGGAGAATAAAGAAATGACGTTCCAGACAGAAGGCTGCCTTCGCGTCGGTCAAGCTGCGCCAGATTTCACTGCAACCGCTGTGGTTGATCAGGAATTTAAGACCATTAAGCTTTCCGAGTACCGTGGTAAGTATGTGGTCTTGTTCTTCTATCCCCTTGACTTTACCTTTGTCTGCCCCACTGAAATCACTGCTTTTAGCGATCGCTATAGTGAGTTCAAGGATATCAATACAGAAGTCCTAGGGGTTTCGGTTGACAGTGAATTTTCTCACCTAGCTTGGATCCAAACTGATCGCAAGCAGGGCGGAGTAGGTGATCTAAACTATCCCTTGGTTTCTGATATCAAGAAGGAAATTAGCACCGCTTATAATGTGCTGGATCCTGACGCTGGCATCGCCTTGCGTGGCCTTTTCATTATCGATAAGGAAGGCATTATTCAGCATTCCACTATCAATAACCTATCGTTTGGTCGCAGCGTGGATGAGACACTACGGACTCTCCAAGCGATTCAGTATGTTCAATCCCACCCGGATGAAGTTTGCCCCGCTGGTTGGCAGCCCGGTGACAAGACAATGACCCCTGATCCGGTTAAGTCCAAAGATTTCTTTGCAGCTGTTTAAGACGTCTCCAAGGGGGTTGTTTCTTCCTAAATAGACCGTTGACGTTCTGGGTAAGTCTTGCCCAGAACGTTTTTCTAAGGCGGCATGTGTCGGGCGAATGTATATTTGAGCCTATGACGGTATCGACTGATTTCGAGGGTTTGATCAATCGCCGCTTCTTCAAGAATCTGCTGCCGATTCCAGGGTGGCGAGGTTTGGGTTTAGGACAGTTTCCTCCTGACTTCGCCCTTCAGGATGTTACCTACCAACGCACAGTAAGATTGACTAACTATCGGGGGAAGCAACCTCTAGTGCTGGCCTTTACTCGAATCTTTACAGAGAAGCAGTATTGTCCCTTTTGTTTTCCTCATATCCTGGCACTAAACGAAGCCTACGATCAGTTCCTTGACTTAGGGGCTGAAGTGCTGATGATTACGAGTACGGATCTGCGGCAAAGCCAGCGGGTGGTTCGTGATCTGGGCCTGAAACTGCCGCTCTTAAGTGATGAGAGTTGCCAAAGCTTTCGCCGATACCATACGGGTCAAGCACTAGGAGCTCCTTTACCAGCTCAGTTTGTCCTAGATGCTCAGGGGCGGTTGCGATATAGCCATCCCTTTTCTTTTTTGGAGCACAATGCGGCTCCCGAGAGATTATTAGCCGTTTTAGCTGCCGTTACCCCACTCGATTAATCAAGGTTGGATAAGCTGCACAGCCACGGAGATACGGAGAGGCCTGGCCTGTGAATCTCCGTATCTCTCTTCTCAGTTAAACCCTGCCGACCAGACTGAGGGATGATTTAGGTAACCCTTAGTCTTGCTTCAGAGTCCGGGAGGAAGCCATGAAGGATTGCTCGACTGCAATTCGAGGCAAGCGATGTTTGAAGCTACACAAAATCTCCCAAGAAATAGTGTTGGCTAAGCTTGCCCAATCATCGGCGGTGATGACCTGGTCTTTTTCCCGACCTAGTAGGGTGACAATATCGCCCTCTTGAAGGCTAGGTATTTTAGTGACGTCCAACATCAGCTGGTCCATCGTAATTGCTCCAATCTGAGGAACTTGTAGTCCTTTTACGATGACCTTCATGCGGTTGGAGAGGGCTCGGGGAACTCCATCGGCATAGCCAATACCGACAACTGCGATGCGCATGGGGCGATCGGCAACAAACTGGTGTCCATAGCTAACGCCAGTCCCGGCGGCAACTTGTTTGACGTGGGTGATACGAGCCTTCACCTGCATGACTGGGTGTAGATTGATCTGCGATCGCAAATGGGGAGCCGGGTATAGGCCGTACAGAGCTAGGCCTACCCGCACCATGTCGTAGTGCAGTTGGGAATCAGTCAAGGCCGCTGCAGAGTTTGCTAGATGGAGCCGAGGCGGGCACAGTTGCTCGGCAGCTAAAGCGGCAATGGCCTGCTCAAATCGCTGTTGCTGTAACCGGAGGGTTGTCTGATCAAGACTATCTGCGGTGGCAAAGTGAGAATACAGGCTAGCAATTTGCAACCGGGGCAACCGCTGGACAAACTGAACAAACTCAACCGCTTGCTCCCACGGAAATCCCAAGCGGGACATGCCTGTATCTAACTTCAAATGAACAGAGATGGGAGAACCCTGAGCTTGTCCTCGATTAGATAAGGCATCAGAAAAGACCAGCGCTTGTTTGGGGGTAACTAGGGTTGGCTGGAGGTGCCAATGTGCGATCGCATGCACCTCCTCCACGCTATTAATAGCACCCATTACCAGAATCGGCGCTTGAATGCCTGCCTGACGCAGTTCAATCCCCTCGGGCACTGTAGCTACGCCTAACCAAGTCGCGCCAGCCTGGAGGGCGGTTTGTGCTACAGCTACCGCCCCATGTCCATAAGCATCTGCCTTGACCACAGCCATCAAATCGGTTGACTCGGCCAAAATGCCTTTTAACTGCCCTACGTTGTGCCGCAGCGCTGCTAAGTTAATTTCTACCCAAGCCCGACAACACCGCATGGGTGCGAGACTGGGGGTCTGATCCCAACTCAACATAATCCATACTCCTACACCACACCTCAAACAGAAGCCGTGTCAAGTGACCACGCTCCCCCAAGCTCGGAATTCCGTCAGAAATCCCTCTTGAATACCAGTTAGTGTATCAGCCGTCAAGACGGCTTCTTGGGCTTCTATGTTAGTATCGGTGCAATCTCCCTAACCGATCCCCAATGAGCAAGGTTCTGGTGCTCAATGCCTCCTTTGAACCCCTCAACATTACAAGTTGGCGACGAGCAATTGTTCTAGTCATTAAGGGTAAGGCTGAGCAGGTCGAACATAACGGTAAAGTCATTTATGCCGGATTGCCGCTTCCGACCGTCATCCGACTCAAGCACTATGTTCGGGTTCCCTACAAAGACATTCCCTTGACCCGACGTAACCTCTTGCAGCGGGACAATCATAGTTGCCAGTACTGCAGCTATGCTGGAGAAGGGTTGACGCTTGATCACGTCGTGCCTCGCTCCCGAGGGGGAGAAGACAGTTGGGAAAATATTGTCACGGCCTGTGTTCGTTGCAACGTTAAGAAGGGCAACCGCACCCCTAAAGAAGCCAACATGCCCCTTCGCACCCTACCCCGCAAACCTCATAGCAGTCTTTACTTTGAAGTGAGCCGTCAAATTCGCAGCGGCGGGCATCAGGAGTGGAAGAAGTATGTCATTGGCATCTAACATCACTAGCTAACTTCCCACTATTGAATGACGCTAAACCCTCTGGTTTTGGGTTTGATGGGTAATTATCCCGTGATTTACTTGAGCTTCCGAAATCCAGACCTCTAAAGGGTCTGTCGGTGGCTAGTCTGAAGGTTCTGCTGCTCCGTGGATTTCGATTACTCAAGCTGGCTAGAGCTTATCTGCCCTCGATAATAGTTTTGACACTCCCTACAACGTTGTAGCCTTAACGGGCTTATCCCTAACCTCAATGACTCCCACCTTCAACTCAGTGGCTGATTCCTCCTCCGCTCCAAAGACTGTGCAGTTCCCGATGACGGTGCACCCGGAAGAAGAACCTCCGGTACAAGCTATTAGACAGTTGCTCAAAAACCATGCAGGAGAGCGTCAGATCGTTCTATTGCAAGATTTTCCTGACCCAGATGCGCTTTCCTCCGCTTGGGCCTATCAACTGATTGCACAGACCTACGATATTGACTGTGACATCTACTATGCTGGCACCCTCAGCCACCAGGAAAACATTGCTTTAGTGCGCTTAACTAGCCTCCCTGCCCGCCGTTGGATCATTTCGGCTGGCGAGGGTCCCGATCTTTCTCTGTATCAGGGCTTTGTTTTAATTGACAATCAGGGCACAACCAGTCAGCTCTTTCCCTTCGTACAAGCCGCTCGACTGCCGTTAACTTTAGTCATTGACCACCATGCACCTCAGGCCAAGCTCAATGCTGAGTTTATTGATCTGAGACCTCACATTCGGGCAACCGCAACAATTCTGACCCAGTATTTGCAGAGTGGTCTGTTGACTCTTGACCGTAGCAATAGCAAGCATGTTAAATGCGCGACAGCCCTAATGCATGGGCTACGAGCCGACACTAATCAGCTTATGCATGCGGCTGAGGCCGATTTTTCAGCGGCGGCTTACCTCAGCAGTTTTTATGACAGCCAACTTTTAAGCGCCATCTTACAAGCCTCCCGATCCAAGCGGGTGATGGATGTGATTGAGCGGTCGTTGCGCAATCGCAAAATTCACAACAATGTCTCTATTGCGGGAGTCGGCTATCTGCGTTACGAAGACCGAGACGCAATTCCCCAGGCGGCTGATTTCTTGGTGACAGAGGAGAACGTGCATACTGCGGTTGTCTATGGGATCGTCCACGACGAAGATGAGGAGCGGGAAGTGGTGATTGGTTCTCTGCGAACCAGTAAGATCACCTTAGATCCGGATGAATTTATTAAGGAAGCCTTTGGGCAGGATAGTGAGGGGCGCTTTTTTGGTGGAGGGCGTTCAATGGCTGGGGGCTTTGAAATCCCAATAGGCTTTTTGTCAGGCTCCTACGAGAACAGCGACTACAACCGCCTGAAGTGGGAAGTGTTTGACATGCAGATTAAGCAGAAGCTGTTGCGGCTGATCAACCCTGAGGATGGCGTGATCAACACAGACTAAGGCCAATCCGAAAAAAACTTTGCTAACCGGGTGATCTCGGTTCGTCCAGTGTAGAATCGGCTTTACAGCCTAAGTGATAGAACAGCAAGTTAGGCAATTTCGTTACGAGTGACACCGCAGGAAAAAGCTAGTAGAGGGTGTTGCTGGTGGCTTATTCCCCAGAAACTGGATGAATAGCCTTGATCTGGTTAACGCCTCCCCCAAACCGCCCCCTTTCGTTTTCCATAAGCCACCTTTGCGGTAGAAACGTTGTAGCGTTTGACAGTCGCGGGGTTTGACCCGCGCGGGAGTTATCAATCAGCGCATGGGAGCAGTGCAGTCATGACGGTATGTGAATACAGGCCTGGCCTGGAGGGGGTTCCGGCCACGCAATCCAGTATTAGCTATGTTGACGGACAGCAAGGCATTCTAGAGTATCGTGGCATTCGGATTGAGGAACTGGCTCAGAGGAGTACCTTTCTGGAGACATCCTATCTTCTGATTTGGGGTGGCTTGCCTACTAAGCAGGAACTCGAAGCCTTTGAACACGAGATCCGGTTTCACCGCCGCTTGAAATACCGGGTTCGCGACATGATGAAGTGCTTTCCCGAAAGTGGGCATCCAATGGACGCGCTTCAAGCCTGTGCAGCAGCGTTGGGGCTGTTTTACTCCAAGCGGGCCTTAGATAATCCCACGTATATTCAAGATGCTGTTGTGCGGCTGATAGCCAAAATCCCAACGATGGTTGCGGCTTTCCAGCTAATGCGCAAAGGAAATGATCCGGTTCAACCCCGAGATGATTTGGACTATGCGGCAAACTTTCTCTACATGTTGAATGAGCAGGAGCCTGACCCGCTAGCCGCTCGGATATTTGACATCTGTCTTACCCTGCACGCTGAGCATACTATCAACGCCTCAACCTTTTCGGCGATGGTAACGGCGTCTACGCTGACGGACCCTTATGCCGTTATCGCTTCTGCCGTCGGCACTTTAGCGGGACCACTCCATGGTGGGGCTAATGAAGAGGTCATCACCATGCTGCAGGAAATTGGCTCAGTTGAGAATGTTCGGCCTTATGTGGAAGCCTGTATTCAACGCAAGTCTCGCATCATGGGATTTGGTCACCGAGTCTACAAAGTTAAAGATCCCCGTGCCACCATTTTGCAACGGTTGGCTGAGCAACTCTTTGACAAATTTGGACAGGATGAGTACTACGAGATTGCCCTAGAACTGGAACAGGCCGTTTCAGAAAAACTAGGCCACAAGGGAATCTACCCAAATGTGGATTTCTACTCGGGGTTGGTTTACCGAAAATTAGGCATCCCTATTGATCTGTTTACACCTGTATTTGCGATCGCACGGGTATCGGGCTGGTTGGCCCATTGGAAGGAGCAACTGGGAGAAAACCGCATTTTCCGACCCACCCAAATTTATACCGGGGTCCGTAATCAGACCTACGTTCCCCTAGCAGAGCGACCCCAAATTTGGGATAAGAGCATAACGCTACCTCAGCCAGTGACCCCCTGATGGGTCTGGCCCCTCTTCTCATGCTCGAAAATAGCAGACATCATTTTCTACAGTGACGATTTTCAGGAACTCCAGCCCCTCCGACAAAAGTCGGGGGGCTTTTATTTGGTAAAAACACTTTTGGCAGGGGGGCTTTTGTTGAGTGCCAAGACCCCTAAATGTCTCTCTCTTTATATAGAACTCCTTCTATTAAAAGCGACTAGTGTATTGGTATTGATTGTGGGCTGCTATCACTTAAAACAGAAGTTCTTATCCATATTCAGCGGTTCAATACCCTCGATTGGTAAAGCTAGACTGTAAGATCGGTAAGAGAATTCACCCAATTTGACGTTCCCAGGGGCTTGCCCATGAATCAAGGAATCGACTTGCAAGGCAGCTTTGTTCGAGCACTCGTCGATCTAGGACTGCCGCCCGGTGTAGCTAAAACCCTCTGGCTACCCCTTCCCATGGTGCTGATTCTGGTCGCAGCAACCGTCAGTATTTTTGTCACCGTTTGGCTAGAGCGTAAGATCTCTGCAGCTGCTCAGCAGCGTATTGGCCCGGAGTTTGCAGGCCCTCTGGGAACTTTGCAAGCTGCTGCCGACGGTATCAAGCTGATTTTTAAGGAAGATATTACCCCTGCCCTGGCAGATCCGATCCTCTTTACCCTGGGCCCAGTCATTGTTGTTATTCCTGTCTTCCTGTCTTACTTAATTGTTCCCTTTGGTCAAAACCTGGTCATTACTGACATTGGCCTGGGTATTTTCCTTTGGATTTCGCTCTCCAGTATTGCCCCCATTGGACTTTTGATGGCGGGCTACTCCTCAAACAACAAATACTCCTTACTAGGAGGGCTACGAGCCGCAGCTCAATCCATCAGCTACGAAATTCCCATGGCGCTAGCCGTGTTGGCGGTGGTCATGATGTCCAATAGCCTGAGTACGATTGACATTGTTCAACAACAATCTGGCTACGGCATTTTAGGGTGGAATATCTGGCGGCAACCTGTTGGCTTTCTAATATTCTGGATTGCAGCCCTAGCTGAATGCGAACGTTTACCCTTTGACTTGCCAGAGGCTGAGGAAGAGCTGGTAGCGGGATATCAGACCGAGTACACCGGCATGAAGTTTGGCCTCTTCTACGTAGGCTCCTACGTCAACCTGGTGTTATCGGCTCTTGTGGTTTCTATTCTCTACCTAGGGGGTTGGGAGTTTCCAATATCCATTGACTGGTTATCAGGTCTATTGGGTGTCAGTGAGACTACTCCTTGGCTACAAGTCATTACCGCTTCTATCGGCGTGATGATGACCCTCTTCAAGGCTTACTTGCTCGTTTTTCTGGCAGTATTGCTGCGTTGGACGGTACCTCGGGTTCGCATCGACCAGCTCCTCGACTTGGGCTGGAAGTTCCTGCTTCCGGTCTCCCTGGTCAACCTACTGTTAACCGCAGCCCTGAAGCTAACATTTCCCGTTGCCTTCGGAGGCTAGCTTGGTTTGCGATCGCTTCTTTTTCTCTTTTGCTCTGCTGTAATTCGGAGACTAACCGATGCTTAACTTTCTAAAGCAAGTCGGTGATTACGCGAAAGAAAGTGTTCAAGCTGCCAAGTACATTGGCCAAGGCTTGTCAGTCACCTTTGACCACATGCGGCGACGACCAATCACCGTTCAATATCCCTACGAAAAGCTCATTCCCTCAGAACGGTTCCGGGGCCGAATCCACTTTGAGTTTGACAAGTGTATTGCCTGCGAAGTGTGTGTTCGGGTTTGCCCAATTAACCTACCTGTTGTCGATTGGGATTTTGACAAAGCCACCAAGAAGAAAACTCTGAAACACTACAGCATTGACTTCGGAGTGTGTATCTTTTGTGGAAACTGTGTCGAGTATTGTCCCACCAACTGCCTCTCCTTTACCGAAGAGTATGAGCTGTCCGTCTATGATCGCCACCAATTGAACTTTGATAACGTTGCCATGGGTCGTCTTCCCTACAAGGTGACACAGGATCCAATGGTGACCCCCCTACGTGAGTTGGCCTATTTGCCGAAGGGCATTGTGGAACCTCATGATCTACCTGCTGGCTCTCGTCGAGCAGGTAAGCTACCCCAAGAAATCTTGGAAGAAGCGAAAC
The DNA here is from genome assembly GCA_036702855.1 of Trichocoleus sp. Lineage (GTDB taxonomy): Bacteria > Cyanobacteriota > Cyanobacteriia > Phormidesmidales > Phormidesmidaceae > JACVSF01. The sequence goes on along the minus strand of DATNQF010000187.1, from coordinate 3,664 downwards.
CAACTGCTGAAGAATCGTCCGAAGCTTAGTCTGGCAAGCTTTATCTGCCACCTCAAGCATGTTCTTGATTCAGCTCACATTGTTGTAAAGAGGAGAACTAGCGGCTGTGAACTTAGCAGAAGGAGTTCAAGTAGTCTCATTCGGGTTGTTGGCGGCAATGATGATCAGCGCGGCGCTGGGCGTTGTTCTGCTAGAAAACATTGTCTACTCAGCCTTTTTGTTGGGCGGCGTGTTTATCAGTATCGCAGGCCTGTACATCCTGCTCAATGCCAGTTTTGTTGCTGCTGCCCAAGTTTTAATCTACGTTGGGGCAGTCAATGTCCTGATTCTTTTTGGAATCATGCTGGTCAACAAGCGACAGGACTTTACGCCCATTCCCAGAGCTTGGCTTGGCCGGGCCGCCACTGCTCTAGTGTGTCTAGGTTTATTCGCCCTACTGGCAACAACCGTACTTGGAACTTCCTGGTCCTTGTCGGGGGCTACTCCGGCTGGTGATGCTGCAATTGTTCTCATTGGCAAGCACTTCTTCAGCGACTTCCTATTACCCTTTGAATTGGCCTCTATCCTGCTTCTGATTGCTCTAGTCGGAGCGATTATTCTGGCTCGCCGGGAGTTCATTCCGGATACTCAAGCTGGAGTGCCTGTACAGGATGCTCTGCAATTGCCTGAACGCCCTCGCGAGCTTGTGCCCGCTGGTGGAAGCCTTGAGCAAAGTGCTACGGATCGTCTTTCTTAAGTCGCCAGTACTCTGACTGAACTGCAAAACTCCTTTTTATTAGCAATTTCGATCATGGCTCTGGAATATTTCCTTCTGCTAGCTGCAGCACTCTTCTGTATCGGTGTGTATGGACTGGTAACTAGCCGAAATGTGATTCGGGTGCTCATGTCCATTGAGTTAATGCTGAATGCAGTTAACTTGAACTTGATGGCGTTTTCCAACTATCTTGATCCGGCTAATGTCACCGGCCAAGTATTTGCAGTCTTTGTCATCACGATTGCCGCTGCTGAAGCCGCGGTTGGTTTAGCGATTGTTCTGTCGATTTACCGCAACCGTGACACTGTGGACATGGAGCAGTTCAACCTGCTTAAGTGGTAGGCCACAAAAAACTTCAGTTTTGATGAATTGTAGAGACGTTGTGGCAACAGCGTCTCTACAATTGTTTTGAGTCGGCTCTTTAGTTAGGGAAATCAGGCGGGTGGAGCTAAAACAGGCCATTATTGTCTACAAAGCTGGAAACCGCCTCAGTCAGCAATGGGCCGAGAAATGCGCCCGACAGCTTGAATCATTCGGTTGTCGAGTTTTAGTAGGGCCAAGTGGTCCTAAAGACAATCCTTACCCAGTCTTTCTAGCGTCGGTCACACAGAAAATTAACTTGGCAATTGTGTTGGGCGGGGATGGTACTGCCCTGTCTGCCGCTCGGCATGTAGCTCCTGAGCAAATCCCTATCTTGGCAGTTAACGTTGGTGGTCACCTAGGCTTTCTCTCTGAAGCATCTGATGACTATGTTGACTTAGAAAAGGTTTGGGAGCGGCTTTTGTCTGATCGATTTGCGGTGCAGCAGCGGATGATGCTCCAGGCGCAAATTTTTCAGGGCAATCGGACAAACTTGGAACCGATGAGCGATCGCTTTTCAGCACTCAACGAAATGACTGTTAAGCCTGCCTCGCCCGACCGCATGATCACCTCTATTTTGGAGGTGGAGATTGATGGTGAGATTGTTGATCAATACCAAGGCGACGGCTTGCTCATCAGCACGCCCACTGGGTCTACAGGCTATACCGTTGCTGCAGGTGGCCCGATTGTCCATCCTGGTATGGAGGCCATTGTTGTCACCCCAATTTGTCCGCTCAGTCTTTCTAGCCGACCTGTTGTTTTACCTTCAGGATCCGTGGTGAGCGTTTGGCCCCTTGCCGATCCAGACCTTAATACTAAGCTGTGGATGGATGGGGTCATGGCAACCGCTATTTGGCCGGGTCAGCGGGTAGACATTCGCATGGCCGAGTATATGGCCAAATTTATTATTCTTAGACAGGATTACTCGTACTACGGCACTTTACGCAATAAGCTCAACTGGGCTGGCGCTCGAATTAATTACACGAATAATCATCGCAATTGAAGTGTCAAGATCGTAATCAAGTTGGTTTATTGAGTTAAGTTTCACCCAGCCTGCTCCTCAAACATCTTAGTAAAAAGAAAGCTCGGCCACATTGGCCGAGCTTTCTTTAGCTTTGGGCTAAGAGTGGAACCCTTAGATTAGAAGCGGAAGGTGGTGCGAAGTACGCCATAAATGGTGTTGTCATCACCACCGCCAGCACCGCCCAGGTTCACATCACCATAGATGATGGCAGGAGTAACAGTCAGGAACTCATTGAAGGGAATGTTGTAATAACCTTCAAGTAGGAAGGGGTTGTAGCTTCCTACGCCCAATACGTTGGGTACTTGAGTTGCATAGATACCTAGCTGGCCACCTTCAAGGAACAGGTCATTGAAAGCAACACCGCCTAACCAGGAGAAGTTGTTGCCACCAGAATAGGTAGTGTAACCAATAGCACCACCAACGGTGAAACCACCAAAGTCTAGAGCAACTTGACCACCGTAGGTGTCAGTAGCACCACCAGCAGCAGTGAATAGACCGCCAAGGTCGCTATGCAGATAAGTTGCAGATAGCCTTAGGAAACCATCGGGGATGAAGCTTAAAGAAGCACCATACCCTTGGGCACTTCCTGCAAAGACGCCAACAGCTGGATCTGCAGAGTCGGTTGTATCAGCGGAGTAACCAGCATCTAGAATTAGGCTGTCACTAATATTGAAGGTAACTCCAACGCCAGTCCCGCTGCCTGCAAGGTCAAGATATCTAGGACTACCTGCATCAGCAACAGAGTTGCCGAAAGGCAGAATATCGCGCAGGTACTCATCGGAGTCCAGACTGTTAGCAGCTAGCTTGACTTCAACGCGCTCGCCAAGGGGGAATTGGTAAAAGAAGTCATCAACCCGAAGGTCAAGGGTTGAGTCACCCTCACCAGAAGCAGTAGCAAGACCACCAAATGGAGCTAGGGGAAGAGAACCGCTAGAGCCTTGTAGACGAACCCGCAGGCGATCTCTACCCGTGAAACTGGTGTCAAAGTTTAAGCGAGCACGGGAGTTAAAGGTAGGGCTGGTTTCTGATGCAACACCAGCAACGGTGCTGTTCAGGGTATTAATGGGAGCCGCGATGTTGAAGTCGACCTGACCGCGTAGCTTGGTGGTGGTGGAGAATTGGTTTGCTTCGAGCTCAGCAACGTCAGCTTCGAGTGCATCGACACGACCACGCAGGGTGTTGAGTTCAGCTTGGAACTCTTCTTGCAAGCGACGAATGGTGGCAAGGTCTTCTTCGGCGCCACCGCCTTGAGCGATGAGCTGAGCGATGACGTCCAAGCAAGCGTTTAAGCCAGCAGCAAACTCATAACGGGTCAAGGGGCTGTTGCCACGGAAAGTACGGTCAGGATAACCCTGAATACAACCGTAGTTCTCAACGAGGCTCTGCAGTGCTTGGTAAGCCCAGTCAGAGGGAAGAACGTCAGAGAGCTGGGTAACGCTGGTGATCTGGGCCAGTTGAACGGGCTCTTGCTCAAGAGCGGTAACGCTAACGGGAGCAACTTCAGGAGAAGCGGCTTCAACAGGAGC
>DATNQF010000162.1:0-26219 GCA_036702855.1 Trichocoleus sp. | reverse complement strand
CACAGTTCTCAGCTACCTACTTATCAAGCAAGTGAGTCGTGAGCGATCGCTTAGCTTGCCTCTCCAAGCTTGGGTAAGGCTTTGTTTGGAAGCAGCGTACAATCCCTCCTGTTTTTGACCATTGGCCTCTATACCAACTGTTCTAATCCCTCCATCAACAAAAAAGGCATCACAGAATGTGATGCCTTTTTTGTGTGTAGTGCCTCATTTCAGGCTAATCGAATCTATTGACGTTGTATTAGCCAACACTGCTAGCCTTTAGAGTCTTGCTAGGGCATCTGCCGGAGGCCGAACCACCCGTTTGGCTAGCCCCAGAGTTTCCAAAGCCCGAATTGACCACCAGGTAATGTCGATTTGCCACCATTTCCAACCTGCTGGGGCCACGTTGGGATAGGCATGGTGGTTGTTGTGCCACCCTTCACCGTAGGTTACGAGAGCAGTCCAAACCAGGTTGCGTGAGCCGTCTTCAACTTCAAAGCTGCGGTTGCCAAACATATGAGTGGCAGAGTTGATCAACCAGGTGGAGTGCCAAAGCAAAACAGCCCGAAGCACTTGTCCATATATAACGAATGACCAACCACCCCACACATATAGGAGCAGACCGAAGGGGATTTGGAGCAGCAGGAAGTGCTTGTCTAGCCAGGTGTAGTAAGGATCTTTGGCCAAGTCAGGAGCAAACCTGCGGTAGTTTTTAGAGTCGAAGAATTCACTGCGGAGGTAAAACAGCCAGAGCATATGGCTCCACCAGAAGCCTCGGCTGGCCGCATAGGGATCTTTCTCTGGGTCTTCTGTATGCAAGTGATGCTGGCGGTGGCCCGCTACCCAAAACACAGGCCCCCCTTGTAAGGCAAGTGCTCCCAACGTTGCAAAGATGTACTCCAGCCATTTCGGCACCTGTAGGCTGCGGTGGGTGAGTAAGCGGTGGTAGCCCAAACAAATTCCCAAACTGCCCAACAACCAGTGAAAGAAGATTAGGATGCCCAGCGCTGACCAGGAGAAAAACCAAGGGGACAACAGAGCGAGCGCGTGAATAACACCAAAAAAGGCAACTGTTACCCAATTCACAACTAATGTGTTGTTTGGGAGTGCTTTTGGCGGTCGATCCAACATTGAGGTCATAGAATATCCTTTTTGCTTAGCCTCACATCCATGCTTCTGTCTGGTGTTGACCTCATAGGAAGGTCTGAGATTGATGCAAGTGCTACTTACATGATTAGGCTAACACGGGATCTGTTAAACTGCAAGCAATACTTGCAAGCAAAATGTCTGATAAACGTAAAACAACTCGCCAACGCCTCATTCAAACTGCCCTACAGTTATTTGCCCAACAGGGAGTGACAGAAACTACAACCCGGCAAATCGCAGATGTTGCTGGAGTCAACGAGGTGACTCTGTTTCGGCATTTTGGAAGCAAGCACAGCTTGCTTTTGGCAGTGCTGGAGGAGGCTGAAGTTTTTACGCAAATGGGCGCAGAATTAAAACAGCAAGCGATTCAAATTCATGGCTTTCGGGATGCGCTCAAAGCCTACGTGGAAGGTCATTTAACAGCGCTAGAGCAACTACCTGGATTTGTGCGATCGCTTATTGGGGAAGCAGGTAATTACCCAGTCGAGAACCGTGAAGCAATTGGCCGAGGTCTCACCCAAATCCAGCACTATACAGAAGATTACCTAGTCAGCATCCTGAACAAAGAGCACATTCAGACGCAGCTCTCTCCAGCCCAGATTGCCAGCTTGATCAATGTGCTGCTGCTAGGATACTCGGTGCTGGAGTTCACCACGGAGTTTCATGGACTTTGGCCTGACCGAGAAGCGTTTATTACCGACTTGGTGGCACTGTTTCTTTTGACCGAGCGAGGTGTAGGAAAAATCGCCCCAGGCACAGCACAGCCGACTCAGGCAGAAAACTGCCCTCAAGCAGGGACAATCCAGGATTTACCCGCCTCCCTAGTACGTATGATTTTGCAGAAGGCCCGTAGTAGTGGGCCTCTAGCCTATGCTTTGGCATACGTGCTGTTTGGAGCAGGGCTACATCCTCGTGAGGTGACTAGATTGTTGCGATCGCACTCTATCTCTGACGACCAACAACACGTTTTGCAAATTACTGGCCCGACTCCTCACCAGGTTCCCCTAAACCAGTGGATTATGGGCCACCGTTACGGCTCATATGCCAAAAACCCGCTTACTCAATGGCTCAAAGGCCGCAAAGACAACCAGCCCGCTTTATTTGTCAATGACTCAGGGCAGCCCTTGAGCGAAGCTGAAATTCGACAGCGCTGGCAGGAAATGACAGCAGACGTGATCGCTCCCTCGGGCCAGCCGCCGACCATCGAGCAAGCCCAGCAAACCTGGCGCGTTGAGATGCTGATGCGGGGGCTCACCCTTGAAGATTTAGGCATTCTTAGCGGGTGCAATCCTGAGGATTTACAGCCTTACGCCCGTCGTGCCCGCGAGAAAATTGCTCTAGAGCAGGCAATTCGTCTTGACCAACGCCCTAAGACAGACGGCATGGGCTAGAGATCATGGCAGGAGAAGAAGCAGGCAAACATGAGCCGTCTTTTACACAACAAAAAGTTCTAGTTAAAACTATTTGCGCTACGATGAAAACATCGCTTGTAGGTGCAGTAGCGCTCCAGTATTGTTAAAAAACCTTGAATTAAACACTCATTGAGTTCTACAGCAACGATTTTCGCTTTCAGAACCTCTAAACAGCGTTAAAGAAGCCGGATAGGATACCCCAAAAAGTTCTAACTAGAAGCAAATTTTCTTAGCAGTTCCTATATTGTGATGTGCCTTACAAGGAGGCATAATGCCCCGTTTACCTGTTCTGTTTATTTCTCACGGTGCGCCTGATCTACCCCTTCGATCAGGCGCGGTTCAAGACTTTCTGCGGCAGTTGCCCCAAACCCTACCGCACCCCCAGGCCATTTTGGTAGTGTCAGCCCACTGGAACAGCCCTGAACCTTGGGTCAGCGCAGCTCCCGAACCCAAGACAATCTACGATTTTTCAGGGTTTCCTGATGCGTTGTATCAGCTCAAGTACCCGGCAGCAGGAGCACCCGAACTAGCCAACCGTGTCGTAGAACTTTTGTCCAAAGCGGGATTTGCAGCAGCAACCCACCCTAGCCGGGGGCTCGATCACGGTGCATGGACCCCGCTGATGCTGGTTTATCCCGAGGCCCAAATTCCTGTCACACAACTGTCAATTCAATACCAGCAGGGAGGAGAACACCACTTTCGGCTTGGTCGCGCCCTGGAACCGCTGCGTGACGAAGGAGTGTTGATTGTGGCAAGCGGAGCCGCTACCCACAACCTCAGAGCATTTAACCCTACTTATGAAGCCCCGCCCCCTGATTGGGTAACGGCGTTTGATGACTGGTTGAGCGATGCGATCGCACAACACGACACTCAGTCGCTTCTTAACTACCGTCAGCTTGCTCCCCATGCCGCCGACAATCACCCCACGGAGGAACATCTGCTGCCACTGTTTGTAGCGTTGGGAGCAGGGGGAAAAGACGCGCAAGGTCGGCAACTCCACAGCAGCTATACCTACGGAGTCTTTAGCATGGCTGCTTATGCCTTTGAGTAGCGAAAGGCTGGGCAGCCAGTCACTAGGTCTCTATTGCGGGCCAGTAGTTTTCTTTTAGCGCATGAGAAGAAACCCATTTTGTTTTCCCGAGCTGAGTTTCAAAGACTAAACGCAAGAACGCATTTATTAGGAGATCGTTATGGCTTTAGGACAACTCGTTGATGGACGGTGGACAACGGACTGGACAGAACGAAATGAAAAAGGTCAGTTTCAGCGGATGCCAACCCAGTTTCATCGCTGGATAACAGCAGATGGATCCAGCGGCTTTCGGGCAGAACCCAACCGCTATCACCTCTATGTGTCGCTAGGCTGTCCTTGGGCGCACCGAACTGTATTGTTGAGAGCCTTAAAAGGGCTGGAAGAAGTTATTGGGATCTCGATTGTGGATCCGGTTGTAAGCGATCAGGGGTGGCGATTCTCTAATTGGCCAGGTTGCATTCCCGACAGTGTGAATGGGGCAGAGTATCTTTGGCAGATTTATGTCAAGGCAACCTCGACCTATACGGGACGGGTAACGGTTCCCGTTTTATGGGACAAGCAGACCCAGACAATTGTGAATAACGAGTCGCGCCAGATTATTCAAATGCTGAACTCAGAGTTCAACGCATTTACCCAGAAATCAGTGGACTTTTATCCCGTTGAGTTGCGATCGCACATAGACCAAACCCTAGACGCTATCTACCAGCCCATCAACAACGGCGTCTACCGCAGCGGCTTTGCTTCCTCTCAATCCGCCTATGAGGAGGCAGTAACAGAGCTCTTTGCTGCCCTCGATCATTGGGAAGGAGTACTGGCTAAGCAATTTTATCTATGTGGGGATCAAATTACGCTTGCCGATTGGTGTCTGTTCACCACTCTATTTCGCTTTGATTTGGCTTACTACGGATTGTTCAAATGCAATTTGAAACGGTTGGTAGACTACCCCAATCTCTGGAACTACTGCCATAATTTGTATCAGCAACCGGGGGTGAAGGCATGGTGCAGCACTGATCACGTCAAGCGGCTTTATTACGCTGGAATACCGGAGTTAAATCCTAGCCAGATTATTCCGGTTGGGCCTGCGATTAATTTTGATCTGCCAACCACACGATCAACTCAGTTATTGACAGTCTAGGACTTGACTCCAGCCAAACCCGAAGTTTTTCTGGAATGGGGTCATGAGCCTAGCTATGCTCAGGAACCTGGTTTCTCGCCTCCTAGCCATTCATTCCTTCGACTAGGAGGTATCAATCATAGGAGCAAGCGCTGCTTAGGAAACTGCTGTCGCCCTTGCTAGTCGTCGTGACCGAAGCGGTGATAGAGGAAATCTAGGGCTTGAGCATGTAACTCTTGATAGCGCGGGTCTTGGCGAATGGCATCGCGATTGCGGGGGTGGTCAAAGGGCACTTCTAAAATTTCGCCAATGGTGGCCTCTGGCCCGTTGGTCATGAGGATAATGCGATCGCTCATGTAGATCGCCTCGTCAATGTCGTGAGTAATCATTATCACTGCCTGACGCTGACTCTCCCAAATCTTTAACACTTGCTGTTGGAGCTTACCTCGCGTCAGAGCATCTAGCGCACCAAAAGGCTCATCCATTAGCAGCACCTTAGGCCGCACAGCCAAAGCTCGGGCGATCCCGACCCGCTGCTTCATTCCTCCCGAAATTTGGTCAGGAAACTTCTCGGCAGCAGCGGTCAAGTTAACCATTGCGAGGTGCTCATCCACCAGATTTGACTTTTCGGCAGGAGATAGGTTTTCAAATACTTCGTCTACAGCCAGCCGAATGTTCTGACGCACAGTTAACCAGGGCAGAAGGCAATATTGTTGGAAAATCACCATGCGATCAGCAGCGGGCTTACGGATGGGTTTGCCCTCCATTCGGATGACTCCAGCGCTAGGCTTCTCTAGCCCCGCCACCATTCGCAGCAGGGTTGATTTGCCGCAACCGGAGTGACCCACGATAGCAATAAACTCGTTTTCGCCTATGGTCAGATTGATATTCTCCAAAACAACTGTGTGGCCTCCCTTAGGCTTGGGATACGCCTTAATCAGACCTTCAATCTCAAGAAAGGCCATAGGTGCAGAGTTAGAAGAGTGGGAGTTAGTTTCAGTGTAGGTTGCCATATCAAACATCGATCTGCCTCCTGTTAGGCCATAGAGAAGATTTGAGGACGGTTCGCACGGATATCAAAACTGTTGAGGTAGCCTACAGGGTCACTGGGGTCAAAGGCTTTACCATCAATGAACAACTCTCCTCGCTCGACTTTGTAATCTTCTTTGGGGCAAGGAATGCCCATCTCATCGGCAATCTCACGGTAGAGATCGGTACGCCAAGCTTGGCGAGCCAGTTTCTCCGCATCTTTGGGAATGTCAGGAATTTGACCCCATCGAGCCGCCTGGGTCATCAACCAAATACTTTGCGACTGCCATAGGAAAGTGGAATGAGTGTTCTCGATATTGCCTTGGGCGGCTAGTAAATCGGGCGGCATATCGAAGAACAGCGTGGTTTCATCGGGTTTGTTAATCACGCGCTTGCGTTCATCAAAGCCGCCGTAGTCGTACTCGCCCAGAATTGCAGGACTGGTTAGTTTTGGCTTTGCCCCTGTGAAGGATCGCTCTGAAATAAGTTGAGCCACCTCTTCCCGATTGCCAGGGTCGCTGCAATAGCGGCAGGCCTCAATCATGGCCTTCACTAGAGATCGGTAGGTTTTGGGGTTGTCGTTGATGAAAGATTCATGCACTGCCAACAAACGGTCTGGGTGGCCTCGCCAAATCTCCCGACCCTGAGCAAAGGTAAACCCAATGCCGTCATTGCCTTGGATGGCACGAGTGTTCCAGGGTTCGGCCACCATGTAAGTCTGCATGGCTCCGATGCGCATATTTACAACCATTTGAGGCGGCGGCACGATGATGATACGGAACTCTTCATCGGGGTTGATTCCTACCGCGGCACTGAGGTATCGAATGAAGTACTCGTAGATGGCAGAACTCAGGACAACAGCGAGCACCCGTTTTTCGCTAGGGATGCTGTGAAAGTAGCGCCGCAAGTCTTGCCCAAACGCCTCTAGATTGCCGTTGTACTCGTGCCACGGTCGCACGCCTGCGTCCCACATCGCCTTGCTCATGGTCATGGCATTACCGTGACGATGAATGGTCATGGCAGCACAGAGTGGGGCGTGACGCGCCCCTTCTGCCCCCGTTCGAGCATTCGTAACTGCGCCTGACACAACTGGAGCCGCGTCTAATCGGCCAAACACCACCCCATCACGGGACGTAGCCCAACTGGCTTCCCGGTTAAGCTTCACGTTCAAGCCGTACTTACGAAAGAACCCTTTTTTCCATGCGATCGCAAAAGGTGCACAGTCATTTACAGGCACATAGCCGACCGTCAGATTTGGCTTCTCTAGGGTTTTCGGATCGACAATCGTTTCCATTGCCTGGGCTTCAGGCGGTGTGGCAGAGGGACTGCGATCGCTATTGATGTCGAGGCTAAAAAGTGCAGTTCCAGCGGCGGTCGCCCCAACGGCTGTGAGGAAATTCCGCCGCGTCCAACGGCTATTGTTCATAGGGAGGAAGAAGGGAGGAGTGAGGAGTAGTTTTAGAAGCCTGGTTTCTTAAAGAACCCGGGCTTCTGGGTACCTAAGACCGGGCAGGCCGATGGGTTACGGCTTCCTGAATCTTGACTAGGATCACGTCTAAAATTAGGCCTGTAATACCGATAACAAATACAGCTAGAAAGACCGAGCTCAAGTTCAGACGGCTCCATTCATCCCAGACAAAGAAGCCAATGCCAACACCCCCGGTCAACATTTCTACAGCGACAATCACCAGCCACGCGACTCCTAAGCTGATTCGCAACCCGGTGAAAATGTAGGGCAAACTGGCAGGCAAAATCACTTTGGTCAACTGCCGCCAGCGGGGCATTTCTAGCACCTTCGACACATCAATATAGTCCTGTGGCACGCTGGCGACACCCAGAGCCGTATTAATGATGGTTGACCAAAGCGAGGTAATGAAGATTACGAAAATGGCCGAGGGGTTTGCCAAGTTAAAAATCGCCAAGGCAATTGGCAACCAAGCCAACGGTGATACTGGCTTAAAAATCTGGATCAGCGGGTTCAAAGCCAACATGGCTGGACGGTACAGCCCAATTAAAAAGCCAAGGGGAATGGCTACAACCGCGCCTAGTACAAACCCAATGAGCACCCGCCGCACACTGGCTAACAGCAACCAGCCAATGCCTAGATCCCCCGGCCCTCGCCGGTGAAAGGGATGAAGAATGTAGTCCAAGTTTTCAGTGAGCGCATGCCAGGGTGTAGGCATAATCTCGCTGCGCACAGTTGCCAGCAACCACCACAGGGCAATCACACCAACAAATCCAGCCAACGGCAGCAAAATTTGCTCCCGTAGAAATTTTGTGCGAAAGTGACGCCCAACAGAGTGAGTGGCATTCACTGCCACATTTAGCAGTAATGTCATGGGTAGTGTCTCGTTTCAATTAGAGGTTGGCACAACTGAGCGTCTAGCCAAGAAGTCTGATGAAACGGACATCTACGCAAACCAAAAAGCTTGCAACGTGAGATAGCCACGTTATCAGTCTTCTCTCAATGCCTACGAGGTTAGCTGTCGGGCTAGGGTTGAGAGATACCCCTTCTCATTGTCTAGATTCAGAGATTGGACTCAGGACTAGACTGGCTGAGAATACGCCCCATGCTCAGAGTGAGCTTGGTTCCCCCGCTTCTGCTTTAGCACGTCAATTTCAGGGTGCTAAAACACGAATTAGGCTGACAATTCAGTTAAATAAGACCTTAGCACCAAGATTTAGTTCTGCCAATAATTCTTGGGACAGAGCAGTTGAAGACTTTGCCTTCTCCGAAGACGCTAGACCTAGCTACAGAGAGTAAAGGGGTGAATCTGAGCGTAGGTAGCAGCACATCTTATCCCATCCAAATCCTGACAATTTTTCCGCTAGCGGCAAGGAAATGCAGAGCCACACCATTAACTGACGAGTCTATCGAATAGCCCAAAACTGCAATACGCTGAGAATGCTGTTCATGCTCAATACAGACAGCGCACTACCCACGCTGAAAACGCTAAGAATGCTGCCAGCGCTGCCGATACTCAAGATGCTGCCAGCACTGCCAATGCTTAAAATGCTGCCAGCACTGCCAATGCTTAAGATGCTGCCTACACTACCGACACTCAAGATACTGCGGTAACTGCCCCGACTCAGAATACCCCTCGCGGGTAGCCGCCTGGTTTGCTCTCGCTCAGGACTCACACGTTCACTCCCATTCCTGATTTGATGATAGAGCCGAGTTGAGAACACTTTGCGTCGTCTCGACACCTCTTTTCGGTTGCCAACGCACTCATCAACCCCAAAATAGGATGATTGAAGTTTCCTCCATCCTGTGGCTTAATGCCTGAGTGGCCTTGAGTGACCAGAGGCAGTTTTTCATTGAATCAAAATTGCCTCTGGAGAACCAGGCCGCCATGTCGCACGTTTTTATGCTGGACTGGTTATGGCAGAGACAAACCCCAGAGTATTTTTTGACATTACAATTGGCGGCCAACCCGCAGGGCGCATTGTAATGGAGTTGCGGGCCGATGTAGTGCCCAAAACTGCCGAGAACTTCCGTGCCCTTTGCACAGGAGAAAAAGGCACAGGCGCATCTGGCAAGCCCCTGCACTATAAGGGCAGCACCTTCCACCGAGTCATTCCCAACTTCATGTGTCAAGGGGGCGACTTTACCGCAGGCAATGGTACTGGGGGCGAGTCAATCTACGGCAGAACTTTCGCTGATGAGAACTTTGAACTGCGCCACACTGGCCCTGGCTTGCTCAGCATGGCCAATGCGGGTCCTGGCACCAACGGCTCTCAGTTCTTCCTCACCACCGTTGAGACGCCCTGGCTCGACAGAAAGCATGTCGTCTTCGGCTCAGTGGTCGAGGGCATGGATGTGGTGAAAGCCATTGAGCAAGTGGGTACCCCTAGCGGCAAGCCTCGGCAGACAGTTGCGATCGCAGACTGCGGCCAACTGTAAGGCCAACCAGAAACCGGGTTTCTTGTAGAAACCCGGTTTCTTTCACAACTTAGGTTCTTTTACAACTTAGTTACACAACACGATTCTCTCGTACGCAGTCGGCATACCAGTAGAAGCTGGCCTTAGGAATGCGCTGTTGGGTTGCGTAGTCTACGTAGGTTAGACCGAAGCGGCGATCGAAACCCCAAGCCCATTCAAAGTTATCCATAAACGTCCAGAGAAAGTAGCCCGTCAGGGGATAGCCCTCCGCCGTGGCTCGATGCACTGCCTGGAGGTATTGCCGTAGGTACTGAATCCGGGCTAGGTCAAGCACTTCACCTTGGGCATTGACGGTATCTGGAGTGGCACAACCGTTTTCACTGACAAACACCCGCAGATCAGGACGGTTAAGGGTTTCGCTGATGTGACGAATGCCCCAGTAGAGGCTCTCAGGCAGCACCCACAACCAAGGCATGTGTAAACGGGGATAGCCTTCAGGAAAGTCCAGCAGGTCATACCCCTGAGCATTGTCTGCGGCGCGAACGTAGGATCCACTGTAGATATTTAAGCCGATTGCATCCAACGGTTGATGAATGGTCGCCAAATCGCCTGGGTGAATGTCGGGGGCATCTTTGCCAAGCCGTTCCATCAGCAAGGGGCTGTATTCCCCCGTCAGGGCCGGAAAGATGATGCCGCCGTTGGTGCCAACCGTATGAAAGGCAGTTTGGGCAGCCTGGATGTGTTCTGGCGTTTCTGAGAGGGGAACGGTGGACAGGAAGTTGTCTACCAGAGCAATGGAGCAGGGCTGCCGGGACGCGGCTCGAATCGCCTGACACCCCAATCCGTGAGCTAGCAGTGCGTGGTGAGACGTTTGCCAGGTCTCTTTAGCCGTTTTTACCGTGGTTCCCGGGGCGTGGGGCGGGACTTTGTTTACGGCATAGCCCATGTGGGTAAAGCAGAAAATTTCGTTGATAGTCATCCAGTGGGTAATGCGATCGCACAGCCTTCCCACCACTACGCTGACGTAATCAGCGAAATCCTGGGCCATCTCCCGACTGCGCCATGACCCATAGCGGTCTTCTAGGGCTTGAGGGCTATCCCAATGAAACAAGGTGGCATGGGGAGTAATGCCATGCTCCAGCAAGCAATCGACCAACTGCTCATAGAAGGCCAAGCCTGCTTCGTTAATAGCCCCCCGACCTTCGGGGATAACCCTTGGCCAGGAAATGCTGAAGCGGTAGTGTCGCACTCCCAGCTCAGCCATCAAAGCAATGTCTTCACGGTAGCGGTGAAAGTGGTCACAGGCAACGGCTCCAGTATCGCCATTCACGGTTCGTCCTGGAGTCTCACTAAAGGTATCCCATACGCTGCGCCCCCGAGACTCGGCAGCCCCCTCGATCTGGTACGAGGCTGTGGCGACGCCCCACTCAAATCCGGACGGGAAAAAGTACGTCATGGAGAAGTTCTCAAAATGAAGCTTCTTCGAGGCTAGCGGGAAGACTTTTGAAGTGGCAGCCCTGTTTGCAAATGTTCGACAACCTGCCACAGCACCGATCAAACGACCCCATCTCCTAGACAATGAATACGGTGGCCAGTAGAATCAGGCCACTTAATTTTCCTCACGCCTCAGGAAGATTTTTCGCTTCACATAGTTATCTACTTGCTTCCCCTTCTTTTTTATGACTATCGCCCGCACGATTTGCCTCGGGTTTTTTGCTGTCATCCTCGTAGGTACGCTACTGCTCGCAACCCCCTTTGCCATGACCGGAGCTTGGAGCTGGAATCATCTCGTTACAGCTCTTTTCACCGCAACCTCAGCGGTTTGCGTTACAGGGCATTCTGTTGTAGATCTGGGTACCTATTTCTCGTTGTTTGGACAGATCGTCGTCCTAATGCTGGTACAGATCGGTGGTTTAGGCTACATGACCGTTACGACCTTTCTCCTGCTGCTTCTCGGTCGCCGCTTCAAGCTAAGAGAACGAGTTGCCCTCCAGCAAGCCCTCGATCGAGACGAACTTCAGGGGGCAGGACAAGTCTTGCGCTCTATCGTAGCGACAACTGTCATGCTAGAAATTACGGGCACTTTTCTGCTCCTTCTTGCTTTTTATCCTAGATACGGGTTGGATCGGGGGCTGTGGCTAGCTATCTTCCACAGCGTAAGTGCCTTTAACAATGCTGGGTTTAGCCCCTTAAAGGACAATTTAGTTGGCTACCAATCGTCATTCTTAGTGAATGCAGTCATTACGGGGCTGATCATTCTGGGAAGCACTGGTTATGAAGTTATGTTTGAGACTTACTTGCTGGGGCGAGATTTTCTGGCTCGTCGCAAAAGCTGTGTCGTGCTCAGTCTAAATTTCAAAGTAGTAGTCAGCACCACACTGCTCCTGCTGGTAGGAGGCACCCTTGCCTTTCTCTTTACTGAAAACGGCAACCCTGCCACACTAGGTTCTCTGGATTTTCCAACAAAGATAATGGCCGCCTGGTTTCAAGCAGTTACCCCTCGAACCGCTGGATTTAACACGATTGATATTGGCAAGATGACCACAACAGGGCTGTTCATCACCATTGCCTTAATGTTTATCGGTGGTAGCGCTGGCGGCACGGCAGGGGGTATCAAAACCACAACCCTACGGGTGCTGACCAGCTGTACTAGAGCCGCTTTGCAAGGCAAGGAATCTGTCACTCTCTATGAACGAGAGATCCCCATTTCCCTAGTGCTTAAGGCAGTGGGCGTGACCATGGGGTCACTAGCAACAGTGATTACAATGACCATGCTCATTACTCTGTTTGATCCAGATCTCCCCTTTCTTTCCATCCTGTTTGATACCGTTTCAGCCTTTAGCACCGTCGGGCTGACTACCGGGCTGACCTTTGACCCCACTCTATCCGATGCCTCCAAGCTGGTGCTGGCGCTGACCATGTACATTGGACGGGTCGGCATCCTACTGCTAATAGGAGCTTTGATGGGGGATGCCAAACCGGGCTTTGTCCGCTACCCCCAAGAAAACCTTTTGGTAGGATAGCGGTTTCCCGAGTTCGTCTGAGTTATCAGCGGAGGTAGTTAAGAATGCCATCTGCGATCGCATCGGCAATCTGATCGCGGGCCGCAGCGTTACTAAAGCGGGCAGCATCCCTAGCCCCTGTCACAAACCCCGTTTCGACTAACACAGCGGGCATCGTGGTGTTGCGAATAACGTAGAAGCGAGCGGTGCGCACCCCCCGATCTTGCAGATCGGTCTGGCGCAAAACGCTGTTATGAATCGACTGAGCCAGCCGTTCGCTATTACGTCCGGAGTAATAGTAGGTTTCTAGCCCATTCACATCTGGACGGCTCATGCTAATGGCGTTGGCATGAATGCTGACGAAAAGATCTGCGCCGACCCGCTCAGCGTATACCACCCTGGGGTCAAGGTCGATCTCCTGATCGCCTGAGCGAGTCATCATCGCCGTAATGCCTGCCTGCTGAAGCCGCTGCTGAACCCGCTGAGAAATGGCGAAATTAATCGCTTTCTCCTGGATTCCACCAATGCCAACTGCCCCCGGATCACGGCCACCATGCCCCGGATCGATCACCACAACTAACTCACCTTGGGGTACCGAGGGAATGCTAGGCGTTGAAGTTGGGGCAGGGGCACTAGCCGTCTGAATGCTGGCAGATAGGTTGGCTTGGGTCAGTTGACGCTGTACTTCCTCTGCCCGGCTCTGCTCGCGGAAAAGCCCAACCTGAATGACGGGCCGTCCATTAACGACCGCACGGAAGGCATCAGGAGCAATAGCCTGAACCTGTTGCAGGGTATTAGGGCCGCTGATAGGGACAATCACCCGGTAGTAGGTGCCATTGCTGATGACAGGGGAATTGGGGGGCGGCGGAACCGGAATGGGCTGAGTGGCCTGGGGCGGAATAGTGGGTAGGGGCGAACCCGTAGAAGGATTTGCCGGAGGATTGCTCGGAGCGGGTGTTCCTGGCTGCGTCAGGGGGCCAGAGGCTGTTGCAATCGGGATGTTGAGCGGTTGGTCGTGGGTCAAGTAGATGTGATCTAGGGTTCGTCCGTTATAACTGCGGCGAGTCATCCGCCAGCCAGGATTTAACTCAAGCTTGGCAAACCCAGTCGTAGTGCCGTTGGCCCGACCAATTTCAATCGGGGGATAAACCGTGCGCTCTCGTAAGGGAGCCGCTCGCAACACCATATCGTTGTTTCGGCGCAAGATCTCTAACCGATAACTGCCACCTAGGTCTTGGCCAGATATTCGCAGCGAGTAGCCATTACTGTCGCTGAAGCGCTTACAAATACCTGTGAAATCAAAGTTCAACAGCAGCGGTTCGATTTGCACAGGTGCGCCGCCCGACTCTTGCCAACAGGGGCGTTGATTGCCCACCTGCTCCAAAATCATCAGCGTGTGAAACTGGCCATTGCGAACCGGGGCTGAGATCGCAACGACTCGGCTTTGGTCAATGTCCTGCTGAGTAAATTGCTCAGCAGCAGCGGGAAGGGTAGGTGCGATCGCAGCGACTGTGGCGGCAGCGACGGCACAAGGCGTGAGGCGACGAAGCAAAGACAGCATTAATCTACGGGGTGTGTGGTGGAGGAGTAAAGAACCCAATTCAGAATATCGAAACTAGGGTTTTTCTAATCACCATATTCTTGAGCAGGTTTTTGAACCAGGATAGGCATAGTGCAGTTCCATGACTGTCCCAATTCAGCCCCCAAAATCGGTTCCAAAAGAATTGGGGCATCCTGCTTGGCATGCCCCAACTAAATCAAATGATAACGAGCCGAAAGATGGACTCGTTAGGCTGTAGACCTTAACACGGTCAAAACTGGCTATAGTAAGGCCGCAACCCCTTGGGGTTTAGCCTTTCCGAATCTCTGCGAAAGACTGGTAGCGGCGCTCGGGGTGGTAAATGTGGCACTCCCCAGCAACCTCTTTCATCAACGCTACAGAGAAGCGCTCTTCCCGATGCATTAGATGACCCCAGTTTTGCTTCAGGCTATCGTGGGCCTTTCGCAGGTTGTAAGAGGGAATGCCCGTCGAAATGTGGTGGGGCACATGCACGTTGATGTCGTGGCAGAGAACTTCGATCCAGCGGGGGTAGGAGCAGTGGACAGTGCCGCCTAGCTGCGATTCAACTGCGTTCCACTCGCCTTCGGGGCGGAACTGGATGTCGGGCAGGGTGTGATGCACCAGGGTAAAGGTGCTCATCCAGAAGTGGTAGCCCAGCCAAGGCATCAGCCAGAACTTAACGAAGCCCCAAATCCCAGTGAAATAAATCAGAGTGGGAAAGAAAATTGCAGCAAAGACGAGGACAACTGCGATGGAGAGCTTAGCCTTGCCCTTATCCCGTTGAGAGAAATTGCTCAGATCGAAGTGAAGCGCTGCCCAATGGGGAATAGAGGCTAGCCACCAAGCCCAACTACGCATAGTCCGGTAGATTGACTGCATGACAGCTCCGGCTGTCTCATACTCTTCTAGCGTCCAAGCTTCCCAGGCATTATCGACCCCCTGCTTATTTGTATGCAGGTGGTGATGATCGTGCAGCAGTCGCCAGCAGTGGAAGGGATAAATCAGCGGCAGCATCAAAGTGTGCCCTACCAAGTCATTGACCCAGCGACGGTTTGAAAAGGAGCGGTGGCCGCAGTCGTGGGCAATAACAAACCAACCTGTTAAAGCGGTGCCCGTAAAAAACCAGGCAAAGGGGAGTAAATACCAGGGAGAAAGTGCGATCGCAGCATACCCCAACGCTGCTGCAGTAATGCTCAAAACCACTCTCACCCAAGCTTTACGGGCATCTTTCTGAAAATATTCTTTTGGTAAAGACCGGACAATATCTTTTAGTTCTAAATCTGCAAAAGCTCCCTGTCCAGGAGTAGAGGTTTGTTTATCTGAAGTTGCAGTCAAGGACAAATCTCCAATGTGTAGTTAAGACACAATCTCGACAAGACATAAAAAAGCCCTGCCCACTTCCATAGGAAGGCAGGAGACTATTTCTAAGCTCGTGAGACGCCTTCCGAGGTTGCTTTAGCCTATCTATCACACAGGAACCCCCGAAATGAAGCAGATAAGCCCAATTCTCCCCAGATGAGAAATCTTCAAAATCCTTTACATTTATACCATGTACAGAGGGTATCCGCCCGACAAAATGACGGCCCATCCTAGGTTTGCCGGGTTTAAGGGTAAATAACCCTACTCATCGCTCATAATCGCTCCAAATGACGTTCGGCATAATAAACGAAGAGTGGTGCGAGGTAAGGCAGCAGCATGACGAACGATCAGAACCCTGACTCCCCCCCCAAGCTGAAAAAGGTCGTTCAGGAAAATCCTATTTCCAGCTTTTTCGGGGCAGCAACAACTCGCTTAAAGGGGATGCTTCCCTTGGATCAACTGGTTAAGCTGCTGCCAGCAGGCCAGGTGACGAAGTGGTTTAACGTCAATGAAGACCAGGTTTCTGAGATTTTAGAAACGGTTCGCCAAAAGCTGCCTACGACCGAAGCTTTACTCATCGGCAAGCCCCAAGCAGGCAAAAGCTCAATTGTGCGTGGACTAACGGGCGTGTCAGCAGACATTGTGGGCCAGGGTTTTAAGCCGCACACCCAGCACACCGAGCGCTATGCCTACCCCTCCGATGATCTGCCCCTGCTGATTTTTACCGACACCGTTGGCCTAGGTGACGTTAACCAGGACACTCAAACGGTGATTGATGAACTGGTTGGCGACCTCAAGGAATCGACCGGACGCGCCCGGATTCTAGTGCTGACAGTCAAAGTAACAGACTTTGCCACTAGTACCTTGCACCAGATTGCTCAGCAGTTGCGCCAGCGGTTTCCTAGTCTGCCTTGCTTGTTAGCTATCACTTGCCTACACGAGGTCTATCCTGCCGAGGCTGAAGATCACCCTGAGTACCCACCGCGATTTGAAACGGTGTCGCGTGCAGCAGCAGCTTTGCAAGAGACCTTTAGGGACGTTTGCGATCGCACTGTCCTAATCGATTTCACCCTGGAAGAAGACGGCTACACGCCGACCTTCTATGGACTCGAAGCGGTCAGAGACGCCCTGGCTGATCTGCTGCCCGAAGCTGAGTCCCGCGCAATCTACCAACTGATCGATGAGCAGGAGGAAGCTTCTCAGCAACTGGGCAGTCTCTACCGTGATGTGGGCCGTCACTACATTTCAGCCTTTGCTGTGATTGCAGCGACCTTGGCTGCTGTCCCCCTTCCTTTTGCCACCATGCCCGTTTTGACCACGCTGCAAGTCTCGATGGTGGGTCTATTAGGGAAACTCTATGGGCAGCCTGTTAGCCCCTCACAAGCAGGGGGATTAGTGAGTGCGATCGCAGGTGGATTTGTGGCTCAAGCAGTAGGCAGAGAACTCATCAAGTTTCTTCCAGGCTTTGGTAGCGTTATTGCAGCCTCTTGGGCAGCTGCCTACACTTGGTCATTGGGTGAAGGCGCTTGCGTTTATTTTGGCGATCTCATGGGTGGAAAAAAGCCCGATCCTCAAAGAATTCAATCCGCAATGCAAGACGCTTTCAAAGCTGCTCAAGAACGATTTCGCAATAACCCGACCAGTTCACAGGAAGTTCATCCTTCTGATAGAACAGCCTAGGATTAAGACTGCGATAGCTTAGCCACAGCAAATCTATCTACTCTTTTGGTTGAGGTTTCTAATATCAATCCTTCCTCAAAAAAAGCATTAGTTTTGTCTGGGCAAATCAGAGTTTTTCCTTTTCATAAACTTTTTGCTGCTTATATTTTGCGAGGAATAGTAGCGTCAGGATCCATTCCTTAGAACCCATTCCTTAGAGAAAGAGAAAACTCCCTTTCTACCGACGCAGGGAACAGGCATGTTCTCTGCTAACTGTTGTGCAAACTTGGAGAACTAACCATGAAAGGCCATTTATCAACCTCCCAATCGAATCAAAAATCTTGGTTTGCTAAAGTCCTCTATTCTCCAACAAAGCTGAGTTTTGGTTTAGCACTAGCAGCGATGGCGCTAGTCTTACCAGCCTGCGATAACGGAAACCAACAGGCTACCTCCGAGCAACCTCAACCAACAGAAACGACAAGTTCCACACCGGATCCTGAGCAATTGGTTGGCCAAACTGTTGTCGTCAACGGTGAAGTAGACGAAGTTTATAGCCCAACTGCTTTCTCAATCAATGCAGATGACACCTTTGGCGCAGGTGAGAAGGTGTTAGTTCTTGTTAGCAGCACAGGTACGGCAGGCACGGGCGCAGCAGGAGCAGGCACCGGAGCGGGCACGGGCGGAATTGCAGCGGGTACTGGAACCAGTGGAACTAGCACTGGTACGGCAGGCACCGGAGCCGCCAGCACGGATACGGGCATGGGTACGGGCACCTCAGGTACTGGAGCAACCACTGGCACAGGTACAGGTACTGCCAGCCCTGGAGCAAGCACTGGCACAGGTACAGCAGGTGCTGGAAACACCACTGGCACGGGTACAGCGGGTACTGGAGCAACCACTGGCACCAGTCTTAGCACTGCTGACTTAGAGGCAGGAGAAACTGTACAGCTAACAGGGGAAGTTCAGAGATTTACGCCAGATGAGCTAGAGAGTGAGTACGGCATCACACTAGATGAAACTCTGCTAAGTCAACTCCGCCAGGATTACGATGGTCAGCCCATCATTGTGACCTCATCATTTGATCAACTGCCTGCTGGAGCGTCTAACAGTTCTCCCTAGTTTGAGCGCTCAGCCGAATTAAGTCTGATTTGAATCGGTAGGGTAACTGTAGAGGTGTGCTGGGTCGCGCCTCTACAGTTTTTTGCGTGTTTTTTTCCAGTAGACCAATCAAGAGATTGCGCTTGGTTCAAAATCTGTGCATCCTCATGGAATAGAATGTGGACGCAAGAAAATCTAATGCCTAACATCGTTTTTTATGTGGCCGCCAGTTTGGATGGCTACATTGCCACACCAGAGGGTGGAGTAGAGTGGCTGGCACCCTTTGAATCAGCCGAAGCAGAGTCTAGCTATCCTGAGTTCTACGCCTCGGTGGATGGCTTAGTGATGGGAAGCCGCACGTACGAGCAGGTCCTGAGCTTTGGGGAATGGCCCTATGGTGAAAAGCCCTGCTGGGTCTTTTCTCAGCGAGATCTTCTAGTGACCCAGCCAACCATCAAAGTGACTCGTCAGAGCCCAGAGGAGATCGCTATTGAGCTGCAACAGCATCAACTCCAACGAGTTTGGCTGGTAGGCGGGGCTGCTTTAACCTCAGCTTTTAGGGCTAAAGGCCTAATCACTGAATACATCATCACAATAGTTCCTGTGATTTTAGGAGGGGGCATTCCCTTATTCATCGCTCCTAGTGTTCAGGAAAACCTCCAGTTAATAAGCACTAAACGGTATTCCAATGGTTTAGTTGAGTTGCAATATCTTAGAGATGGCTCTCCCCAAGTCGGTCATTGACGTTGCATCTTGAGATCCAATCGTAATCTGCGGTAAACCCGTGAAGAAACGTCATTTCCTTGCCTTCTTTGTAGGGTTGGTAGGTGCGATCGCATTAGGGTTAGGTTTAAAGACCATTGCACCAACCTTTGGCTTAAACCTCTTTACTCCAACATCAACTGTTGCCCAGAACCTGGTGCTGGTGTCTGCCGCTGCGAGTGTGCAAGATGCTCTAGAAGAGATCAAGCCCTTGTTTGAGCAGGCTAACCCCAACATCACACTCGCCTTTAACTTTGGGTCTTCGGGAGCGCTGCTTCAGCAGATAGAGCAGGGTGCGCCTGTGGATGTCTTTATCTCCGCTGCGCCTTCTCAAATGAACACGCTAGCGGAAAAAGATAGGCTGCTGCCCAACACCCGTCAAAATCTGCTCGGAAACCAGCTCGTGCTGGTCGTACCTAAGGACTCGACGCTGGGTCTGACAGGATTCCCTCAGCTTATTGATGGCCGGGTCCGACGCATTTCGGTGGGTGAGTTTCGCAGTGTTCCTGCTGGTACGTATGCCGAGCAGGTCTTTGCCAACCTGGGCATTTTGAATCAGCTTCAGCCCAAATTTGTCTTTGCCAACAACGTACGCGGTGTATTGTCGGCAGTTGAAAGCGGCAACGTGGATGTAGGCGTGGTGTATCGCACCGATGCCAAAGTATCCGACAAGGTAACTCCGGTTGCGATCGCACCGGAGAACCTGCACAACCCAATTGTCTATCCTATCGCCGTCATCAAAACTAGCCGCAACCCTGATGCTGCAAAAGCCTTTGCCAACTTCCTAAATAGCGCAACTGCCTCCAATGTCTTTAAGAAGTATGGATTTACAACGTTAGATTAGCCCCGCGTTTAGGCGAAATATTCGGATTGGTTTGGGCATGGCAAGCATTGGAATGAAACATAAGCTCAAGGGCACGATAGTTAAAATTGCACCTGCTAAGCTCACCCCCACAATGGGTATTTAACACGCACCGCTGATGCTGCCCAACCTATCTCTGTCGCCGCTGTGGATTTCCTTAAAGGTAGCTGCGATCGCAACCGCTATCACCTTCTTTTTGGGCATTGCAGCAGCCTATTGGATGATGGGCTATCGGGGTCGAGGTAAGTCCTTGATTGAAGGAATTTTTGTGGCCCCGCTGATCCTACCGCCGACAGTAGTGGGGTTTCTGCTGTTGCTGCTGTTTGGTCGCTATGGACCTGTGGGCAAGCTCACCAGTGCCCTCAATTTCTCCTTTGTTTTTAGCTGGTATGGAGCCGTTGTCGCGGCAACGGTGGTAGCTTTTCCGCTGATGTACCGAACCGCGCTTGGCGCTTTTGAGCAGCTTGACCCGACCTTGCTTCAGGTTGCAAGTACCCTGGGCGCTTCCCGCAGCCGCATTTTCTGGCGCATCATTTTGCCGCTCTCGGTGCCAGGAATTTTGGCGGGGCTGACACTAGCCTTTGCCCGGGCGCTGGGCGAGTTTGGCGCAACCCTAATGCTGGCCGGAAATATTCCGGGGCAGACCCAGACTATGCCAATGGCAATCTACTTTGCTGTCGAAGCTGGGGCAATGAACGAAGCCTGGGTGTGGGTGGCAATCATCATGCTGGTGTCGCTCAGCGGCGTGGTGGCTGTGAACTTTTGGCAGTGCCAGCGATCCCAGACTTTCCGCAGCCTCCAAACGGGAGAACCGGATCCAGCAGATGAAATTGCTCCTGCCCTAGAACCCCTACCTGCCCAAAAGCCGCTAGCCAACCCCAACTCGACTGGATTGGTCGTTGAAATTACTAAAGATCTCGCCAGTTTTCCGCTCCAGGTTAACTTCAAAGCCTGCGGGGAAACGCTAGGAATTCTAGGGTCTTCTGGGTCGGGCAAAAGCATGACCTTGCGCTGCATAGCTGGAGTCGAGACTCCAAGCCAAGGACGAGTCGTCCTGAATAATCGGGTGCTGTTTGACGCTGATCAGGGGGTGAACCTGCCTAGCCATCAGCGACGAGTGGGGCTAGTTTTTCAAAACTACGCTCTGTTTCCCCACATGACCGTGGCCCAAAACATCGCCTTTGGGTTGCAACACCTCCCCAAAACCGAACGGCTCCAGCGGGTCAGCCAGCAGCTCAGCGAGATGCACCTCATAGGATTGGGCAACCGCTACCCCCACCAACTTTCGGGCGGGCAGCAGCAGCGGGTGGCCCTGGCGAGGGCACTCGCAACGGAGCCAGAGGTTTTGCTTCTAGACGAACCACTTTCGGCCTTAGATACCTATCTGCGGAGCCAGGTTGAGCGGCAGTTGGTGGCAACCCTATCTCGCTACGCTGGCGTAACCCTATTCGTTACTCACAACCTAGAGGAGGTCTTTCGGGTCTGCCAGCGCCTGATGGTAATGGTGGGGGGACATGCGATCGCATTCGACAAAAAACAAGCCATTTTCGATCAACCGGGCAAGGTTGTTGTCGCCCAACTCACTGGCTGCAAAAACTTTTCCCACGCCCAAGGGTACTCCCAGAACCAGATTGAGGCGTCAGATTGGCGCTGCGTGCTCAAGGTGTCCACCCCCATTCCCGACACGCTCTCCCAGGTTGGCATTCGCGCTCACCAAATCCGCTTTGTAAGTAACCCAGAAAACCCAGAGCAGACCAACACCTTTCCCTGCTGGCTCGTCTCCACCAGCGAAACGCCCCACCGTATTACCCTGTACCTACGGTTGCATGACCCAGCAGAGGGTACAGGCCATTACGATCTACAGGCAGAAGTCTTTAAGGAGAAGTGGGAGAACCTACAAACCCGCCCCTTTCCCTGGTATGTCCAGCTAGATCCCGCGAGGCTAATGCTGCTGATTTGAGATTACCCAGGGACTGCTATGGTCTTTGGACAGTCTTTGAGCATCACAATCAATGAACCCTAGCCTTAGCTTGCCTGCATAGCCAGTAGACTCCCATTTATGATTAAATCCGTTGATTTTTTACACCCTACCTAATGCGAAACCTCGATACCCCAAAAACTATTCAGATGCTCAATCAAATCATGGAGTTTGAGCTAGCGGGCGTTGTGCGCTATACCCACTACTCCCTCATGGTGACTGGCCCCAACCGCATTCCCATCGTGGGTTTTTTCAAGGCCCAAGCAAATGAATCCCTCCTTCATGCCCAAGAAGCAGGCGAGATTATCACGGGCCTAGAGGGGCACCCCAGCCAGCGCATTGCAACCATCGAGGAGACAAATCGGCACTCAGTGACCGATCTCCTCCAGGAAAGCCTCAACCATGAGCAAAGAGCCCTGGATATGTATAAGCAATTGCTGGATGTTGTGGAAAACGCCAGTATTTACTTGGAAGAATACGCCCGCACCAAGATTGGCCAAGAGGAACTGCACAACCTGGAAGTCAAGAAAATGCTGCGAGATTTTAGCTAAGCCCCCTCAGGCTGAAACCAAATGCTTGAGTTCGTATTAGCCCACGAACTCAAGCATTTTCTGATCTAACCCCTCTACAGCCGAACGTAAGGCTAATCTCTCTCCCTGGATAGTCCATGCCTCCCCAATGTCCTTTTTAGGCTGGGCATGACAGCAGTATGGAGGACAAGGCGTGTCAATTCAGCACACTGCCGGACGACCCAACGATCGCAAAGATGACGAGTTTCAGCAGGATCTCAACCCCGATCCTCGTGCTGGCAACAACGTCAGCGTGGTAGATGAACCGGAGCGCTTTGATCGCTCTGCTGAAGATATTAAAGAACTACACGAACGCCTGAGCGACTACACGGTTGAAGAACTGAGACAAATTACCATTCTTCCAGCCGGGACGCGGCTCAAGCAAGGCGCAACCTATATCAACCTGCTTGACCCACTGCGGGAAGAGTTCACGGGGATGGCAAACCAGTCTGCTGATGAAGGCGACTACATCGTGCCTAAGTCGCAGATGCCTTACGACCTGTGGAACCGACTGACGGGTGTGGAAAATCCCGCCCGGTTGGACGAAGCCGAATAGAGCACGCATTGCAACAGAACCTTTGGTAGGGGCGCAGAGTTCTGCGCCCTTGCCGTGACCGCAACATCAAGGGAAACTACTGTGACAGAGCTGCAAGATCGGACAGTCTCGAATCCTGCCAGTGCCAACGCTAAGACCGTGAGAAAAGGGTGGCGGGGTGCGATCTCACTTTCGCTCCTGCTCGGTGTTGCGATCGCACTCGCCTTCACCCTCGAATTTTCCCTGCCGTTCCGATCGCCCAAGCTCAGCAACACCTTCACGCCCGACTCTCAGCCCGCGCCCCTAGAGATTGGCTCCTACGACCTCATGGGACGGGTAGTCTCGGCGGCAGAAGCCCAGACAATGAAAGCAACGCCGGAAGGCCAAGCAGCTCTAGCTCCCGAAGCGGGAGCGTTGGAAGTTAGCCAAGACCTGGTGGATTTAGGGCGAGATTCCTTCTACCGGGAAACCTTCGCCAATGAAGTCTTTGCCACCGATGTCACGGGGATGCTCGACAGCCCACTCAACCTGCTCAATATGAGCCGGGCAATCTTGGCTTTGGGCGGCAAACCAACCACCAACCTCCAGGTTCCTGTCAACGAAGACCTGACCGTTGGCGGACAGACCTTCAAGGCCGGAACTCTGTTGAATACAGGATTAGATGTCCCAAAGGGCGCTCTCCTACCCCTGGGCCTGACCGTGAAGTATGACCACGGCACCCTTAAAACAGGTATCACCTGTGCCGCTTGCCACGCTGCGGTAGATCCCCAATCAGGCAAGATTTTAGAAGGTGCGCCCAACCTCGATCTTGATGCTGGGTTGATGCTAGCCTTGGCAAAAAACTCCGCTGCCTGGTTCCGTCAAACAGGCGTTGATCCGAAAAAGTTTCCCCCTGGCGAGGGCACCTACCGCGACTCGGAGGGCAACATTAAGCACTTACCCGACCCCCAAGCGCTAGAAGACGTAGTGGATATGGCCTTTCTCGACTGGGCACCGGGCAACTTTGACTCCACTGCCGACATCGTCGAAAATCCTTCCCAAATTCCCTCGTCCTATACCTTTGAGGCATGGCCTTACGGCTGGTCGGGCTTTTCATCAATTGGTTGGTTCCACGGGGCGACCACACTCAACAGCAACGTTCACGGCACCAACAGCGACATGACTGCGATGGCCGATAACAGTAAGTTTCTCCTAGGGATGGACAAGGACTTTTTCCTGGGGGTCGTTTTGCAAAACTCGGACAATCCTCGCTTTCGACTTCCCGAAGGAGCCAACCCCACTGAGTTTTTTGAGAGCATCGACCCCACCCCCGGCACGCCTGGAATGAACGAGCTGGTGGAAATGCCAACCTATCCCCAAGGCTCTCTCTTTATTCTGGATGGCCTGATCTCCAACTCTCCCGACAAACCCTTTGCGGCTGAGAATAACGGCATGTCGGCGTGGCAAGATACCCTCTCGCCCCCACCCCATACAGATGCTGATCGGGCGGTGCTGGTGCAGGGGGCTAAGGTATTCCAAGACGCTAACTGCGTGAGTTGTCATGTGGGGCGTTACTTTACCAACCATGAGGTCATCGGTGCCCAACGGATTGGCACTCAGCCGATGCGGGCTCCCGGCGCGGCTAAGTTTCCCCGCATCTTTGACCGTCCGAAGACCTATCCGGCGAATACCCCTGTGCCCATTCCAGCCGATGCCCCAGTGCTGGAGGTACCCACAGATATTACGCCTGACGAAACGATTAAGCTGGCCTACGCTCGCAATAATCCCTTGGGCGGCTACAAAGTGCCGAGCCTAATTGGGTTACACGTTACCCCACCCTACCTGCACGATGGCGGCGCTGCAGCTACCAACACGGCTCTAGAGCCAGGAGAAAACGGTTTCTACACAGTGGCTCGGCCTGATGAAATGGGTTTAGCAGGGACACAGGTTAAGAACGTTCCCGCCGATGCAGCTGCGAGCCTACGAGTGCTGGTAGACCGTGACTTACGCGAGGTTGCAATCGAACAAAACCGCAAAGACATCACGCTCAAGCGCAGCAATGTTGATGGTAGCGGCCACAAGTACTGGGTAGACAAAAAGGCTGGTTTTTCCGGCGAAGAACAAACGGCTCTGGTCGAGTTCCTGCTGTCATTGGATGACGACCCTGCCGTATTGCCGGAAGCAAAGTGATGGATGATGAGATCCCTGAGTTCTCATTGAACTCAGGGACCTTTCCTTAACAAGCTTAGAGTTGCAGTAGGGGCGTTGCATACAACGCCCCTACTGCTGTATAAATGTCCCTCTCAACCCAATTGAGAAATTCCCAAGCGGCTCCAGTAGAAGAATGAGGCTGGGCCGCCGCCTAAGCGGATCAAGGTCTGGGCGATGGGTTGAATGTCGGGTTGCGATCGAACCTTCTTATCCGACAAATAAACCCCCAGCAAGGCATGATTAATCAACGTATGAAAGCGAGGGTGGGGCAATTTAGCAACACTCTTGATCGCATTTTCTAAGAAGTGCTTGAATCTTCCCATCATCCGCTCTCTACTGGAATAGTAAAAGCAGAAGTTTAGATCCCCATTCGTCCGGTCTTCCTCCTGATCAATCAGATAATCTAGGAGAATATGAAGTCCCTGCACCCAAGGGAAATAGCTACGCTCGATCTGTGCTGCTAATTCCTCTGAGAAATCGGAATCAAAGGCATAGGCAACTAGGCAAAAAACGCCCAATGTTGACCCCGTAGAGGCAGAAAATTCGTACCAACTCAGTTCGGGTAGCGTGTCTTGATGCAGGGAAAACCAGGATTTTAACCGAGGCACCCGCTCCTCAAGCTTGACGTGTTTGTGTACTTGCAAATCGCAATAGTAGCTTGCCAGTTTGGTAAGCGCAGGGGCAATCTTGAAATAGTTGGGAATTGCCCGAAGGACTTCTTGGCAGGTACTAACCAGCTTCTGCAAATATCCCCCGTCATCTTGATCAGGCCTAGCCCGGTAATAGTTAGTGGATTCTGCATTGGGTGATAGCGCATGCAGAATAGACTCATGCAGTGCTCGAAAATCCTCAGAATCTTGTGAGGTACTGCGATCGCACAGATTATCTAGATAGTCGCTAATGGTTTGGTAGGCAACAATAAAGCGGATTGCTTCCTGCCAATGCTCTTTAGCGAGCAATCCATATAGCGACCCGCCTTCGCAATGAAACGCTTTGGTATTAATACTCGTGAGGGCTTGCCGACGCAGTTCTAAATTAGGAATGGCTTGTG
>DATNQF010000155.1:0-12363 GCA_036702855.1 Trichocoleus sp. | reverse complement strand
AATTCATGCCCGTTTGAGCGATTCGCCTATTGTAGTACAAATACTACAATGTAGTATAACGGGTGTTACAGAATTGTTTTGAGAAGAAGCGTAGGCGACGGGGCACCTCATTTGGCAAATAGCTTTTAATGCTATTCCTGAGTCTCTACCCAAATGAAGTGCGCCTACTACCCATATTGGGTGGTGTAGTGCTTGTAGTATAAAGCGCTCACGACGTATTGGGCAGGGCTTGTCCGATGCCAGAATCCCCTTAAACTGGGGGAGTTATCTGTGGGGAAACGGGTGAATATTGCACTGATAATTCTGGTGATTGCACTCATTGCCTTGGGGTTGGTTGAAGCGTTTCTGCGGATTCGCTATGGCTTGGGCAACCCACCGCTCTACCTAGCGGATGCCCGCACGGGCTATCGCCTAAAACCTAATCAGCGGCTCAAGCGGCTTGGTAACCAGATTGAAGTGAATCAATTTTCCATGCGAGGGCCAGCGATTAGCCCTCAGCGGCCAGACGACACGCTGCGGGTGCTGCTGCTAGGTGATTCCATTATTAATGGGGGTTGGTGGACAGATCAAAGCGACATTCTTTCCGCCCTGTTGCAAACTCAGCTAGCGTCTGCCCTCTCCCAACAATTTGGCCGTGTCGAAGTGCTCAATGCCTCAGCCAACTCCTGGGGACCGCGCAATCAGTTGGGCTATGTCGCCCGCTTTGGTCTGTTTGAATCGCAGATTGTGCTGGTAGTGCTAAATACTGACGATTTGTTTGCGATCGCACCCACCTCAGTCCAAGTAGGACGCGATCGCAGCTACCCCAGACGCAAACCTCTGTTGGCGATTTTTGAAGCGATTGGTCGTGTGCAAACGCCGCGTCCTTTGACTGAGTTAGAGGCTTTGCAGGAGCAGGAGAGCGGCGATCGCGTCGGAAGTAACCTGGAAGCGATTCGTCAAATTAAGCTGCGATCAGAAGAGAATTACAGCCGCCTGATCCTAACTATGACCCCTCTACGGCGTGAGCTGGAAGACGATGGCCCCCGAGATTACGAATTAATAGCGCGGCAGCGGCTCTTGACTTTTACCCAGAGAGAGCAAATTCCTTACCTAGACTTTCTGCCGATTTTTCAGCAAAACCCCGACTTTGCCGCTCTTTATCGAGACCACATCCATCTAAGTCCCCAGGGCAATCAGCTAGTGACCCTCCAGCTGGCTCAGTTTGTTCAAACCGCCCTGATGACCTCTGCTCCCGCTTTTCTGCCCGCTCCTCTAGACGACACAGGGGAAGACCTATGGCAGTAGCGCCTGAAAAGAAAGGGTTCGTTTTATCGGTTGGCGTTGAACCTCCCAGAGTCAACCCTAACTTTTAAGGCGTTGAGTCTCTCCGTCAATAGTCGGATTCTTGCAAAAAAAAGCACAAACGGCTGATTGCTAACCAGAACTGGCTTATACCATAAAGATAAATTGGTCATGGTCAAGGATGCACAGTTATGGAAGTGCTAGCAAATACCTATGCATGGTCACTCTACGAGCAGGTAGAAGGCCCTCTAGAGGCTGCTCAAACCAAGCAGCTTCATTCTTGGAATAGGCTGATTGGGATTGCAACCTTCCTACTGTGTCTAAGCGTCGTTAGCGAGGCTTGGGCCGCGACTGCCTACGTCAATACGCCTCCCGGCTATGCCCTGAATGCGCGGTGGGGTCCAGGCACCGATTACGGAGTTCACCGAAAGCTCTGGCGAGGTGCTGCCGTTCAAACCACAGGCCGCTCTCAAAATGGCTGGACTCAGCTTGCCGACGCCACCTGGGCAGCTAGCAGTTATCTTGGTTCGGCTTCTCTCGGCTCAGGCTCACAGGGTACTGGGTTGGTAGTTGGGCAACGCTCCTTTGCCACCATCAGCACCCCTCCTGGCTACGCCCTCAATTCACGGTGGGGTCCGGGCACCAATTATGGGGTTTACCGCAAGCTGGCCCCTGGTGCCACTGTCGAGTTGACGGGGCGCTACGAAAGCGGCTGGGCTCAGCTCATAGATACGACCTGGGTTAGTGCTCAGTACCTGCGGCCCACTACAGTCTCAAATCCCCCGTCGACCACAGCGCCCAATACGGTAACTCAGCCTACTACACCCACTACACCCACCCCTGTGGCTGATCCTAATATTGTTCGGGTGCAAGATCAGCTCAAGCTTTTGGGGTACTTGCCCTTTAACTATGTCTCCACTGGAGTTTACGATCCCACTACGCAAGATGCCATTCGCACTTTCCAACGGGTGAATGGGCTGACGGTAGATGGTGTTGCTGGGCCTGCAACCTTACGGGCACTCAATGAGCGATCGCAACAAGCATCTGCTCCTACCCCCACTGCTTCGCCAACCGATCCTCAAGTTGTCCAGGTGCAAAACCAACTCAAAACCTTGGGGTACCTACCACCAACTTTCGTAGCTAACGGTATTTACGATAACCAGACGCAGGAAGCTCTGAAAGTCTTTCAGCGGGTGAATGGGCTACCCACCGATGGTGTTGCTGGGCCTGCAACTCGACAAGCACTCAGTGCTCAAACTTCGGGGACAGCGACTCCTACCCCTACGACAACCGCTACGCCGACACCCACGCCGACTGCCACAGCTACGCCCACCCCTAGCCCAACGGTGACCGCTACGCCAACGCCCACGCCGACTGCTACGGCTACGCCCACCCCTAGTCCGACTAGCATTCCGACCCTGTCACCTCAGCCGACGCCAACTGTAGGGTCTGGTCAGGCCCGGGTTGTGACCGATGGTGAAAATACCCCGCTCTTCAATGGCCCAGGGACGGAATTTAACCAAACTGGCACCGCTGCTAACGGGAGCGTGGTCACTGCTACTGGTCGTAGAGTCGGTAACTGGAGCGAACTATCCGACGGGAATTGGATCTTCTCGCTCTGGCTTCAGCCCATCTAAGCTAGACCCTGCCTGATGTATCTCTCAGCCTTAGGCAATGCCTAGCCGAACTCGCGTTTTGGGGCCAACGACGCCGTCGGCGAGTAGCCCCTGGCTGGCTTGAAATTGCTTAATCGCCGTATCGGTGCCGGGGCCAAAAACGCCATCTGGAATAACGCGGTACCCTTTGCTGGCTAGCGCTTGTTGTACCTTAGTCACATCTGCACCAACCATATAGGGAATGTTCAGATATAAAACCCGTTCGAGCAAAAGATCCCAGGTCTGAGGACCCACCACTCCATCGGCGACCATGCCATTCATACTTTGAAACCGCTCGACTGCCGCTTTGGTACCAGGGCCAAATACCCCATCGGCGACTATGCTTGCCCCTTTGAGTACCAACGCTTTCTGCGCTTCGAGTACGTCCTCTCCTTGAAGGTTGGGAGTCGCTAGGTACAAAATACGACGACCGCTGGGAATAGGGGTCAAGTCTTTGACAGGATTGCCACTACGCCAAGCTAAGTAGTCTTGAGCTTCATTGCTCAACCTGGCCCCTGGGCTGTAGGTGCGGCCTCCTGTTAAGTACCGTTGGGCGGCTGGACTGAGATCAACGCCCGGAGTTCCTGCTAAAAACACCTCTGCCTCTGAAAGCCGCCGTCGCAACAACCCCTCTTCAACATTGCTTTTGGGGTTGCGGTACAGCGTAAAAGCATACTCAATCTCTTTCCAAGACTGTTCGCGCAAGACGCGAGAAAGCGTCTCAAATCCGTTGGAGCCATAGAAAGCGGCTCCTAAGTTGTAGGCAAAGCTGAGTACAGCGCCCTGCTGGTTGTCGTTCAGACTGAACCAATTGGGAATCCGCTCTTGACGAGGCAAAAATTCCTGCTCGATCTGCCAAATCAACAAATCATCGACCTCTTGCTGACTGAGGCGATCACCTAGCTTAAAGGGACTGCCATCTCTACGACGGGTGCTGCCCCACCCAATGGTGTAGGGCTTCCCCCCGGTTAAAGGGTCAGGATAGGCTTCCAAGTGGCAGCCCTCAAATTTTTTGATTAATTTCACCCCTGAAGCTGGGACCCTTACCATAGCCGTTTCCTTTTCTTGTGACACCCGTGTTCGGGCTAATGCAGTTCTACCGTACCCCTACAGTTCTTCACTGGAATATTTCGTAAAAAGTGGTTGGTTAGCAGCGTTAGAAAGTGCTTAGCGAGTCCATCAGATGCGGCTAAGCCAAGATGAGGTGGGATCTGGAGATTTTGAAGAATGTTCTCTCCAACGGATGCTACCGAGAAGGGCTGGGTTCTGCCCCGCGTTAGAGGTAGATGTTATAGCTTGATGAATTTACTGGGAACTTTATGGAGTCTTTAAATCGTCATTTCACCAGCACTTAAGCAATGGGATGCTCATGCTGTTTTACTTTACTCCAGCGACTTTGGTGGTTGCGATCGCATTGCAGACTTTGATGCAAAGCGGAGCCTCATCCAAGCCTGATGGTGAAACCTGGATGTTCATTCTGCTGGCTGCAGTTCTGTGGCCAGTGACGCTTCCTTCAATCCTGTGGAAGAAGTACACAGATATGACAGCATCTACCCTATTTTTCTCTGCCTCTAATCAAGGGATCACCTTAATGTAGATCCCTAATTTAGCTCTATTTCTAAGCCTGCCTCTGCTGGAAACAGCAGAGGTTTTTTTATTGGTAACGGCTTTAAGAGTTTTAATTTCAAAGCTATGAACAGAGCTAGCAAGAATTAAAACCAGACCTCTCGCCCTGCTGCCCCCGGATTTGATATTCTAATGGCCACTTGCTACAGGGGGATTTCGGCCTTGCAAAATGCTAACCGGACGGGGCTGATGCAAACCTTATTAAACCTTTCCCAGGTTATTGATCGACTTACTGAGGGTCTGGGAAAGCTGTCAAACGGCATTGTCATTCTGACGGTTGCTGTTGGCTTTTATAACGTTGCTGTGCGCTACATAGGGCGCTTTATAGGCTTGCAGTTGTCTTCCAATCTCCTGATTGAGCTGCAATGGTACCTATTTTCCCTCATGTTTCTTTTTGGGTTTGCCTACATCCTCAAGCATGGTGAGAATGTTCGGGTCGATTTCTTGTACGCCAGTTGGAGTGAAAGACGCCGCACCCTAGTAGATCTGCTGGGGACAGTGCTCTTTTTGATTCCCTTTTGCCTGATTGGGATTTACGTCACGATTAACCCGGTTCTATTGTCATGGGGACGATTGCCCGATGGGTCGTGGGGAGAGTGGGAGATGTCAAACGATGCCAATGGCTTGCCCCGTGCTCCCATTAAGACGATGCTGATTGTGGGTTTTGTCATGCTGTTGCTGCAAGCCCTATCGCAAACGATTAAATATAGTGCTGTTTTATTGGGCTACAACTCGGCGGCTCAACAGCTTCGGCAAGAAACTGAAAACCTTCCCTTTGAGTAATCCAATCCGTTAATCCAAACTGTCGAGTGACCCAGGGTATTTGCGTCATGACTTATCAAGAGGGCAGCCGTTATGGGGTATGAGTGGCTTGCGATCGCAATGTTCGTTGGCTTTTTTATCATTTTGCTCACTGGCTACCCGGTCGCTTTTTCTTTTGCCGGAACAGCTCTTATCTTCGGGGGGATTGGGCTAGCGGTGGGTGCATTCGACCTCAATCGCCTGCTGCTGCTGCCGAATATTTGGTTCGGCACCATGTCCAATTTCACGTTGCTGGCCATCCCCTACTTTGTCTTTTTGGGGACTGTGCTAGAAAAGTCAGGCATTGCCGAAGAACTGCTGGAAACCATCGGCATCTTGATGGGCCGAGTCCGGGGAGGGTTGGCCTTAGCAGTCGTGGTCGTGGGCACCCTGCTGGCAGCGACCACAGGAGTCGTTGCTGCCACGGTAATTGTGATGGGGATGATCTCGCTGCCCGTGATGTTGCGCTACGGCTATGACAAACAACTGGCAGCGGGAGTGATTGTAGCCTCAGGGACGCTGGCCCAGCTCATTCCACCCAGTTTGGTCCTGGTAGTGCTAAGCGACCAGATTGGCGTTTCAGTGGGTGACCTATTTTTAGGCGCGCTGATTCCGGGGTTAATGCTGTCCGGTTCCTATGCGCTGTACGTGCTAGCGGTGGCCTTGTTCAAGCCCAAAACGGCCCCAGCCCTGCCTGCTGAAGTGCGTCAAATGTCAGGAGCCGCCTTGCTCAAGCGGGTACTAAAAGCGGTAGTCCCGCCCGTGCTGCTAATTGTTGCGGTGCTGGGTAGCATTTTCTTTGGGCTAGCTACGCCGACTGAGGCGGGGGCGGTTGGAGCGGTTGGAGCCTGCATCCTAGCGGCACTAAATCGCCGTTGGAATCAGAAATTGATCAAGGAAGCGGCCCACGCTACGGCTGTCATCACGGCATTGGTCGTGATAATTCTCTTTTGCTCTTCCCTGTTTAGCGTGGTATTTGACAGCTTGGGCGGCAAACGACTGATCACCGATTTGCTGGTTAACCTGCCTGGCGGCTTCATCAGCTTCATGATTGTCAGCAACCTGGTGATTTTTCTGCTGGGCGTTTTTCTAGAGTTTATCGAAATCTGCTTTATCGCTATGCCGTTGTTAGTCCCGGCAGCTCAAGCGCTGGGCATCGACATGGTATGGTTCGGCGTGATCATGGCGATTAATCTGCAAACGGCGTTTGTTTCACCTCCCGTTGGCTTTTCCCTTTTCTACCTCCAAAGTGTTGCCCCAAAGGAGATAAGCACTTTAGAGATTCACCGCAGCGCATTGCCTTTTATGGCAATACAAGTAGTGGTGCTGCTGATCGTCATTGCCTTTCCTCAAACGGTGAGCTGGCTAGTAGAGCTATCACTGCAATAGTTTGCAGTAACTCATTTCTCAAAAGAAACCGGGTTTCTGCCGACCAGAAGTTGTCCTGATGCCAACGGAGAAACCCAGTTTCTAAGTCCAGTAGAAAGGAAGCTCGTCAACTAAGCTCACGCCTTATTTAGCGCTGAGCTTGCTGTAGGTAAAGCGAGTGAAGTTGCTTTCGTTGAGGTTGTTCCAGGCGTAGACGCGATCGCGAAACTGTCTCCAGTTGTCAAAGACTGCTTTGAAATCAGCATCTTTGGCCGCAAACTCGTCGTATAGCTCAAAGGTTGCTTTTTCAGCCGCACTGAGAATGTCGTCGCTGTAGGGACGTAGTTGTACCCCCGCTTGCAGGAGCTTTTGCAGCGCTTCATTATTGCGCGTTTCATAGCGGGCCAGCATGGTGGAATTGGCCTCAAAGGCCGCAGTCTGGACGGCTTCTTGATATTGGACGGGCAGCTTTTTCCACTCATTAAGGTTGATCTGCACCTCCAACGTGGGGCCGGGTTCCCACCAACCGGGGTAGTAGTAGTACTTCGCTACCTTGTAGAGACCCAACTTTTCATCGTCATAGGGGCCAACCCATTCAGCCGCGTCGATTGCTCCTGTTTGTAGCGCCTGGAAAATTTCGCCACCGGGAAGGTTTTGAACAGTCACGCCCAATTTCGACATGACCTGCCCACCCAAGCCTGGAATCCGCATTTTCAACCCTTGGAGCGCGTTCAGTGAGCTGATTTCTTGGCGAAACCACCCTCCCATTTGAGTGCCTGTATTCCCGGCTGGAAACTGGATTACCCCAAACTTGCTGGCGTAGAGTTCTTGCAACTGCTTTAAGCCACCGCCTTCGTAGAGCCAGGCGTTTTGCTGTTGAGGGGTTAGGCCAAAGGGAACACTGCAACCAAAGGCCAAGGCTGGACTTTTGCCCAAATAATAATAGGCTGCGGTGTGTCCACAGGGAACCGCTCCTTGGGAGACTACATTGAGAACTTCTAAAGGAGGAGCCAGTTCTCCGGCTGCGCGGGGTGTAATCTTGAACTTACCGTTTGTAAGAGCCGCAAGTCTGTCGGCAAAAACCTGGGCACCGCCAAAAATTGTGTCGAGGGAAGTCGGCCAACTGGTTGCCATTTCCCAATTGAGGGTTGGTAGATCTGCGTTGCTAGGGGTGGAGTTAGCAGCGGCGTTGGGCGCAGTGCCCGTTTGAGTACAGGCGGCTAGTGCGATCGCACTGCCTGTTCCCAAAGCTGCCCCGTTTAAAAGTTGCCGACGTTTCATACTGATATCTCTAAAGGAAGTTGACTTTATCGTTGATAGTAGGTCTCGCCTAAGTCTTTTCCAAGTCTGTGTGGCAAAGTGTTATATAACTCACTTTCCCAGGGGCCAGATCAGTTCTGCGGATCAATCGCTAAAGGCAGCCTGACGATAAAGGTTGCCCCACAGTCTAAGCCTAGGCTCTCTACTTGAATCACCCCACCATGCAGTTCGATCAGATAGCGGGCAATGGCAAGTCCCAAACCTAAACCGCCATAGCTGCGCATCAAGGAACTATCTTCTTGGCGAAACCGATCGAAGACAAAGGGGAGAAAGTCCGGGCTGATACCCTTGCCGTTGTCGGTGACAGTAATCTGGGCGTAGCGGGGACGGGAAATCACCTCAGAGTCCTCAACTTGAGTTAGAGAGATTTCAACTCGGCCTTCGGGTGGGGTGAATTTAACTGCATTTGATAAAAGGTTCCAGACAACTTGCTGAAGTCGGGCCGCGTCTCCCAGAACTTGGCTGGGCAGGGTATCGAGCTTAGACTGGATACTGATCTGTTTGGCTTGGGCCGCTAGCAGAATGGCCGCGATGGCTTGATCAATCACTAGGGCCAAGTCTACGGGTGCAACTTGTAGAGTCAACTTGCCCGTGATGATGTCGGACATATCTAACACGTCTTCAACAATCTGAGCCAAGGATTGAGTGTTGCGTGAGATCGCACTGATGGCCTGCTTGCTTACTGCCGGATCTAGATTTCCACTGGGTAAAAGTCGAGACCAGCCCAGCATTGCATTGAGCGGAGTCCGCAGTTCATGGGATAGGGTTGCGAGAAATTCGTCTTTGAGTCGGTTCGCTTGCTCTAGTTCTTGCGCTTGCTGCTTTAGAGTTTCTTGGTCTCGCTGGCGTTGAATGGTTTCGGCCAAAATGTTGGCTGCTGCTTGTAAGAAGTACACATCATCGCGGCTGAAGGTGCGAGGTTGAGTAGAATGCACACTCAAAATGCCAAAGGGGTGATCAGGCCCTGCGATCGCAACCTCTAGACTGCTTACTACAGAGTAGTCTTCTAAGAACTTAGCCCCCGTAAAACGGGGTGTCTGTAAAGCAGTGGCCTCTTCAGGGGCTTGAGCTACCTGGGCCGGAATGATAATTGGCTCGCTCAACTCCAAGGGCAAACCCGATTCCCCCCGCAAATAAAAGGCATTCTGCGCAGGCATGTCTTCCAGAATCAGGCAGTATTCTAAATTCAGAGTTTGGGTGATCAGATGAGCTGTGTCATTTATCAGATCATCTAGGCAGTGGCTAGAGAGCGCCTGCTGACCTAGATGTGCGATCGCAGCTTGCTGTTGAGCCCGATTTTGTAGCTCTGCTTCGATTTGCTTACGGTCTGTGATGTCGATGGCAGCTGCCGTAATGCCAATAGTTTTCCCGGCCTCATCGCGTAGAGGTTCCACGGTGAGATCAAAATAGCCAACCCCATACTCAGATACAACCTGAACTTCATGGCGCTGGCCCTGACCAGAGGCGATTACCTGATGCTTGATCTGGTTTAGTTCTTGGGCGTTGTCAGCCATGATGAGATCAAAATCAGTTTTGCCTAGCATGGATTCTGCCCCATAGCCCAGCTTGGAATTGTGAATCCAGGTGTAGCGCAGATTCAAATCCTGATTAAAGACGACAATGGGCGAATTTTGTAGCGCAATCCGAAACCGTTCTTCGCTTTGGCGCAGTGACTCTTCCGCTTGCTGAAGAATTTGCAGGGTTTGCTCTCGTTCTACAATCTCTCGGGCTAGGTGGTGGTTGGCGGCCTCTAGTTGGGCGGTGCGCTCGGCCACCCGCTGCTCCAACGCCTCATTAAGCTCACAAATTTGAAGTTCGGCCTGTTTGCGATCGCTAATGTCCTCCACGATGTAGGCAAACCGCGCCGCTTCCGAGGTTCCTAAAATGGAGCAAACAGTGGCCGACAAGCAATACCGTTGTCCTGTGGGCGCTTCATGCCAATACTCAAATCGCACAGGCTGCCGAGTCCGTTCTGATTCGCGGTAGTGCCGTATCCATTTTTGAATATGAACTTCGGGTACTCCCCGCTGGCTCGCCAAAGACGGTTGCTGAGACAAATCCCCACCAAAAAAGCGGGACACTGCGGCATTTTCAGTAAGATGTCGAATATCTTCATCGCCTACCAGTTCGACAATGCCCATCATCATTGAGGCACTGTCGAAGAAGCTCCGTAGGGTCTGTTCGGCTTGCTTCAGGGCTGTAATGTTACGCCCTTCAGGAATGAGGAGAACAACCTGACCGCTATCATCCCGAATGGGCTGAATCGAGAAGTCAACCGTTGCAATCTGATTTCCACTTCCCAGTACATCCACTTCATAGCGCACAAACTCGCCTGAGGCTGCTTGGGCAATGGCTGCTTGAAGCTGTTGCTGAGTTTGGGGCGAAATTGTCCACCAGTACGCTTCCCACAATGGGCGACCCACCACATCAGACCGTTGAATCCCACCAAAATCAAGGGCTGTTTGATTGGCCTCCAACAAAGTGCCATCCGGCCTCATCAAACCAATGAATTGAAAGGTTTGGTTGAAAATGGCACGAAAGCGGCGTTCGCTGCCCCGCAAGGCCTCTGCTATCTGCTGGCGCTCTTGAATTTCTTGTTGAAGAGCTTGATTGCTTTGTTCTACTTGCAAAGTGCGCTCTTTCACCCGGTCTTCTAAGTCGAGATAGGAACGCTGTAGGGCCGCTTCACTCTGTTTCAATGCGTTCTGTTCAGCCTTAAGCTGATGTTGCGTTATTTGAAGGCGCGAGATCACGCTGCTGATGAAGTAGCTCTCCAAAACAAAGAGTAGCAATCGCAGGTTTTGCCCCAAGTTTGTTGTGAAGGCGAGGCGAGGGGGGAGAAAAAGATAATCGCTGGCTAAAGCTGCCAAGAGGATTGCCGTAATGCCAGCTTTCTTGCCTCCGTGGACACTGCTGACAATGACCGCCGCAAAAAATAGAAGAAACGGGCTTTCCTGCTCAATCTCAATCAGCGTTGACAGAAAAAGTTTGATCGTGAGTGCGATCGCAACTGACAAAACGGCGATGCCATAGCTCAAGAAAGGGGAGGAAGGCCTCAGCGGTGGAAAAGGCTCAATCAAGCAATTTTGTCTCCTGATGTGCCGTTACAGCAGCAACTCCAGCTATCGGCGAACGTTTTTACAACGTTGGCATGAGAGCGTATATCAGGTTGTAGTTGTGTGACGGTCTGCACTTATCCTAAACGTATCTCACAAATCCTTTCTCCCCTTACAAGGGGCCTCAACAACGAGCATGATACAAATCCGAATAGTTTGCTGATATCTGTATCACAGTGTCATCGTCCTGTTAATCAGCAATGCTTCCAGCGACAAATTGCCCCTAGTGAAATCTAGTGAAACCTAGTGAAATCGCTCTAAGCAAAGCTGCCGGAAGTGATCGCCCCGCACCTCAAAGTTAGGATACTGGTCGAAGCTAGCGCAGGCCGGGGAAAGCAGTACGACCTTAGCGCTATGCTGCTGAGCCAGCTCTGCTCCTCGCACCACAGCCCGATCCATCGTTTCGACAATTTCGTAATGAGGGTAGCCAACCTGCTTAAGCCGTTGGGCAAAGGCCGCAGCCGCAGACCCAATGAGCAACACACTGGCCGCTTTTTGGTGAATAGCCTGCATCCAGGCGGTATCGTTGCCCTCTTTGGCTTCGCCACCGGCAATGAGAATAGCTGGAGTTGCGACCGAATTGAGGCCAACTTCTGCGGCATCGTAGTTGGTGGCTTTGCTGTCGTTAATGAAGTCGATGCCCTGCCAGGTGCAGATGTGCTCCAGACGATGCGGTACTCCAGGGAACGTGGAAACACCTTGAGCAATGGCTGCTTCATCAATTTCGGCCAGACAGGCAGCCGTGACCGCCATCAGTAGATTTTGCAGATTGTGAGACCCAACCATTTTCAGCGCATCGGCCCGGACAATGGGTAATCCATCAAACTTGACCCAGCCCGCTTCGAGATAAGTCGTGGGAATTAGAGGTGCGATCGCACTGCGTCCTCGCACACTCGTCCAGTAGACCTCAGAAAAGGTGTGGGGTACCTGCTCGCGTAGATAGGGATCATCGCCGTTAAAGATGGCGTATTCAGAGCGATGCAGCAAACTGGCCTTGATCTGGAAATAGTTTTCCAGAGTTTTGTGGCGCTGCAAATGATCGGGGGTAAAGGTCGTCCACAGACCAATGCGCGGGGCCAGGGTGGGAGAGGCTTCAATTTGGTAGCTGCTCAGCTCGGCAATAATCCAATCGGGAACTGAGTGTCGCAGCGCCAACTCGCAGGTGGCATAGCCAATGTTGCCGCAGGCGGGCG
>DATNQF010000126.1:0-21932 GCA_036702855.1 Trichocoleus sp. | reverse complement strand
AATGGGGGATATAGGGGCAGATTTCGTGTGTCAAAATGTAAGCGGTTTTTGCCAACTCGCCAAAACCAAGTGGAGTAGGCATACGCAATGGAATCTATAGACGCGTTATATCAATATGCCTGGCTAATACCCGTGTTGCCTTTGATGGGGGCAACCATTGTTGGAACGGGTCTTATTTCATACAGCCAGACGACCAATAAACTGCGACAGCCTTCAGCAATTTTCATCGTGTCCCTTACTGGGGCTGCGATGGTCTTGTCCTTTTTGCTGTTTTGGAGTCAGGTGCAGGGCCATGAACCCTACACCAAGATGATTGAGTGGGCCTCCGCTGGAGACTTCCGCTTATCAATGGGCTACACCATCGATCACCTAGCCTCCTTGATGCTGGTGATCGTTACGACGGTTGCCTTCCTGGTGATGGTGTACACCCACGGCTACATGGCTCACGATCCGGGCTATGTTCGGTTTTATTCCTATCTGAGTCTTTTTAGTTCATCTATGTTGGGGCTTGTCATTAGCCCTAACCTCCTCCAGGTCTACATTTTTTGGGAACTGGTGGGAATGTGCTCGTATCTGCTAATTGGGTTTTGGTATAACCGCAAACCCGCTGCGGATGCCTGCCAAAAAGCCTTTGTAACCAACCGAGTCGGCGACTTTGGCCTCCTCCT
This sequence comes from Trichocoleus sp., assembly GCA_036702855.1. Classification (GTDB taxonomy): domain Bacteria; phylum Cyanobacteriota; class Cyanobacteriia; order Phormidesmidales; family Phormidesmidaceae; genus JACVSF01. The sequence continues at coordinate 21,264 of DATNQF010000126.1, read as the reverse complement.
AGGGATCTTAGGCATCTTTTGGGCGACAGGCAGCTTCGACTTTGATGTCATGGGCGATCGCATGACTTCCCTGGTCGAAAACGGTAGCCTTAGCGCTGGCGTAGCTGCTATCTTCGCAATTCTGGTGTTCTTGGGGCCTGTGGCCAAGTCGGCTCAGTTCCCCCTGCATGTGTGGTTGCCCGACGCAATGGAAGGCCCTACACCCATCTCGGCGCTGATTCACGCGGCAACGATGGTAGCCGCTGGGGTATTCTTGGTCGCTCGGATGTACCCCGTGTTTGAAGAGATCCCCACGGTAATGACCGTCATTGCCTACACAGGGGCTTTCACAGCGTTCATGGGAGCAACCATCGCGATTACCCAGAACGACATCAAAAAAGGTTTGGCCTACTCCACCATGTCCCAGCTGGGATACATGGTGATGGCAATGGGGGTTGGAGCCTATGGTGCTGGGCTATTTCACCTAATGACCCACGCCTACTTTAAGGCGATGCTGTTCTTGTGCTCTGGCTCCGTGATTCACGGCATGGAAGGCGTGGTGGGTCATGACCCTGCCTTTGCTCAGGACATGCGGATGATGGGTGGTTTGCGCAAGTACATGCCTGTTACCGCCATTACCTTCTTGATCGGAACCCTGGCGATCTGCGGGATTCCGCCCTTTGCTGGCTTCTGGTCGAAAGATGAAATTCTAGGGTCTACCTTTGCGGTCAACCCTGCTCTATGGGCGGTTGGCTGGTTGACTGCGGGCATTACTGCTTTCTACATGTTCCGGATGTACTTCAATACTTTTGAGGGCGCTTTCCGGGGCAATGACCAAGGCATTCGTCAGCAGCTCAAGGTGGAACAGCTTCAGCGTATGGGTCTGTCTATGGGGCCTGGTGCGATGAACTCCCAAGAGTTGACGCTGGATGCCGAAGGTCATGATGACCACCACCACAGCCACGAACCGCATGAGTCACCGATTTCGATGACCTTGCCGCTTATGGTGCTGGCGGTACCGTCTGTCCTGATTGGTCTGGTGGGAACGCCCTTTGCTAACCGCTTTGAGGAGTTTATCCATCCGCCTAGCGAAACCTTGCAGGAGGTGCTGGAAGCCTCTGAATCCTTTGAACTCAATGAGTTCTTGATCATGGGCGGCAGCTCTGTCGGAATTGCCCTATTGGGGATCACACTGGCGGTGTTGATGTACCGACAGCGGGTAATTGATCCAGGTGCGATCGCATCCAAGATTAAACCCTTCTACAATCTTTCTCTGAACAAGTGGTACATCGACGAGATCTACGATGTCGTTTTTGTCCAAGGCAGTCGCAAGCTGGCCAAGCAGGTTCTAGAGGTAGATATTCGGATTGTGGATGGTGTGGTTAACTTGGCCGGATTTGTCACTTTGGTGACCGGGGAAGGTCTGAAATACCTGGAAAACGGACGAGCTCAGTTTTATGCCCTGATTGTGTTTGGGGCTGTCTTAGGACTGGTTCTACTGTCGGGTGTGACCTAACTGCCTTGCTTGGAAACCGGGTTTCTTCAAGAAACCCGGTTTCTGGCTAGAAACAGGCTCTAAGCCGATTCCCACCTCCTGACAGAGCCGTACCCCCCTTTTTTTCTTTAAATTTATTTCCGGTCGTATAAAAACTATTGCAATTTGGCCAAAGGTTAAATTCATCCTTTTAGATTCATTACTTATTGGCTGATTGCAGTTATAAGCTGAATAGCCCTCAGCACTGGCGCTATCGCCCTTCACATACTGAGAAGACAGGCACCCTTATGGATCTCGCCCATTTTCCCTGGCTAACGACAGCCGTTCTCCTCCCCATCGTTGCGTCCCTGGCGATTCCCTTCCTGCCTGATGACAATGGCCGGACTGTGCGCTGGTACGCCCTGATTGTGGGTCTCATTGATTTCATTATTTTGGTCGCGGCTTTTTATATAGCCTATGACCCCACGCAGTCTGGGCTGCAACTGGTTGAAAGCTACACCTGGGTTCCCCAACTTGACCTGAAATGGTCAGTTGGCGTGGATGGCCTCTCTATGCCCCTGGTGCTACTGACTGGCTTTATTACAACCCTAGCAACGCTAGCTGCTTGGCCCGTCACTCTCAAACCTAAATTCTTCTATTTCCTCCTGCTAGCCATGTATAGCGGCCAGCTAGGGGTATTTGTCGTTCAAGACATGCTGCTGTTCTTTTTCATGTGGGAACTGGAATTGATTCCGGTGTACCTGCTGCTCGCCATTTGGGGCGGAAAGAAGCGGCTGTATGCAGCGACCAAGTTTATTCTCTATACGGCTGGTGGATCGCTGTTCATCCTGGTAGCGGGCCTAGCCATGGCCTTCTACGGCGACACCGTCACGTTTGACATGAGTGCTCTGGCGGCCAAAGACTACCCTATCAACATGCAGCTCTTGTTGTATGGGGGCTTCCTGATTGCTTACGCCATTAAGCTGCCCATCATTCCTCTACACACCTGGTTGCCCGACGCTCACGGTGAGGCGACTGCTCCCGTTCACATGTTGCTGGCCGGGATCTTGCTCAAGATGGGTGGATATGCGCTCATTCGCATGAACGTGGGCATGCTTCCCGAAGCCCATGGTTACTTCGCCCCTATTTTGATCATCCTGGGCATTGTCAACATCATTTATGCAGCGCTGACCTCGTTTGCTCAGCGAAATCTGAAGCGAAAAATTGCTTACTCCTCAATCTCCCACATGGGCTTTGTGATCATCGGGATCGCCTCCTTCACAGATCTGGGATTGAGCGGTGCGGTGCTGCAAATGGTGTCCCATGGATTGATTGGCGCTAGCCTGTTCTTCCTGGTGGGCGCTACTTATGACCGTACTCACACCCTGATCTTGAATGAGATGGGTGGGGTCGGCAAAAAGATGCCCAAGATCTTTGCGATGTTCACCACCTGCTCGATGGCATCTCTAGCTCTGCCTGGGATGAGCGGCTTTGTCGCAGAGTTGATGGTTTTTGTGGGCTTTGCCACCAGCGATGCCTACAGCTATTCCTTCAAGCTCGTCTGCGTCATTTTAATGGCGATTGGTGTGATTCTCACCCCAATCTACCTGCTCTCGATGCTGCGGGAAATCTTCTATGGGCCTGAGAACAAGGAACTGGTAGAGCACGAAGTCTTAGCCGATGCTGAACCGCGTGAGGTCTTCATCATCGCCTGTCTGCTGGTACCCATTATTGGCTTTGGATTCTATCCCAAGATGCTCACTCAGGTGTACGATGCGACGACACTACGGGTAACAGCAAACCTGCGCAACCAGGTTTTTGCTAGGGCTGAAGAGAGTCCTACAAACACCCCTCTAGCAGCGCTTCCGGTGATGAAAGCACCCGTTCTCACACCTTAAGCAGACGCTAGCCTTAAACCCCCTGTCTTCAAGAATTTGTTGAAGACAGGGGGTTTTTGCTACTAATGGGGAAATCCTGAATCTAAAATTAGCGTTTGTAGAATTTAAACAGACGCTCTTGTATAAAAAGGGACAGGGGCACGTTTCCCTAACCGTTTATGAGGCCCGTATGGAAAAAAGACTGTTGCGGATGTTGACCTCTGGAACACTGGCACTGACTGCGCTTCTAGGATTTCACGCCAGTACACCCCTTGCCTTTAAAACGCCGCTAACGGTTCAACCCGCTCTAGCCCAGGCCAATGACGAAGATACCAACATTCGGGTCTACGAAACGGCGAGTCCGTCAGTTGTAGCCATTGATGCTGGGGATGGAACGGGGAGCGGCAGTATTATCAATGCTCGTGGCCTGATCCTAACCAATGCCCATGTGGTTGGGGATGCGCGGGTAGTCACAGTCAAATTGAGCGATGGTCGGGAGTTTCAAGGAGATGTGGTGGGCTATGGCGATGGGCGATTGGACTTAGCTGCCATCCGTCTGCGCGGTAATCCAAGTGGCCTGCCCACAATCCGGATCGCGCCAGCAGGATCGGTACGGGTGGGGCAGCGTGCCTTTGCCATTGGCAGCCCCTTTGGCCTACAAAACACCTTTACTGTTGGCATCGTCAGCCGCATTGACCAGGATCGGGGGCTGGTTCAGACGGATGCGGCGATTAACCCCGGCAATTCGGGTGGACCATTGCTCAACAGCCAGGGACAGCTAATTGGGGTCAATACGTCTATCTTCACGACGAGTGAGACAGGTGGCAGCATTGGAATTGGCTTTGCCATTCCGGTTGACCAGGTAACATCGTTTATTGCTGCAGTCGAAAACGGTACGGCCTCTCAGACCCCTGCTGATACTGGTCCCCGTGCTGATAATCCGCCTGAACCCATTGCAGTGAATGGAACTGTTATTAGGGGACAGTTGGACGATGACAGCAACCGATTGCCCGATGGGAGCTACTTCAACGCCTACGTGTTTCAGGGACGGGCAGGGCAGTCGGTTTCTATAGAAATGGTTAGCCAGGACATTGACCCTTACCTGATATTGCTTTCTCCCGACAACGACAGCTTTTTTATTGAGGATGATGATAGCGGTGGCGATCGCAATGCCTATCTAACAGCTCGTCTTCCGGCCAGTGGAGAGTACATTATTCTGGCAAATTCCTATGCTGAAGGGGAAGCAGGCAGCTATCAACTACGGTTGGCTGACCAATCGGGAGGGGGGCGTCCTAGTGCAACTCGTCCTAGTGGAACGACTCGCCGCTATCTGCTGCAAGAGCAAGGTGTACTAGGAGCCGATAGCCCAGTTCTGTCGGACAACTCGCCCTATGCTGAATACCGTTTTCAGGGAGAGGCCGGACAGCGTGTGCAGATTACGCTCGAAAGCCCCGACTTTGACACCTACTTGATGTTGGTTAATGAGTCTGGCGATGTGGTTGATGAAAATGATGATGCCGACTCTAGAACAACCAATTCTCAGCTTGTGCTGACGCTTCCTGAGAGCGGTGCCTACTCCGTGATTGTCAATGCTTACAGCAGCCAGGAGAGGGGTCGTTTTCGGCTAACGGTGGAGTAGGCAAATGCTTAAGACAGTGAGTGGGTGGTGCCAGTTCACCTGATTAACGATATTTCTACTGGGCGCAGATTCCTGCGCCCCTCCTGGAAGTGCTCCAAACCCCCTTAGCGCAGGCCAAGCCAGGAGAAGAAATCTTCGTGGGTGAAAAACTCCAGTACCAGCAGGGCCACAAAGCCAATCATCGCGAACCGCCCATTAATGACTTCGGCATAGCGAGTCCAGCCGAAGGCAGGTTTGATGTTATCGCTGGGAAGGGCGCTAAGTGTAGGTGTTTGGGCCTCGACGGGGGTATTTTCGGTTTCGGTGCTCATACTGCGTCTTCTCAAAACAGCAGTATTGTAACCTTTTGCAACAGGCACTGAGTCTTAAGACTGGGAGAGCTTGGCTTTTGCCTGCTGCCAGAGAGCTTCTAATTCTTCTAAGGAGTAGTCAGCTAGGGGTTTGTCTGCTACGCTCTCAACTTGCTCAAACCGCTTGATGAAGCGGCGGTTGGTGCCTTGAAGGGCAGCGGCAGGGTCTAAACCGTGCCAGCGGGCAATGTTGACTAGGGTAAAGAGCAGATCTCCCAGTTCGGCTTCCTGATTTTCCTTGGGTTCGTGTGCGATCGCATGGTGAAATTCTTCCAGCTCCTCGTGGAACTTTCCCCAGACGCCTTCGATATCTTCCCATTCAAATCCAGCCTTGGCCGCTTTCTCAGAAATGCTCATTGCCGCCATGAGGGGCGGGAGGGTGCGGCTGTATTTTTGCAGCTTGGGGGTCAGCCGATCGGGTTCGTGGGCGACGCCTTTTTCCTGAGCTTTGATTTGCTCCCAGTTGCGGTGTACTTCCTCCACATCTTGCACATTCACATCTGCAAAAACGTGAGGATGACGGCGAATGAGTTTTTCAGTAATGCCTGTGGCGACTTGGCTCAGGTCAAAGTCTCCGGCTTCATTGGCGAGTTGGGCTTGGAGGACGACTTGAAGCAGCAGATCGCCTAATTCTTCTGCGATCGCATCACGTTCCCCCACCTGAATCGCATCAATCACCTCATAGGCCTCCTCGATGACGTAGGGAATCAGGGTTTGGGGTGTTTGGGCTAAATCCCAAGGACAGCCGGTTTCGGGATGCCGCAACTGGGCCACGACATCAATCAGCCGCTCTAGAGCCGCCAGAACAGCCGTGCGATCGAGGTCAGAAGAAGCCATAGTGCCGGAAAGGGTTGCGAGATGTTAACTCCACTATGCCAGAAAGGGGCAGGCAGCGGCAGGACAGGTGGAATCGTTCAGGATCGCTTTCGAGGACGGGCTTTGCGGCGGTTGGCCTTGCGCTTTTTAGCTTTGAAGCTAGAGACGAGCCAGTCACTGGTGTAGTGGCTGAGGGCACCGAGTTCTAACCCTACCAGCAGCGCAACCCACTGCGGCCAATACTGCCGTAGTCCCCAGGTAAGGCTTGTAAACAGTTCATTCCAGGTGAGGCTGGTGCGACCCAGGAGGTTGAGAATTTCGACCAAAATGATGCCGAGCAGGGCCACCCAAAGGGAAACGTACAGCACTCGTAGGACGGTGCCGATAATGGGACCGTGGGAGTAGGGGGAGCGGTGCCGCATACTGTGTCGGTAGGGCAACCAGATCCAGCGGAGCCAGCCCCAGCGTTTGTATTGAACCGAATGGATGTCAAGGTCGGGGCCAAACATCCAGCCGCCGAGGAGAAAGCCTAGGCAAACAATGCTGGTGAGCCAACCGTCGAGGGTGACACGAAAGGCCAGCGCCACCACGAGGGGGAGGCACCAGAGGGTGATGCGATCATGGGTACGTCCGGAGGGCATGGATCAGGTGTATCAGTCTGGCTGCATTCCGGCAAGTCCGAAACCAAAGGCTTCTCGGAAAATCTTAGGGCGAAAAGATTTTCGGGAAAAATTTTCCTAGTCGTGCATCTTGTCTGTTACGATATGAAATCGTGAAACACGCGGGCGGTTAGCTCAGTTGGTAGAGCGCCTGCCTTACAAGCAGGATGTCACTGGTTCGAGTCCAGTACCGCCCATTTTAATCAACCGTTAAGGGAACCTCAGATTCTGGGGTTCCCTTTGCTTGAAGAGTGATGATCGTGAAGGTAAACCCTATGAATGGGGTAAGGAATAACAATATCGTTGCGATCGCAAGCCTCCTTTAAGGCCACCACCACTCTAGATTGAATTTGCCGCACATCAAGGGTTGTAGAAGCTGTCCAATAGCGCACCTTTACACCAATAGCATTTGCCTCAAAGCCTACAAAATCGACTTCTGGGGCGGGTTGTTTTAACACGCCCTCAACACTGTCTAACGCTTGAAGGAAAACCTGTTGAGCCAGCGGCAAAGAGGTTGTGTAATCGACACCGATGCTTAAATCAGTACGGCGGCAGCCATTAGCCGTCAAGACCTTGACAGCATTGGTAAAGACAATGGAATTGGGGATTTCGATCAACTCACCCGTATACATCAAAATACGAGTCGTTCGGAGTTTGACGGACTCGACGGTGCCCTCGCAGTCGTTGATAATCACTTGATCGCCCAAGCGAAAAGGCTCTTCAAGCAATAACAGGGTACCTGCTAAGAAGTTTTTGAAGATGTCTTGAAAGACTAGACCAATGGCAACAGAACTCAAGCCCAATAAGCCAATAATGTCTCCTAGCCCCAGATCTGGAAAAACGATGACCGCAGCAATGACAACCCCTATGGTCCAAGTTCCAATCCGGCAGACCTGAGCAAATAGCACTTGGAGAGAGCGGCTTCTCAGAAACTGTTGCCCCATTTTTTCGGTCACGCGGCTTACGATTTTTGCTGCCGACCGAGTTGCGAGCAGAATAATTAGGGCTAATACGATGGCAGGCAGGGTCTTAATGGAGGCTCCCACCAGGTCTAGCAGACTTTCTTGTACCTTTTGCAACACCGCACCCATAAGCGTTCAAAATATTCCTAAAAAAATATTCCCAGAAATAGTTGCAGCAATGCTCCCCACTGCTGCTACGATAGGTAATCGTGAAACGCGCGGGCGGTTAGCTCAGTTGGTAGAGCGCCTGCCTTACAAGCAGGATGTCACTGGTTCGAGTCCAGTACCGCCCATTTCACTCTTAGATAAATGCTTTGTCCTAGAAGTCATCTATTAGGCCGCCTATGCGGGCCAGAAGAGGATCTTCTACTAAGGTTTCCTCTGGTTTCTCTGGCTCAGCTGAAGTGTTTTCTAGCTCACTCGTTGCTGGGGAGATTTCATAGGAAGAGGCCAGGGAAGTGGAACTCATTTTTGATTGAGTAACTTGGCTGGTTAGTAGCTGCAATTGCGCCTCTAGCTGATCTAACCGATTCTTCTCTTTTGCGAAAAAACGCTGCTCTAAACTTTGTAGCTGGGTTTGCAGATCTGCTACTCGATCTTCTATGGCTTGAGAGGACTGGCTGGAGCGGCCCTGCTCGCTGAGTAAGTACTGGTGAAGAGCCTCTTTACAGAGATTGCTGAAGCTTCTGCCGGATTGCCGATGTAGCTCCGCTTCAATAGCTGCTAATAGGGATTGATCAAGCGCATTTTGATTAAAAATAACGGTTTTTTTGGACTGACGTAACCACCGAAATAGCATCATCTTGGATTCCTTAAACAGTGGCCCTACCACTGGATCTCATCTCTTCCCAGCTAGCTTGAACCAGAAAGGGTAAAGATACTCTTTCTGGTTAAGCGTTGGCCTATTGGACAAACCTCTTAAGACAAAGGCTTAAGAGCTGGGCAGAGAGTCACCATGGCACTGCCTTAAAGGGGCCTAAGTGGCAGATCGGGCGGACCGGGCTGCCATCTGAGCCTCTGCATAAATATACTGTCCTAAAGCATTAGCTTGGCGGGAAGGTATCGCAAGATGGGCATTGATCTTGGCTTCCCTTAACAGGCGTTGAATATCTTCCCAGAAAAACTCTCCTCCGCCCCCAGTGAGAATGACGTCTGTAACTCGCTCTGGGAACCAGGCCAGTAAACGATTGCACATCTCACGGGAAAAGCTTTCTCTAAGATTGGGCAAAATGTCGTCTAAGTTCGTTGGCTTGTTCGCTCCTCTGGGTCGGTAGAACCGCTCTCCTTGAGGACGATTGACCGCCGCGATTAAAGCTAAGGATTGACTGTCAGCACCGTCAATCTGGGAGGCGACTTGCTCATAAAACTGACTCATCGCAAAGGCTTCACTTCGAGAAACCCCACGGGCAAATCTAAAGTTATCAACCATCAAGCAATCAGTGGTTTGATGACCAATATCAACAATGGCTACCGGCAGCTTAGTGAAGTCTGGGCTGGTATCGTTTTTCTCCTGAACTTCAGTCCAAAGAAGACTGCCATAGCCTTCGGGCATGACCCAGACTTTATTGATGGTGACAGTAACAGATTCGCCTCGATAGCTCATCATATGAGGACCGGTGAGCAGACTGATAATCTGTTCTTTCTCGCGCTCAAACTGGTCTTGGGAATGGTAAGGAAGCCCTAGGACTACTGAGATCTCTCCTTGGAGCTTAAAGTAGCCAACGCAAGCTAGGACTTTAACGAGGGCGTCATTCACTTTAGATTGTCCAACACCCAAATTCGCCCCAAAATCTTCTGCCAGTTGTCCTATGGCATAACCGCTGCCCTGATACACGAGCCAAATGTCTGAAAGTGGGTCGGTCGCACGGGCTTCAAAAGTACCTCCCTGGACTTGCTCCATCGCCAGATGCTTGACATTTGCCGGAATGAAGACAACGTTGTCGGGATTGCGACTGATAGAGGTTTTGGTAGATGTCCGCCCTAGATCAACACTCAAGATTGATTTGTTAAGCCCATTATCTTCTTTAAAGTCTGGGTTTACGCTAGTTGTTTTTGGTGGCGACACCTGGTTCATGGGTGTAGCAGCAGCGTTTGACATTACCATGAAATCTGAATCCCCTATCGAGTTTCGAAAAGATCACTAAGTTTCGGTTTTACCATCAAAACGGTCTAATAATTCATCAAATCTCTGATGCAGAAAGGCCGTACTTGGTGGATTAGTTGTCCAGACTATCAAACCGCCGGAGTGTTCCGAAAAAACCTTTCTGTAGAACGCTATGTCTTTGGAAGACTATGTAGGTGATAAATAGCACAGCCTAAAGGTGGCTAAGCAACTTTCGATGAGCCTGTTTGTTGTTGGTAATTCTTTTTTATCTGTCATCAAGATGTCGAAATGATTATCGTCATTCCTTATTCCTTTAATATGTCTCAGCGCAACTAAGGATGATTGAGAAGGCTGGGTATTCGGTCTTAAGTTGGGTGAGGTTGCTGTATGGCGATCGCATTTTACCTTTCTGGAATTTCTAACCCTACGAACTACCGCCGCTATTATCACTAAGAAGCTCATATTTCTTCACAATGGTCGCCGAAGTTAGACAACTGTTTTTGACGGAGCCTGTTGAGCGTCTGCGGTTTGCCTTTCGCTATGGCCTAGATCGATACCCTGTTGTCATAAAGGGAATTTTTCACAATGCAACGTAGTGAAGCTTTGCAGCCAAAAGGGGACGATTTACTGGATCCTGGTCCTCAGCTTAGGCAGGCCGTAGAGATTGTGTGCGATCGCGATCCTGATTTCCAAAGAGTTGAGGCTGAGACAGGGCCTCTCAAGGTTCGCAGTTGGGCACCTGGTTTTTCATCCCTTGTGCGAATTATTTTAGGACAGCAGCTATCCTCTAGAGCGGCCCAAGCCATTTTTCAGCGGCTTCAAGAACAGGTAGAACTGACCCCCACCCAACTTGCGTCTGTTTCAGAAACCACGCTCAAACAAGCAGGGTTGAGCCGCGCCAAAATGAGCACCTGTCAGCAGTTATCCCAGGCAATATTGTCGGGGCAGCTCAACCTGGATGATCTAGCTTCGATGGCGGACGTAGATGCGATTGAGCATCTTACGCAAGTTAAAGGGATTGGGGTTTGGACGGCTGAAATCTACTTGCTGTTTTGTTTGGAGCGCTTAAGTAGTTTTCCAGCGTCGGATTTGGCGGTTCAAATTGCGTATCAATGCCTTAAGAATCTTGAGAATCGTCCCACTCGAAAAGAACTTCTTGCTCACACGGACTTTCTAGATCCCTATCGGGGAGCTGTTGCTCACTTGTTATGGCATTACTACAGGTGCCAAAAGGGATAGCCTTTTTACAACATGGGCATTATTTGACTTAATACATCGGGTGGAGCTTTACTAATGAATCTGTCTACCAAAACACCAATAAGTGCAGCTTCCTCGTACACTCTGGCTTTCTTGCGCAAGGTAATTAGACGCTCAAAGTTGGATACTGTAAATTCAGTAGGCTCCTCTACTAAACTTATTGCTTGTTTTAGCAGACTCATTTTAATTCTCTTGATACGTATTCAGTCACTAATTGAATTCTGTATTTTCCAGCACATCAAAAGAATTGGAATCTTGCTAGAGGGAGACAAGTTATAAATTTTCAATATTCAAAAATTCCCCCCTTAGAGCAATTTTAAGTAAGAGGGGATGAACTATTGGGGACTGTGATTAAACTAGACTTCTACTGGCAAACCAGAAGCGTTTCGTTTAGTCAGAACGCTAATGTATTCCCCACTCGTTCCGATGGGTTGCGGTTTAGTCCAGAAGATCTTTTCGGCATATCCTAGGATGGCTAAGACTTCCTGGGCTCGGTTTACCGCTCCGAAATCACCAATCATGAAATGTTTCACCGTTTCTTGATTGGAAACGTGAGAAACTGCCCTGAGAATTTCAGGGTTTAGTCCTGTGTTCATTTAGTTTCTACCTTTCTAGAGATTGAAGGAAAACAGGGAATGAGCGCTAGTGTCACTGAAAGGTAGGGAAATCTGACACTAGATCATTTTAGAATGAGCCTAGCGTTGCAGCCTACCGTGCTTAGGTTGTGACGTCAGAGGGGATTGAGTGTTACCAGCACTCCTTCTCCTCGCCTAGGCTCATTTGAGCCCCTGCACCTAAAACGGTATCAGAATCATTCAGAGAGTTCAACCGTATTTGATGATGCATTGAATGTGCATTAATAGAGTTTTGTTGCAGATTGCTCATGCAAAATTACATTGAGATTTTGCACCGTTCCATTAGAAGTCTTTAGCAAATTTTAGAGTTGCGATCGCACCCCTCAGTCGCGAGAATTCTAAGACACCTGTTCTTCTGATGACTGCAAGGCGCGATGCAAATCTACACTCTTGAAGGCGACCTACTCGACCAGCCCGTCGAAGTCATTGTGAATGCTTGGAACCGCAACATCATTCCCTGGTGGTTGCTGTTGCCGCAAGGGGTATCGGGGGCGATCAAGCGGCGAGCAGGGCTGCAACCCTTTCGCGAGGTAGCGCGACACGGGGCTATTCCCCTCGGTGGCGCGGTGCTTACCTCAGCAGGACGACTTCCCTTTCACGGCATTATTCACGTCGCAGGCATCAATATGTTTTGGCGGTCGTCTGAGTTTTCGGTGCGGCGCTCGGTTCGCAGTGCTATGCGGCTGGTGATTGAGCACCATTTTCACTCGGTAGCGTTTCCACTGATTGGGGCAGGCTCTGGTGGTGGGTCGCCTGACCACATTCAAACCCTGATCACCGAAGAACTCTCTGCAATCCCGTTCGATGGCAAGGTCTACGTTGTCCGCTTTGCCAAACCGCGAAATATTGCTACAGATTTCAAACAGTAGCCGAGCGAACATTTCTAAGAGATGATTGAAAAAGGAGAGGAGCGGACAACCCAAGGTTGCCCGTCTAGTGTGATGTGTCATGACTCACGTCAACTCTCTGCCCAATGAACCTCAAGCTCACGCTAAGCAGACCGTCCTCAAGCAGCTCAAAACACTTCTCCTCAAATTTCTCCGTCGCAGTCAAGGCTTTCTCGCAGCGCAAACGCTTCCCCACCTTGCAGACAAAGCCTGCAAGATTTACCTGGGTGAGGCTCATCAAGCGCATCAGGCTCGGTGTCGGCGAATTTTGAAATCGACGCTTGAACTCGATCCCATCCAGCTTCACCGCTTTTTTCATACTGCTTTAGGAGAAATGCTGCTCTCTTGGGGCGAGCGATTCTTTCATCTTCCCGATCATTCGGATGACGAGGCCAGAAAACAGGCTTTAAAGACGTTGCTGCTGCAAATGGCGGCTGATCCAGAGGGGCTTTCGTTACTGAGCTTTATGCGGCGTCCCGATACCTTGAAATTCAATCTGGATCAGGTGCTGCTTACAGCTAAACGAGTTGACTTGCTGGTTAAAGAAACGGCGGCTACTTTGGACATTTTGCGATCGCTAGCGGCCAGTGAAGCAGAAGCCAGCCCTAATTGTGACTTTTCTCAATGGCCCGACCTGCGGCAACCTGGCCCCTTTGACATCGTGCAATACACGTTGCTCTTGGACAGAACAGGGAAACCTGCCTCTGCTGACGTATCTCAACCGCTTCAGGTACTTTGCTACCAGCCGCAGCCTTGGCCCACTCAGCCAGTGCCAGTCGTTATCCAGTCCCACGGCCTGGCCTCTAGCCCCGAAGATCTCGAACTGTATGCCCGCCATTTAACCTCTCACGGTTACTTTGTAGCGGCTCCCTGGCACTCCGGCAGCGATGTTAGGCAGGTTCGGAGCATGCTGGAGGGCAAGTCCCACGACATCTTCAAGGTTCAAGAATTTATTGATCGCCCCTTAGATATTAGCTATCTGCTAGATCAACTAGAGCAGCGCAATGAAACCCAGTTTGACAGCAGGCTCGATCTCGGTGCAGTGGGTGTGATGGGATATTCCTTTGGGGCTTACACGGCTTTTGCCCTAGCCGGAGCCAGCATTCATTTTGAATCCCTGGAGCAGGCCTGCCGTTTTCCCTGGGACAATCCCAATCTGTCACTGCTGCTTCAGTGCCAGGCTTTGGGTCTACCGCGCCAAGCCTACTGTCTGCAAGATAGCCGCATTCGGGCAATTGTCTCTTTAGATGCAGTGGGCAGTGAGGTCTTTGGCACTCACGGAATGAGCGACATCCAAACGCCAGTTCTCCTGTTAGCTAGCAGTCATGATATTGCGGCTCCTTTGGTCTTCGAGCAAGTTCATCTTTTTGAAAGATTAACGATTCCCCACCGTTATTTAGCGGTTATGCAAGGTAAGGCACATATTCGCAACCTACAACGCTTAACGGAGTCTCTAAATCTGCAAGTTAAAGTCCTGCCCCCAAGACCCGCTGTCTTCAACGAAATGCCCTTTGATCACTACATCAATGCCTTAAGCCTTGCTTTCTTTGGACAACATCTTATGCCGGATCAAATTAAGCCTGATCAAATGGGGTCTGATCAAAAGGCGAGTCTAGAACTCACTGCTCGCTATGCCAATACGCTCAGTCAAGATCCATATCAGCTCTGGTTAGTCAGCGCCCAGTCGAGTCAGGCACTGGCCGAGCAGTTGCAAGGATGGATGGGGGAAATGGGGTGGAAAAATGAAAGCGTTGGAGCATAAGGGTATGTTGCATAGTGAAGGCTGGTTAATCGGGGACGGAGGATTAGAGCTGTATTACCAGCGCTGGTCGCCTTCGGAAACGGTGAGAGCCGTGGTTGGCATTGTTCCAGGCTTGGGTAGTCACAGTGGGTTGTTTGGCAGTCTGATCACAGGCTTGGTGGCTATGGGATGTGCCGTCTATGCCGTAGATTTGCGAGGTCATGGACGGTCTCCGGGGCAGCGCGGCTACCTCAATCGCTGGCAGGAATATTGTGGAGATGTGAAGGGTTTCTATCAGACGATGATCGCTCAAAACCCTGGGGTGCCTTGCTTTTTGCTGGGGCATAGCTTGGGTGCAACGGTGGTTCTAGACGATGCGTTGCAGGCTCCTGAGAGTTTGGCCGGGGTGATTGCCATGGCCCCTGCCATTGGCCCTGTGGGAGTGTCCCCCCTCAAACTGGGAATTGGTCGGCTCTTGTCTTGGGTTTGGCCTCGCTTTGCCCTAGATACTGGGATTCCAGAAGGAGCGGGCTCCCAAAACCCAGAGACAGTAGCTGCTTACGCAACCGATCCTCTAAGGCATCGATGGGGTACAGCGCGACTGGTTACAGAATTTCTCCAGGCTAGTTCGCGGCTTCAGAAGCAGCTTCTGAGCCTACGGGTTCCGCTTTTGATTCTTCAAGGCAGCGAGGATAGAGTTGCGCCCCCCGTAGGAAGCCGTCAGTTGTTTCAGCAGCTTCCCCTGATTGATAAGGAGTACCGCGAGTACTCCGGCGGCTTTCATGACCTACACAATGACATTTGTGCCCAGCAGGTCGCCTTAGATGTTTTCAATTGGGTAGATAGACATGTGAAGGGTGAACTGCTGCTCTGTAAGTGGGAAAAACCTGTCTCTAGGTAGAGAGCATTGAATAGGTAAATCTTTTGCTTAAAACTGCGTGGGTTTCCATCTGTCATACGTGGAAACCCCTTGTCTTAGAATGCAATTCTTGAGACAGTTCTTTTTGTGTTGTGTTCCTTACTTAGGCCAGTTAGAAACTGAGAGAAAATCAAGGAACGTTGCATTTGCTTTACTTTTCTGGTGATCCCTAGCTCTAATTCTGGCTTTCTCGAAGAGAAGTACTGTCTTTTCATCTTTTTCTCTGAACGTACTTAGGCCCTTTACAAAAGTTATTTGCGATAGGTATCAATTATGGGTTTTCCAGCCCCAAAAAGCTATGATAAATAGCACAAGCCAATAATTCCTCGTTCGATCCCATCACTGTAGTTTTTCCCCTTAAGAAAGAGCTTCAGGTTTGAAAATGAACTTGGAATACTGGTTGGGATTAGTATTGTTGCTAATTCCTGTTTTATGGAAAGCCCCTCCACTGCTCTGCTGTCTGGTTTAGGACATTTCTAAGCTAGAGAGGCTATAGCGCCGAAAGTCCTTTAGTTAACTCAACAATTTACTTCGATTCGGTTTCTGTGGTCTTGTCTAATAGAAAGTCGCTTTTCAAGACTCTATAAGACGGGCAGAAGGTTTTTCCTATAAAGGCGTATTTTCAGAACACTGTGCAGCTAAAAAATAGGGTGCGTTGCAATTAGCTTGCTTTGTAGCAACCTATCTTGCAGAATGCATTTCATTTCATGACTCTGCATTGGTTTAGTTCATTTGCATAAACCTAAGACGGATTTTTCTACCAAATCCGCTCTTCTCCACAGTGCTTCAAAAGGTTGCGTTAAACGCGGCCTGGAAGGTCTGTCTTAGGCTTTTAGGCCCCAAGTCCCCCCGAATTGCCCCTTCAGCTTTGATTGAAGCGTATAGGCACTTCTTCTATGAATGATACCCCGACCCTCTATCGTGCTCCTATCGACTCTGGCAGTCTGGTTTTGGGGCGAACACTCCCTTCGTTATTAGATGAGGCTTGCACCCAGGTACTGACGCAGCCAGACTCTTCATCTGACTCGGGTGTCCTTCATCAGTGGCATCGGGGCGAGTGGCAGTCCCTATCGCTTCTAGACTTTCGCAGAGGAGCTGAAGAGTTTGCTCTAGGAATGATGTCGTTAGGATTGGCTCGGGGAGATCGGGTTGCCCTAGTGATGCACAGCGACACTCACTTTGCGATCGCAGATATGGGCTGTTTGCTGGCAGGCTTGGTGGATGTTCCCATTGACCTGACCCAAACCATCGAAAACGTCTTATTCATCCTGCAACACACGGCAGCAAAAGTGCTGGTGGTGTCTAACCAGGAGTTGCTGGATCATTTGCTGCCCTACTTTTGGGCAACGCCAGAGTTGAAAAGGGTAGTGGTGGCAACCTCCGGGGGAACGTGGACGGGAGGAATGTCTTTAGAAGAGGTGCAGGCACGAGGTCGGGAGCAGTGGTCGGTAGAGGGGGCGCAAGAATTGCGGGATGCGATCGCATCCCAAGATCTCGCCACCATTCTCTATATCGCCAGCGAAACCAAACGGCCTAGAGGCGTGATGCTAACCCATGAGAACATCACCGCTAACGTGCTAGCAGCCTTTTCTAGCTATCCCAACCTACAGCGGGGGCCGGAGGAAGTTGCGCTTCTCTTTCTGCCGCTGACCCACATCTTTGCCCGCGTCTTTTTATATGGACATTTGGCCTATGGTCATCGCGTTTATTTTTCCGATGCCAGCCACCTGGTTAAGCACCTGAGGCGGGTCAAGCCCACGTTTTTGATTACCGTCCCGCGTTTACTAGAGAAGATCCACGAGCGGATTCTGGAAAAAGGTCGGCATCTTAACCGATCTGACCAAGCCGTTTTCAACTGGGCGCTGCGGTTGGCCCAACGGTTTGAGCCCAATCGACTGCCGCACCGTCCTTACGCGCTGCGGATGCAGTTGGCCGATCGTTTGGTGTTTGCCCAGTGGCGTGCCGTGTTTGGTGGACGGTTAAAGGCTTGCATCTGCGGCGGCGCAGCGCTGTCGGGGGATTTGGTTAGATTTTTCTCGGCGGCTGGCGTGCCTGTGCTTCAGGGCTACGGCCTGACGGAAACCAGTGGCGTACTTTCCTTTAACCGAGGCAGTCATCATCGCGTTGGCAGCGTCGGTTTGCCGATTACTGGGGTAGAGGTCACGCTGGCCCCTGATCAGGAGATTCTGGTTCGGGCCCCGTTTGTCATGCAGGGCTACTACCAGGATTCAGAGGCCACAAATCGGGTCATAGATGCTGAGGGGTGGCTGCACACAGGCGACCTGGGCAAGATTTCCGCCGATGGCTTTCTGACGATTACGGGCGTGAAGAAGTCCCTGTTCAAGCTTTCAACTGGTAAATACGTCTCGCCTTTGCCGTTGGAGCAGGCATTAATGCGATCGCCCCTAGTGGCCCATGCCCTTACCGTTGGCATGAACCGTAAGTTCTGCGGCATGTTGATTTTTCCCAACCTAGAAGCGCTCTATGTTGGGGCTGAGCAGTGGAACATTGATGCTACGAAATCCGACTGGCTTCACCATCCTCGGATTTGGAACCTCTACCAATCCCTCATTGATACGGCAAACTGCCACCTGCCCTACTGGTCTACCGTGCGCAAGTTTGCCCTGCTAGAGGCTGAACTGACTGAGGAAAACGGCCTGCTGCTCCCTGATGGCACCCTCAATCGGATGGGCGTGATGGAGCGATTTGCAGAAGAAATTGAGGTGCTGTATGGCAGCGAGAGAGAGGTGGAGACACAGACGACCCCTAGCAAGCAGGAGGGGCAGGGGACTAGAGAGGTTCGAGAGGGAGAGGAGTGGCCCTTGGCGGGGTCTTCCTGCCCGACGTATGCGCGATCGCTGATGCATTACTAGGCTGGCCGCTCGGTCTGCCACATCATCACATGTGAGGAAACGACTATGTTCAAGCCATTTCGTACTGCGGCTGTCCTGGGAGCGGGGGTAATGGGCACCCAGATCGCCGCTCACCTAGCGAATGCGGGCCTAACGGTTCATCTACTGGAGTTGCCCGCTCAAGCGGGAAATAAAAATGACTTGGTAGAGGGGGCGTTTAAGAAAGCGCAGAAAATGACGCCGCCCATTTTCTACACCCAAAAGGCTGCCCAGCGGGTCATTTTGGGCAACTACGATGAGCACTTTGACCGCTTGGCTGGTGTGGACTGGGTGATTGAGGCTGTAGTCGAGAATTTGGCTATCAAGCAGCAGTTGATGGAGCGGGTAGAGAAGACCATTGGCAAGCACACCGTAGTTTCGACTAATACCAGCGGTCTACCTTTGCATGCCATTACCCAAGGTCGCTCTAAGGCCTTCCGGCAGCGGTTCTTGGGCACTCACTTCTTTAACCCGCCTCGGTACTTGAAACTGCTAGAGCTGATTCCCACCACAGACACCGATCGGCAAGTGCTGGAGCGAATGGTCTGGTTTGGCCGGATGCACTTGGGCAAAGGCATTGTGGTGGCGAAGGATACGCCCAACTTCATTGCCAACCGGATTGGTGTTTTTGTCTCACTGCTAGGAGTGAAAGCGTTCACCGAGCAGGGCTACACCATTGAAGAAATCGATACCTTGACGGGGACACTCATAGGCCGTCCTAAGTCGGCCACGTTCCGCACGGCTGACCTGGTTGGACTAGATACGCTGCTGTACGTGGCTGAAAACCTGTACCCAGCCATTCCCCACGATGAGCAGCGGCAGATGTTTCAGGTGCCTGAGCTGTTTCGCAAGCTAGTAGCTACGGGGACACTAGGGGCAAAGTCGGGTCAGGGCTTTTACAAGAAGGTGCAGGGAGAAATTCTCTCGCTCAATCCCAAAACCTTTGCCTACGAAGCAGCTCAACCAATGAAGCTGGGCAACCTGGACGGGATTGAAAAGATGCCCAACCTGGCCGATCGATTGCGATCGCTTTATCGCCACAAGAGTCGAGCTGGAGACTTCTTCCGTCAGTCCA
Organism: Trichocoleus sp.; assembly: GCA_036702855.1. GTDB lineage: Bacteria > Cyanobacteriota > Cyanobacteriia > Phormidesmidales > Phormidesmidaceae > JACVSF01. The sequence continues at coordinate 1,999 of DATNQF010000126.1, read as the reverse complement.
TGCTGGCCACGCTCGCTTATAGCGCTAACCGTATTCCTGAGATTGCTGATAGCCCTGCCGACGTTGATAAGGCAATGCGCTGGGGCTTTGGTTGGGAAATGGGGCCGTTTGAGATTTGGGATGCGTTGGGCTTTGAGACTGTACTAAGCGATATGCAGAAGGCCGGCTATGCGCTACCCGCTTGGCTAGAGCAAATGAGGGCGGCCTCTGCCACAGGCTTCTACCGAGACGGCAAGGTCTATGTTCCGGGTCAGCAGTATTTGACTCTGGAAGTACCGACCGATGAGCTGCGGCTGTCTGTGGTGAAAGCAGATCCTAAGCGCACGCTGTGGCATAACGCTGAAGCAGCCCTGCTTGATCTGGGCGATGGCGTGGTGTTGTATGAGTTTCGCTCTAAGGCCAATACTCTCAGCGTCAAGGTAATTGACGGTTTGATAGAGGCTTTGGATTGGCTGGAGACTCACGACTATCGGGGCATGGTGATCGGCAATGAAGGGCCAAACTTCTGCGTAGGCATCAACTTGGCCGAGGTCGGCAAGATTGCCCAGTGGGAGAACCTGAATCCGTTTAGCCGAAATCATGGTGCGATCGCACAGCTCCTGACCAAGTTTCAGGCGTTGGTGCAGCGCATCCACTACTTCCATAAACCGGTTGTGGCTGCCATTCATGGGCGGGTGCTGGGGGGTGGCTGTGAGCTAGCAATGGCCTGTCCCCATGTGGTGGCCGATGCCGAAACCTACATCGGTCTAGTGGAGCTGGGAGTTGGGCTGATTCCGGCGGGTGGAGGTCTGATGCGTCTGGCCCGCTGGGCGACGAATCGAGCCATGAGCAATGACCCAGCTGACATTTTGCCCTGGTTGCAGAAGGTCTTTCAAACGGTAGGCAAGGCCACGGTTGCCAATAGTGCCCCTGAAGCTAAAGAACTGGGTTTCCTACTGCCCGACGCCAAAGTGGTGATCAATAGCGATCGCCGCCTCTACGTCGCTAAGCAAGAAGTCCTCTGTCTCGATCAACTTGGTTACGTCCCGCCGACCCAAGACCCCATTACCGTGCTGGGTCAACCTGCCAGAGCAGGACTGGAGCTAATGGCCTACGTAATGCAACAAGGCGGTTACATCAGCGACTACGACCGCTCGTTGGCAAGCCGCTTGGCCTATGTGCTGACCGGAGGTGATCTGACCGCTCCAGCCCAGGTGGACGACGACTACCTGCTGCGCCTTGAAAAAGAAAACTTCTTGCCGCTGATCGACGAGCCCAAGACGAAAGAGCGGATCTTGCACATGTTGAAGACGAAGAAGCCCCTGAGAAATTAAGAGGAGTCCTATCATGAACAACGCATACATCGTCAGTGCTGTTCGCACGGCGGTTGGCAAAGCACCTCGGGGCACCCTGCGCCACACGCGCTCCGATGATTTGGGAGCCGCAGTTGTCCGAGGCGCGATTGAAAAGGTTAACGGGCTAGATTCAAGCCAAGTTGAAGATGTGGTGATGGGTTGCGCCATGCCCGAGGCAGAGCAGGGCTTTAACCTGGGCCGAGTGGTGGCGCTGCGGGCGGGGTTGCCCGACACGGTCCCTGGTAGTACGGTCAATCGGCTGTGTTCCTCTGGCCTTCAGAGTATTGCGATCGCATCTCAAGCCATTACCTGCGGCCAAAGTGAGGTGATGGTGGCAGGAGGTGCCGAGTCGATGAGTCTGATTCCAATGGGTGGACACCAGTTTTCGCCCAACCCAGCACTCTTAGCAAAAAGCCCTGAAGCCTACGCGACGATGGGTCTAACCGCTGAGAACGTAGCGCAGCGATTCCACATTTCACGGGAAGACCAAGATGCCTTTGCTTTGCGATCGCATCAGAAAGCGATGGCTGCTCTGAATGCTGGCAAATTCAAAGAAGAGATCATCCCCATTCCCGTCCGCGAAACCGAGTACGTCGCAGGTAAAGCAGAAACCCACGAAACTTGCTTTACCGCCGATGAAGGCCCCCGCGCCGAAACCAGTCTAG
>DATNQF010000071.1:0-10690 GCA_036702855.1 Trichocoleus sp. | reverse complement strand
TTGGTGCCATTTCCTGTGTTTGAGGAAGCGGTTGTCTTTGAATTGACGACGCCTCTGGAGTAGTTGAGGAAGTGATGTCAGCCGCAGCGATCGCCTCTTCTGGTGTAGGTGCGATCGCACTTGGTGCCATTTCCTGTGTTTGAGGAAGCGGTTGTCTTTGAATTGACGACGCCTCTGGAGTAGTTGAGGAAGTGATATCAGCGGGAGCGGACGATTCTCTTTCTAGTCGGGGCTGTACAATTTGTGAATGGCTGGGCGCAGCGTCTGTATCCAAGCCTGGGGTTTCTGTTGTCTGCTGCTGTTGTTCTAGGGTAGGGGAGGAACTCGGTGTGTTTGTTTCCAGCTCTGGTTTGGCGAATGGGGTTGAGGAATCAGCAACGGGTTCGCCTATGGTTGAAGATTGGTGAGGTTCTGGCTCTGTTAGTACCGGAGATTCGATGGGCGCAGCAGCGGGTTGGCTTAAAGCCGAAGACTCTGTTTCTGAAAATGCTTGAACAACAGTTGGTTCAGAGGATGTAATCCCTGACTCTTGAAGACTCTCCCCCGCTGTTGCGGATGCTCCTTGTGTTGATTGGGGTAAGTCTGATGTTTCTGCGAGCGCTACTGCTTCGCTGTCGCTGTTTGGCTGCACAGAGGGCTGTACGTTCACGCTATCACTCACTAACACGGATGCGATTGCCGATGGGGGTTCAGCAGTCGGCGGGTTCAGCGGTGGAGGCGAGTCTGCCGTTGCCTGAGTCTGCACTAAGGATTGAGGGGGTTGGGATGTGTCTGGAAGGGCTTGACTCGCTAAGGGTAACGATTCGACGAATGACGGTGGAGATGCCTCATCCTCTCGACGTTGCACGGGAACGCTAGGGACATCTTGTATATTTACCCTGGTGTCATGAGCTGGCACAATTGGAGTAACTGGCGACAACTCAGCTTGAAAACTAACAATCGGTTCAATGCCCGACAAATCCTCTGCGGGTAGTGACGGCAACGGAGCAACGGGTGAAGTCTGAGGCGGTGGCACGTTGCTCAAGTCGGTTGAACGCATCACGCTAGGGTTAGCGTTGGCGATCGCTGATGATTCCTCAGTCACTTCCGGTATCTGAACTCTAGGTTCTGGCTGAGAAACCGATGATTCTCTTATGGGTTTAACGACTTCAGGGGCTTCTGGAATCGCGATTTCCCTCTGGAGCAAAGGTTCTGTTGCTAATTGAGGTTGTACAACCGTTGGGTTGAGCGGTGCTGTGTCTGATCCTCCCAGTTGATCATGTGGTGCAGCGAGTTGTAGCTCCTGGGTTGTAACTTGTGCCTGATCGTGCCCCAGCAGACGACGTTCCGCTTCGCTCAGGCTATCCGGTGCGGCTGGGATTGGGTTATTTTCATGCCCATTGACTGTAGGAATTTCCGCAGGGTAGCGTTGGATGTTCACTTGAGTGCTATCCATCCCGGCTGTTGGGGTAGCCGCCGCCGTCACAGGGGCTTCTGGAGGATTCAGAGATAACCGAGATTCAGCCAAAGACGGGGAATCCTGGAAAAAATTCTCTGACAGATTGTAATCGGGTAAGGCTTGATCAGACGCTCCTAAAGGATTACCCCCGCCTAGAGGCTGCGCTCCCAAAGGGGACAGAAATTGCGGCGACAGGAAGTTTTGCCCTAAGGGATTGGCTATAACTAAAGGCTGTTGCAAACCAAGAGGAGGTTGCCAGGAGGTTGTCTCTCCCTGAAAATCACTTGAACTGAATCGGTTGTCTGGGGAGGATTCTGGCATAGGTTAATGACTGGGGAAATATCCCAATCCATCACGTTTAATATTGGTACTAGCCTTACCGCTGTTTGAATTAGTAACAACCTTCAAGCCCTCGTAGGCTAGGGTAAGCTCCTCAATAGCGGCTGTGTTGGAATTAGCTTGTAGCGAAGGTGCTTTCCATCCCACAGGTACAGCACCAATCAGTGTCCAACACTGCATGGTTTCTCCAGACTGGTTAAACACCAGAATATTCACATTGCGACGTTCTTTTTGACTGTTGGAGTCTAATATCTGATTGAGCCAATTCCAGAAGACCAAATTATTAGTAATGCCGCGCTTGAGTGTCACATCACTAAATTTGGCTTGCTTGAGAAAAATTCGCTGCTGATCGTTGACACCGCCTTCAAAGTAACTTTCCTTATCCACCTGGACACCTAAACCCGCGCACTCTGTAAAAGATGCCGTGATTTCACTCTCAATCTCTACATAAAAGCGATTGGCTGTAACGTAGTTGAGTTCGTGAGTTACTTTACCATTTAGGTTTTGACTATTCGTCATTACAAAAACCCTCCATAGTTTCTACTCCGTTCCTGCTGACGGCGTAGGTCTTCTAGCATCAGTTTATAGACTCGGTCACTCAGTAACCTCATCAGTAAGGGGTCTTGCAGAACCTTCCCAGCTACCTTGGAGATTTTCGCTAGATCTTCTGTTTTACCCTTGCTTTGCATAAGAGCGGGGGCTGCGTAACCGGCTGGAACAGAGATATCACCAATCGGTTTCAAGGAAGGTTCTGTTCCCAGACTGGTCATGGCCTGAGCGTGCGTCTGTCCAGAAAAATCGGCGACCATGATAAATAATAAAAACTCACTCTCACTTTAAAAATACAGCAGAATACCGAACAGTAGCCAAAGGTCGAATTTGGCTCTTAATGCGGGATGTTGGCTGCTCGAATCCTTTGTTTCTACCGATTTCACTTGAGTACTAATGGATACAAGGGTATCAGTCCAGTTCTACTGAGCAACTGCTGACCCTCTTGAGTTCGTAGCATTTCAGCAAACTTAGCACCAACCGGAGGGCGACTATTATCTCTCGGATAGACGACGGCTAACGGATACCCTAAAGGATAGCTGTTGTCCTGGAAAACTTGCAGGTTAGGAAAGTAACTTCCTTTATGTTCACACAGATCCGTTGTGGGATTGACGGGTTGCTGATTATCTTGGATTAAAGGATGAACAAAGTCTGTTTTTCCCTCTTTTAGGGCTAAGGGATAAACAGAACATTGACCAAAAACTTGGCTGAGTTTGCCAAATGCGATCGCACCCATTCCAGCCCCATCAGACTCAAAGTCCTGAATCACCTGCCGTAACATTTTAAAAGTGGGAAATCTGTAAATTTCTGGAATCCATGAATTGGTAAAGGTGTCAGGTGGCTCACCCTTTCTTTGTAACTTTCTAAAGCTTTGGATGGTTTGATTATCTTTCAGAACTCGTTGTTCAAAGATGCGTACAGCTTCTGTTTCATCGGGAATGTAGAGTCTGACGGCTAGATTAGGGCCACCGAGTTCTCTCCAGTTGGTTATTTGACCCGTGTAGAGTTGACGTAATTGCTCAAAAGTGATTTGCCCGTTTAAAGCTTGAGGCAGACTTTTTTCTCGTTGGGAGTAGCTAAAGGCAACAAACACAACCAAACCATCGTAGGCAACGGTTTGCGATTCCATTTCAATGGGTAATGGTCTAATTAGACTGGTTAGAGCAAAGTCTGTTTCTTCAGAGCTAACTTTCGCCAATGCCGTTTGAGTTGAATCTTGCGGTTGGTAATTTAACTGTAATTTAGGCTGACGTTTTTCGAGTTCTTCTTCTAAGGTTTTGCCATCTGATACCAGATTTTTCTGCTGAACCGTATAATTCCACGTTCCCTGCTGTTCCGCTGCATAAGTAAATTTTCCAGAAGGAATTGCAGACACTTTATTAATGCAGCAAAGTGAAAGTTCATCCCCAGCACTTTCAGCGACTTGAGGTTTAGGCCAGAGCCACCAAATCAGCAGCCCAAGCAAGCCGAAACCAAGAATACCTAAAAGAAACCAAAGAATGCGAGGAGTTTTGACGATTTCCTCTTCCTCTAAAACAGCCTGCACCACCGGGTAAACAATAGGTGCTTCCGGCGGTAGTTTTAACAAGGCTTGACGAGCAATTTGTGCGCTCTCAAACGGAATACCAATTCCCATCAAGCGCTGAAGGAACACCTTAAAGGTAAAGTTTACGGGAGGCCAATTTTGGTCATCTTTGGGGTCAAAAAGTTGACCATCAACCGGGTTAATTCTTGCACCTACCAATAGGTAAAAACCGATGTATCCTAAAGCCACTAAATCTTGTGCGGCTGAAGGATTAGGAATGAGTAATGGGTGATGGGAATTGTGACGGTTGAGGGTTGAATTTGGATTTTCTCTCGTCCCCTGTCCCCAATCTCCTTTGGGGTCAAATAGGCTTTCCCATAAAGCCAGATCGCAGACATAAATGAAGAAATCGGTATTCAGTATTTCCGAATTTAAACCAACCACATGGTTCAAACCGTTACCCGCAGCCCCATTTTGATTCTTGGCAATCAGCAGGCTATCGAGACTCAGATTGCCATGGGCTATCCCCAACTGTACCTGACCGGAGGGAAAACGGAATTTTTGCGTGTGGAGAAATTCCAGGGTTTGCAAGACTTGGTTGAGGACTTGGCGTACAGCGATCGCACTCATTGCACCATGCAGCGCAAGGTATTCACTTAAAGTGGGGTAGAGGTCGAAATTGCCCTTAGTTAGAAGGTAGCAGCGTTCCTCGTTGTGGTCTGCGATCGCTTCCCAAGGGTGACACAAGCGAAAATCCTGGACTCGACCATCGGCTAAATTCACTCCAGCCTTGAGTCTGAAAGCATCCTTTCGGGCATTAGCTTCTTCCTGATTAAAACAATAGTCGGGGAGGAGATACTCTTTAATCAAAACCTGATGACTGTTAGAGAGTTGGGTTCCTTGATATAAGCGCCCCATTCCCCGACGCCCGATTAAGCGTTCCACTCGATATCTGCCGCGACTGCCCCGGATTTCCGCTTTTTCGGGTAAGGTAGCTGGAAAACCGCATTCTCGACAAGACTTGGTTTCCGGGCTTTGCTGCACGGTTTGCTGGAGATATTCACAGGTTAAGGGGTCACCCCAACGGCAACGATACTGGGTGTAGAGTGGTTCAACAATCTGAGGGGCTTTCGGGGACTCAGCAACCTTTACCTGCGTACCAACCGTTGCTTCTTCCTCTTCGTCCTCTAGAGTGGGCTTGAACTCTGTAACGAATGGAAATAGCCAGCGTAATTGCGTTGGCACCAAGCTTTCCAGTCGGCTTCTGAAGGTACTGATGACGTAATCTCGCCTACCCTCTGCCTCACTGCTTGCCCTCCGACCTAATTCTTTAAATACACCTTTGGTAAGATTCTTTTTCTTTTTCTTTGCCATAGCTATGACCGTGCTTTACAACACCCGCCAAGGTTTAGGAAACCAGGCAAAGCGACCCTCCAGCCACACTAACCCGTCGTAAGCCATACCGCTATGTTCTCCCCGCTTCACGTACTTCCACGCTAGCCAAATCCGGTGTGGTAGCAAGTTGTGAGCGATGCGTTGATATCCACCGGGAAACAACTGGCTACGTTCTGACTCCCTGCCCAAGTCCTCAGCCAACGCAGAATAGACTAACACCTGCTCCTGACCCAGCTTGGGTTCGGGAAAGGGTGACTCTGACCAGATAAGTTCGTATCCTAGCCGCGCTGACTGCACAGCGTCAGGCTGAAAGACTCGTTCATAGTCCTCAATCTTGGGACACAGGTGTTCTTGAGAGAACTGTCGCAGGGATTCCCGGTTGGCACCAAAGAAGGTTGTCAGCAGTTGGGCCGCACGTCTCTCAATATCCTGATTCAGTGGATCAGAAGGGGCTTTCATAACTGGGAGTCGGCTTGATTAGGGGTTTGGCTCTGGCTCATGTCCGGCTCGTTTCTCATCACCTCTGTTAGGATGATCACTTTTAGCTTGGCTCTATCCTCTGCTTCCAGGTATTTGACTTGAGCTTCGAGAAACTGCTGCACTTTGGGCATATCATCGCCTATGGCAACTACCATTTTAGCGATCGCACTGAGTCGGGCTTCGCTAGCCGCACTTGTGGCTTTATCTTCCGCTGCGGCAGAGACACCGGCCACGAGTAAGCGACCCAGCAAATCCTCTAAGCGACCTTTGTATTCACCCTTAATCGCACCAACTCCTTCACCAATAGCCGCACCAACCACACCCGCGCCCGCCTCAATCATCGCCGACGACGTTTTCTTGTCCAGACCTCCCTTGACTGTGGCAGTTGCCGCACTCGTTACACCACCGACAACGCCACCCACCGTGGCTCCTTGGGCGATGCCTTCCAGGTATTCTGCAAGACCTTGACGCCAATTTTGATCGTTCATCGTTTCTTTGAGTGCCCCCATAGTTGCTCCTTTCACGGTTCCCTTGAGAGCTTCTAGAGCCACTTTCTTCGCCATATCCTCGCCTAAACCCTTGACAATATCCTCAAGTTTCGCTAAGAATTTAGTCTTATCGGCTAAGGCACCTCCCAGGGCTACTGAGATTGCTGCCGTCAGTGCCTCAATCGCGATATCCTCTCCACCATAAGCCGCACCTTGCATCCCGTACTTCAGTGCCATATTCGCACCACCAGCAGCCACTCCTGAAATAACTGCAACTAGCCAGGGAGCTGCCGCCCCCTTAGTGCAAATTGTCACTAGCGCTGCTACGGCAATTGTTCCGACCGTGCTAACAGCATTACCAACGGCTTCTTTGGCATCTTTGTAATTCGTTGCATCCGTTTCCTGATACCCCGCCAGCTTCTCGACATCTTCCTGGGTAAAATCGGGCTTGAGTTCGCCGTTTTCGTCGAACATCTCTCGCAGGCGTTGGGTTTGCTTTTCTAGCTGCTCGCCTTTCGAGTGCATCCCCATTGATTCGGATAAATCCATCATGGTTTGCGAGAAGGCGGTTGAGCCTTCACCCCGCTCGAATTCGTAGCGCTCCATCGCTCGGTCGTAATGCTCCTTTGCGGTTTGGGGCTTGCCCTTGAGCAATTGACCGACTTCAAAGGCATCCCGACCGTCTATCTCTCCTGCCAGATCCACATCGAGATTGCCACCGTTGGTTTTCTTGGCGTAGTCTTCCCGGATCTTTTTGATCTCATCGGCGGTCTTATCCTTGAGCGTTTCCTTGAGCAGCTCTTCGTCGGTTCCTAGGCTTTTTGTCGTCGCCAGCTCTAAGGCAAATACTGGATCGAGTTGTCCATCCTTGGCAAATTGGTTGGCCTGCTCCAGATCGTCGTCGCTCAACTCGTCCTTGAGCATTTCCTGGAAGCTGCCTTTTCCGTAGGCCGATTCGTAGGCATCGATGATTGCCTTGCGCTCTTCCGGACTCTTACCTTTTAACTGGTCGTAGATCCCCTTTTCGTCAGTACCCAGTAGTTTGTCAATACCTGCATTTTTAATCCGACCAGCAGCGGCGGCGGCTTTGTCTCCTCGTTCGAGACCTAACGCTATGTCCATCTCAGCACTGGAGAAGTCATCAACGATATCAGTCGCCAGCTCCCGACCAGTTTTGTTTTTGTAGGCTGTTCTGATCGCTTCAATTTCTTGGGGATCTTTGCCCTCTAAGTATTTATAGACGGCTTCTTCGTCGGTTCCTAGACCATCCAGTGCCTCATTGATCCGAATAGCCGCTGCTTCACCTTGCTTATCTTCTAGCAGTGCGTTGGTTACTTCCAGATCCTCGCCTCCCAAGTTGCCCAGAACCTTATCAATTTTTGCCTTAACGGAAGGATTTTGAGCCGCCATCTCCTGAATCTTCTTGCGATCCTCTGGTGCTAATGCCATCAGAGTTGATTCGATCTTCTCTTCGTCATCATTAAAGGTTCCGGCTGAGTTGAACAACGCTTCCACAGCCGCTTTGGCTTTGTCACCTGATAGGTGAGCCAAAGCCTCCTGCTTATCACTCCCCGACAACTCGCTGTTTATATCGCTGTCAAGATTTCTGCCATAGTGATCGGTGTATTCTTTGCGGATGGCTGCTACCTCTGCCTTGGATTTTCCAGCGAGAGTTTTAAGAATTGTATCTTCATCGCTCCCCCAACCATCGATCGCTTTGAATAGGGCATCTGTAGCCGCTTTGATTTTGGCGGGGTCGAGGGTGGCATCCTTGAGGGCAGAGTCGAAATCCTTGCCGTACTTTGCCTGGTATTCTTTCTTGATGGCGTCGAGTTCTTCAGCAGACTTACCAGCCAGAGGCTTTTTTAGTTGTTCTAGCTCAGAAGGTCCATCCACAATATTCTTGCGTAGCTCCCCAACTGTTGCCGTGATTTTTGCTGGGTCGATCGGATTGACAGTTTGATTCGGATCAGGTTGAGGAGGTGCAGTTTGAGGAGGTGCGGCTTGAGGAGGTGCAACCTGACGCTGTAGCTTGATACCACCCGTCTGCTGTACCACATGGGTCAACTCATGGGCTGTCAAATCAGAAATCGCTGGAGACTTCCCCTCACCAAAGTAAATATCATTGCCATGAGTAAATGCCTGTGCCCGCACAGCTTGATTCATCTGAATAGCTTGGCTATCGGTATGTACGCGAACCTGACTAAAATCAGCTCCAAAGCGAGGTTCCATGAAGGAACGCACTTCATCGGGTAAAGGGCTACCTCCACCCTTGCTATTGGTGAGCTGATTCTCCAAATCGTCACTGGTGTTATGGCTGCTAGTTGATGAGTCTTGGGGCGATCGTTTCGGTTGTATGCCTAAATCGTCCTCTGGTGCTGGTGGTTCTTCCTGTCGTTGCACCAGAGGCGTAATCGTACTCGCCAGAGGCTTCATCTGCACCTCGTCTTCCTCTGGTTCCGTTCCCTGGCGCTGAACTGGCTGCTGGCTAGTTGGGGCATTCATGTTCATAACCTGAGCCGCTACTGAGTCAGCTTCCTGCTCGTATTTGTCCCCTGGCGCACCGATCGCAAGCTTAAACTGAATGTCTCCTGGTGTACTATCCTGTACCTTGACTCGACCAAAGTTGTGACCAAAACGGGCTGCTCTCTCTGATTGGGCTTGGAGGTCTGGGGTCTCTTGGTTTTCGAGGTCTGCTGGGTTCTGGTCAGTCTCGTTGCTCAAAGGGCGATGTTGGAACAAGTCGGCTTCTGTTGCTGATGAAGAGGACTGTGTTCGGGTTCTTTTCTGGATTCGCTGTCCTGTATACATTTGAGCAGTCCTCCCTCTAAGAGTTGTGCCAGCCGTGAGCTAATTGCTTTTGTTTTGGAACTTGGTATAATAGTAAGCCCTTTTCAATCCTGTTGCCTTAGTTCTAAAGTCGAAGATTTGCGATCGCGACAAACAATCACAATTCTCTCTTCATCGAGCAATCCCCACATTGCAGAATAGTTAAAATCCTTCGTTAGAGGGATTTCAGAACTGGAGAAAAAGTTTCAATTGGTTAGAAGTAAAACTAGGCAAGCCTGAAGCTGCGACTGTGCCCATTAGCTAAAGCTGTACAGTACCCGCTTTAATCCTCAGGCTCATGGCTCTCAGGGAGCAGGGTCATAGAAGCCGACTGGCTGGATACGAAACAAGGCTCTGTCACAGTATTTCAGCAGGCAAAACCAGCCATGAAAAGAATGCGTCATCTGCTACTAATTCTGTTCTTGGCAGGAGCCATTACAGCCAAACCCCTGTCCGCACAACCTATAGTTCCTGCCGCTGATGGCACCAACACCCTCGTTACCCCTAATGGTAACCAGCTGGACATCACGGGAGGTAGTCTATCAGGGGATGGAGCGAATCTCTTTCACAGTTTCACCCAGTTTGGTCTTAACGCCAATCAGACGGCTAATTTTCTCTCCAACCCAAATATTCAGAATATTATGGGGCGCGTTACTGGCGGTAACCCTTCCATCATTAACGGTCTAATTCAGGTGACTGGCGGCAATTCCAATTTATTCTTGATGAACCCTGCTGGGATTGTCTTTGGCACAGGTGCCAGCTTGAATGTCCCTGCTGCCTTCACGGCAACTACAGCTAACGGGATTGGCTTTGGCAAGAACTGGTTTAATGCCATAGGTAGTAATAGCTACAGTGCCCTTGATGGGACACCCAGCACCTTTGCTTTCACGATGCAGCAGCCAGGAAGTATTGTCAATGCTGGCAACTTGGCTGTGAGTCAAGGGCAGAATTTAACGTTATTAGGCGGCACTGTTGTCAGCACCGGGCAACTCAATGCACCAGGCGGACAAATCATTGTCGCTGCTATTCCAGGTGAGAACTTGGTGCGTGTGAGTCAATCAGGACAGTTGCTCTCCTTGGAGATACAACCGCTTGCTAATGCCAATGTTGGGGGGCAAAGCCTTGCGCCCCTACCTCAGAATTTCTCAGTGTTATCTCTCCCCCAGTTATTGACAGGTGGAGATGTGGGTAGTGCTACAAAAATGACGGTAAACAGCCAGGGTCAAGTGGTGCTGACGGGTTCTGACATCACGGTAGAAAACGGGGATGTACTAGCGAAGAAATTGACAGCCGATACGGCGACTCTATCTGCCGCACAGGACTTGACTTTGGTGGAGAGTCAGCTAAAGACAACAGGCGACTTAAAGCTAGTGGCACGAGATACGGTGCGGGTGCGCGATAGTGCGACAGATTCCGTGATTGTCCAAGCTGGAGGAACGTTGCAGGTTCAGGGTAACCAAGGGGTAGATATTTTTGCCTTGAGCCACCCTGCCAGTGGCTTCTTTTCTGGTGGGGATATGGTGTTGCGTTCTGCTAACCCTGTGGGAGGCGATGCTCACTTCAAAGTTGGCGGTAATTTTCGGGTTGAACAGTTAGACGGAAATTTAGGGAGTTTGTTCAGTCCGAATGACCCAGTTTTTGAGGTAC
>DATNQF010000084.1:0-24911 GCA_036702855.1 Trichocoleus sp. | reverse complement strand
TATGGGTTTATTTGAAGACCTCAGCCGATTTCTCGAAACTCGGTTGGATGAGTTTTTACGGGCTAATCCCCAACTAGAGTTGCTGGCGCTAGAAGATCAGCTCCGGGGACAAGAGGAAGATGCAATCAATTTGCTGGGGGATCTGAAGCGCCGCGAGAAACAGCTAGAGGACGGCATTCTATCTACTGCTCAAGAGATTCAACGCTGGCATGCTCGAATTGAAAAGGCAAAAGCGTCAAACCGACTAGATTTGGTTAAACCCGCTGAAGAGCGAGAGGCAGCCCTCCTACGGCAGGGCAACCACCTGTGGGGCCAAATGAAAGGGGTCAAGGAACGAGTTGAACAAACCCGTGAACTTCAACGTCGGGTTCATGAGCGACGCAAGGAACTCAAAACAAAGATTGCTCAAGCCCAAGCTGAACACGCTGCTAAGCGAACTGCCGCCAGCGGGCCTACGTCAAGTTCGGAAACGGGCTGGAACCAAAGCCCCTATACCGTTTTTAGTCAGCCTTTGGATCCTTTGGAGGAGACCTTTCAGCGTTGGGAAACCGAGGAAGAACTCGAAAACCTCAAGCGCCGCATGGGGAAGTAAGCCACGGCTGGATGCTGCCGAACGATTCTGTACAGCGCTTTTTTACAGAGACCCAGGCTATCTAACGGACATCCTTATGAGTTTATCGATCATTGGTGCGGGATTTGGCCGCACAGGCACGCTATCCCTTAAAGCTGCCCTGGAAATGCTAGGCTACGGCCCCTGCTACCACATGATTGAGGTGTTTGCTCACCCTGAACACATTGATCTGTGGAACGCCGCCGATGAGGGCGAGTTTCACTGGGACGAGATTTTTTCCCAGTTTCGCGCTACGGTCGACTGGCCAGGTTGTGAATTCTGGCAACCTTTGCTGGAACAGTATCCCGATGCCAAGGTGATTTTGACCCTACGCGACCCCGATAGGTGGTATGAAAGTGCCCTGAAAACGATTTATGGGATTACTCATCGACCACCTTCCGCAGATGCCTCGCCGATCATGCACGCTCAGCAAGCAATGGTAGCCAAAATGGTTTGGCAGAAGACATTTGGGGGTCGCTTCGCTGATCGTGAGCATGCGATCGCAGTTTTCAATGCTCATAACGAAGCCGTGAAAGCGGCTGTGCCCGCCGATCGCCTACTTGTTTTTGAGGTGCGTCAGGGATGGGAACCCTTGTGCGCCTTTCTTGACTGCCCCATTCCCGATGCTCCTTTTCCCAACGTCAACTCAACCGAGGAATTTTTAGCCCGCATTTAACGTGGGCAAACAAGCGGACGACCAAAGCGGACAAATAAAAGAGCCATTAACTCTCATCAATGGCTCACTCTCTTGGATATATTGGTCGTCTCTCGAAACCTAGGTCTGTCGTTTGTCTCAGACTAATGCAAAGTTAGACAGGCTTTTGCGGCTCAATTCCGGAAAAGCTTCTCCGATTGCCGGGTGAACAAGTTCACCGTTGGCGACGTTCAAGCCCTGGCTCAGGGCATTGTCGGTCAAGAGCGCATCTAGCCCCTTGTCAGCCAGCTTCAGCACATAGGGCAGCGTGGCATTGTTAAGCGCCTGGGTAGCGGTCCAGGGAACAGCACCCGGCATATTGGGCACGCCAAAGTGTACCACGCCTGACTCAACATAGGTCGGATTGCTGTGAGAAGTAGGTCGCAGTGTTTCAATGCAGCCACCTTGATCAACAGCCACATCGATAATGACGGATCCAGGTCGCATTTGAGCAACTAACGCCTTATTGACCAGGGTTGGAGCTTTGCGGCCAGGAACGAGAACTGCACCAATGAGTAGATCAGCTTCGGGCACTGAGGCAGCAATTTGAGCTGAGGTGCTGTAAAGCAGTTCTACGCGAGAACCAAACAGCGTTTCCAAGTAAGCCAGCCGATCGACGTTGATATCAATAATCTGCACGCGTGCTCCCAGGCCAACCGCCATTTTGGCAGCTTCGGTGCCTACGACTCCACCACCCAAAATTACGACGTTACCGGGCTGTACACCAGGCATGCCACCCAGCAAAACACCCCGCCCACCCTGCTGCCGCTCTAGGTACCTCGCCCCAAACTGAACTGAGAGCCGTCCGGCAATCACACTCATGGGCGTTAGCAGGGGTAGCCTACCGTCTGCTGTAGTTACCGTTTCATATGCGATCGCATGAAGTCCACTGGACAGCAAGGCCTCGGTCAAGGCTCGCTCGGCAGCCAGGTGAAGGTAGGTAAACAGAATCAGATCTTTGCGGAAGAAGCGATATTCCGAAGGCTGAGGTTCTTTCACCTTGACGACCATAGACTGTGCCCAGACAATAGCTGGGTCAGAAACTAGGGTTGCCCCAGCCCGAACGTACTCTTCATCCGTGAAGCCGGATCCAGCTCCAGCATTGCGCTCAACCACTACATCGTGGCCCTTTTGGCAGAGCGTTTGCACATTGGCGGGGGTCAAGCCAACCCGAAATTCTTGATCCTTAATTTCCTTGGGTAGTCCAATCCGCATGGCTCAATGACCTCTGTTTACGTGGGGAAAAAGACTCTAGGGAGAACCTGTAGGGTTTGGAATTCCTGAGCGGTTGTAGGGGCCGCATCACTGAATTCATCTTGTAACAACTGTATGAAGGGCCGCTAAACCATTCAAATGACAGTGTTAATGTCCACTCATGAGCAGTGTTGATGTCTCAAAAATTAAGCTGTTTCAACTGAGGGCCTTTGCCGCTGTGGCGGAGTACGGCAGCTTTGGCAAAGCTGCGGCTGAGCTGGAGTTAACCCAGTCGGCTATCAGCCATGCGATCGCAAGTCTGGAAGAAGAACTGGGGGTGATGCTGTTCTCTCGGGGCAGACGCGGCGCAACTTTAACCCCTGTAGGCATAGAGGTCATTGGCAATGCTCAGCAAATCCTGCACCATCTCGACCAGCTCGTCAGTACCACCCAAAAGGCCAAGGGATTAGCCGGGGGGCAAGTTAGAGTTGCAGCCATTCGCAGTTTGGCGACCCATTGGCTGCCCCAAGTTATTGCCGCCTTCAAGCAGCGCCACCCCCAAATCAGCATTACCCTAACCCGCTGCGTCAATCATGGTGAGGTGCAAATGACATTGCAGAATGGGGCTGCTGATATCGGTTTAATGGATCTCTATAAGCCCAGTGGGCTGCGCGTATACGAACTCTTTGCTGATGACTACGTCGCCCTGCTGCCTCCCAAAGCTACCGTTTCTCAAACGCATCCTACCTGGGAACAGCTCAGCCAATACCCTCTGATTTTGCCAGTACCCAATGACAACAGCTATGCCTTGCTGCGAGAATACCTCGCCCAGTTGCCCTTGCCCCTAGAAATTGCCTACGAACTAAACGAAGATTCTGCCATTGTCAGCATGGTTGCTGAGGGATTGGGCATGACAATTCTGCCGTATTTCGCAGCGATTCCCATTCCTAAAGGGGTAAAAGTACGGTCCCTGCCCCAACCTCTGCGACGACAGCTTGGAGCCGTTATTCTCGAGGAGGGATTCCACAGTCCGCCCGTTTACGCCTTTTTAGAAACCATGCTGCAAATGAGTGCTTCTGACGCAGAGGATCGGACGACCATCAAGGCAAAACTCCGCTAGCCGATCCAAGCCAACCCTGCAGCACGGATCCTCTCGCTCTCTTCTTGTCATTTCACCTTCACCTCTATCCCATGGCCCCATCCGTCACAAACACGCTCCTGATTCGCGGTCGCTGGATTTTTACGGGCACTGCCACCTACACCGATGCTGCTGTGGCAGTGCAGGGAGACACGATTCTTGAGGTGGGTGAGTGGTTATCTCTCCAGAGTAAGTATCCCAACTCTGAGGTTCTAGGATCCAGTCAATATGCAGTGATGCCAGGATTAATCAATGCCCACCACCACAGTAAGGGCGTGCCCACTTCATTACAGGGAATCGACGATGATTTTCTAGAGCCGTGGCTGTTTTCGCTGATCGGGTTGCGATCGCAAGATCCCACCCTCAAGACCCTGCTAAGCATCGCTGAACTGCTGCGCAGTGGAGTGACCACGGTGTTGGATGTGGCAACCATTGGAGGATCCGTCGAAGCCAGCCTGACAGACCTCAAGGGCATGCTGCAAGCCTATGAACAAGCTGGGATGCGGGTAGCGCTGGCACCAGGGGCGATTTACAAAAGCTTTCTCGTCCATGGGGGCACCGAGCAGGATGAAGCGTTTCTCGCTAGTTTGCCAAATTCCCTGCGGCAACAAGTGAAATCGCAGGTCGTGCGATCGCAAAGCCTGACCCCAGAAGACTACATTGCAGTGATTAGTGACTTGGTGCGCAGTTACCAATCGCACCCTCATATCGAGGTTTGGTTTGGCCCACCTGGACCCCAGTGGGTCGAAGATGACCTGATGGTGCAAGTCGCTGAGGCTGCCGCTAGTCTCAACATTGGCATCCAAACCCACCTGACAGAGTCTTTCTACGAAAAGTTAGTCGGTCCCCGCTTTTACGGTCGGTCAATGGTGGCTCATCTGCATCAACTCGGCGTTCTAAGCCCTCGATTTTCCCTGGCGCACGGCGTTTGGTTGACAGAAGAAGAGATCGCAATCTTGGCAGAAACAGGTGCTTCACTCAGCCACAACCCTAGCTCCAACCTGAGACTGCGAGCCGGAATTGCCCCCCTAAATGCTCTGCGGGCAGCAGGAGTTACTGTGGGTCTGGGAATGGATGGCACAGCCTTAGGAGATGACGAAGACATGTTCGCCGAAATGAGACTAGCGGCCCGATTGCACCGCTCTCCTCAAATGAAAGACCCTGCACCTAGCCTAATTGACAGTTTCCAGATGGCAACCCAGGGCAGCGCCAAGCTGCTGCTAAAAGAGAATACTTTGGGTCAAATTGCGCCTGGGTATAAGGCTGATCTGGTGTTGGTGAAGTGCGATCGCATTACCTGGCCGTGGCTAGCCCCTGAGGCTGATCCTCTTCATGTCGTGCTGATGCGCGCACGGGCCGCTGATGTCGACACAGTTCTAATCAATGGTCAAATCGTGCTTCAAGCAGGGCAACCTACCCAGTTCGATCTACAAGCAGTCGGTCAAGCCATTGCAGAGCAGTTGAATGCCGCTTCCGACCGCGATCAGTATCGGGCCTTGGCAGAGGCAGTGCGGCCTCATCTCAAACGTTGGTATGCAGATTGGGAAGTTTTTCCGTTGACAACTTACACTGCCTTTAATTCCAGAGTTTAAAACCCCCAATTAACAATGCCCATAAAGGATGCGATCGCATCCTTTATTCTCTTTAAACAGAATAAGGAGGAGCCCTTTGCGATGCTCCTCCTTATTCTGTTTAAAGCTAGCTTAGCAGCCGACTCTTTTCTGTTGCACCCTTAGCTTATTCAAAAGCAGTGGGGCGATTTGTCCAATCTTGAGGCTTAGTAGGCGCAATTGCGAAAGTCTGTACTTTCTCAGGCTTAAATTGACCAAGAGTGCGGCTAGCTTCTTGTACCTTTTTAGCGTCAGCCTTTAAGGTCACAATGTACTTGCCTGCATCAATCCGGTTGTAAAAAGACAAAGCATCTCCGCTATTAGTCCAACCCAAAGGACCACCTACCAAGGCTGAGATCAAAGCACCCAGTAGTACCCCGATTGCCCCCGCTAAAGTGTAGTTAATAATAGCAGCGGCGTTAGGAATGATTTCAATGCCATTAATCCAGCTAAAGGCAACAGCACCGATAAAGGTAGCAGACATCACCCAGTAGGAAATTTGGCGAGCTCGAATTCGAGCTTGGCTTGGAGGATCAACAACTCCCAAATCTTGGGTGGATTCGTAACCTTCGCCAATAATAGCGACATCTTCAGCAGAATTAGAACTTTTCAGAGCATTAGCAGCAGATTCTGCCTGCTCGCGGTTAGCAAGGACGGCAACCAAATATTTCATAGCTTTCTCTACAGTCGTTTTGAGTAAAGTAATTCAGACCAATTCCCTGCCAATTGCCTTCAATGTTAAGTCTTTATTGGAGGCTTCAATTTTGAATAGAAGCAGGGATATCCGACAGAGAATTTAGTCTATTCAAGTAGGAACAGTACGGATGGGTACGCATCAAGTGCCTGTACTCATGCAACACTAGTTTGCTTTACATCCCATCCCTCAAAAGCTGGATTTTGCTAGAGGGAGTGCCGCTTCCTCTTGACAGAACCTAGCTTCTCCCCCATGACAGATGAGGCTGGTAATTAAGGTCGTTAGTGTGGATACGGCAAAGTTGGATAATAAAATATGAGCAATACCTCTGAGAAAGCTAATGCTATTTCGGACAAAGTTGATGATTTCGTTCAAGAAGCAGTTATTGATGTTAAGAAAGCCGTAACTGCGCCTCTGCCCCATCCCCCCTCTTTGCACACTCACGCATCTGCCCGCGAGCTGAAGAAGCGGTTAGATTGGGGTGAGCCTGCACTTACCATTCTGGATGTGCGTGACCGAGAAGATTTTGGCCAAGAGCACATCAAAGGATCGATGTGTATGCCCGTTTCTGAAAATTTTGTAGAGACTGTTAGCGGTAGTTTGGAAAAAGAGCGGGACATTTACCTCTACAGCAACTCAGATGAAGAGACTGCTCAAGCAGCCAGCATGCTGCGCCAAGCAGGCTTCACCTGTGTAGCTGAACTAGAAGGCAACCTGGAAGCTTGGAAGACCATCAACGGCACAGTCGAAGGACTTGCTATTGACGAGTAATTACCCTTGAGGTAGCCGGTCTTAGAGCCTTTCTCATCCTGTCTCAGACATCTTGTTTGAATGAGTCAGGATGAGAAATAAAAATCAAAAGCTTGTCGTTGTGATGATTACCTCACTTTCAACGTGGAGAATTAAAAATTCTCCACGTTTTTTTTGGCACGGTTTCTTGGTCCAGTTTCTATAGATATAGCCGTAGCCACATTTGTTGAAAGCGCGGCAGAAAGCCTACCTGAACTCGATACTCTCCAAATTACCTTTGTCCTAAGCTTTCTGACCAAAGCTGTAAAAAACGGGTTCTTACGAGCAAAAAAAAACTCCACTGTGGGTAACCAGTGGAGAGTTGGCTGCAATGTTTTACGAAATGTTTTACGACTTAGGGAAGCCTGCTAATTAAATAGCAAGATAGGAACGCATTTCGCTAGAAGCGTTGCGCAGTTTCTTGATAGCATCTCGCTCAATTTGTCGAACACGTTCCCGGCTGACGTTGAGTCGCTTACCGACCTTAGACAGGGAAAGGCCATGCCCAGTTTCAAGACCAAAGCGTAGGGTCAAAACCTCGCGCTGCTGAGGAGTCAGCCGGTCCATGAGCTGTAGCAGGTCTTGCTGCAGGGTAGAGCGGGCTACAAACTCCTCAGGAGTGTGCTCTTGAGCATCCTCAAGAAGTTCGCCAAACTCAGTGTCATGCTTGTCGCCTACCCGTAGGTTCAACGACATAGGATGCTGCGACTGATCGAGGTAGCTACGGACTTGCTTAAGAGGCACATCAATCTCTTCAGCCACCTCACGCAAGGTTGCTGTACGACCTAGTTTTTGAGCGAGTGACCGCTGAGCCTTTTTAATCTTGTTCAGCTTCTCGAAGATGTGAATAGGTAGACGAATGGTGCGGCTTTTTTCTGCGATCGCACGAGTAATTGCCTGACGAATCCACCAATAAGCGTAGGTGGAAAAACGATAGCCTTTGGTAGGGTCAAACTTCTCAACGCCCCGTTGCAGGCCAATGGTACCCTCTTGTACCAAATCCATCAAATCTAGATTACGCTTGGTATACTTTTTAGCGATGGACACTACCAATCGTAGGTTACCTTCCACCATCCGGCGTTTAGCCCGGTCTCCTCGGGTGATAATACGCTTTAGATCGTCAACAGGTAGACTTACGGCTTCAGCCCACTCCTGCCAACTGGGTTCTCGGTTCAGGGAGTCTATCATCGCTTCCCTGATCTCTTCTAGCTGAACCGCCTGCTGAACCTGTTTGCCCAGGTTAATCTCTTCCTCACGGGACAGCATGGAGATCCGCCCAATTTCCTTGAGATAGGCCTGCACCGAGTCCTTAGATACGCGAACAGTGGTCATACCGAAACAATCTCTAAAAGTTCAGTAGGGTCTGAGGTTAGCTGCCCCAAAAGCTTTTTCCGTGATGTCTCTGCTATTAGCCTGTCACCCACCCAGGGCAACTGCTTTGATTGCAATAAGCTTTGCACGAGACGATTAGGCCAGACCTCTATCTAAAGGGGAATCTGAATGTCAAGCACACGATGTCAAGCACGCGCTTTGTCCTACTGAACTGGCAAGACTAAAAGAAGGCATTAAGTCTGTGTCATTGCGAGCCTGCGAAGCAATCTCGGTGCAGCAGATCTTGGGCGGAGATTGCTTCGCTCTGCTCGCAATGACAATGCACAGCTTTAGGCTTGTCAGTCCACTACTGGTTTGACAAGCCTAAAAGTGTGCATTGCGTAGGCTAAGTTGAGCAACGCGTTCACGAAGCGTCCCCCTTGGAGAAAACCCGGCGCTAGTCTAACTTGTCGGGTTTCGCCAAGGCTAAACTCAACCTACCCCTTTAGCCTTGCCAGCCCACTACATCGCTTTTCCATACAGCAGCCAGGGTTAGTTTCCTAACCCTGGTCAAAAGTCTTTTGGATGCTTTATTTGAGCTTCAGAACCCCTTGAGCACCCCTGTTTGCAGCACTCGCTCTGCACTGTCCCCGGCCTCTGCTTTTTGTGAGTGGGAAGGCTGGGGGGTAGGCAGCGCTGGCAGCAGTAGAGTGAAGACGCTTCCCTCTCCAAGTTGGGATGAGACTGTCAGAACTCCGCCGTGCAAATCAACAATGCGACGAGACAGGTGCAATCCTAGTCCACTGTTAGAGCGGCGATGGCTTCCCGGACGGAACCATTCAAAGACGTGAGGAAGATCAGCCGGGTCAATGCCTGAGCCTGTATCAGCTACCGTAAGCTTAATCCACTGGGCATGCTCTCCCTTGCCGTCAACCGTCGCCTGTTCGTGTTCCATTGTGACGGTAATACCGCCCTGCTCAGTAAACTTGATGGCGTTACCAACTAAATTCGTTAAGACCCTGCGCAGTTCCATATGGTCACCTTGCACCATATAGCTTGTCTGCGGCTGACCCTCAACCATGGGATCTAGACTTTTAGCCTGTAACTCCAACCCATGTTCCTGACAAAGTGGTTTCAGCTCGGTAATCACCTTCTGAGCCAACTCCCACAGATTAAAGGTGGTAAGCGTTAATGTCTTATGTCCCGACTCATGACGATAAACCTCCAACAGGTTGTTCGTCATTTGTAGGAGATTGTCATTATTCTGTAGCAGGTTAGACAGGACTACCCTCAAGTCGTCGCTTGTCTCCCCAAAGGCTCCATCCAAGCAGAACTGGAGCATTCGATTAGCAGCAACTAGGGGAGTTCGTAGGTCATGGGTGAGGCGCGTTACAAAGTCCTCCCGCTGCCGCAACATCTCACTTTGGTCGTCAATACTCTGCTTCAGGCGCAGTAGAGAGCGCACCCGTGCCACTAGCTCGTCGATATCTACGGGCTTACGAATAAAGTCGTCAGCTCCAGCGTCCAAGCCTCTCACAACGTTGGAACGGTGATCAGCGGTAATTAGAAGAACCGGAATATAAGGCAGCGACTCTTCCCGAATAAGCCGAGTCACCTCGTACCCGTCCATATCCGGCATCATGACATCCAGCAGGACCAAGTCGGGAGGTTCCCTGCGGATCAGGCTAAGGGCATCTTCACCGTTGGTTACACAGCGGACAATATATCCCTCGTCAGAGAGGATCGCCTCTACCAAAGCTAGGTTATCTGGTAGGTCGTCAACCGCCAGGATTCGATAAGGTTTCTTATTTTTAGGAGAGGACATGTGTATCCAAATTTTAGAAATCGGTGAAATAAACTCATAAATGAGATTGCAGAGACTTCCCCAGGAACGATCAGCGCTTAGATAGGCTACGGCAAAGCCGAAAACATAAAAGCCACATCCTAATACGACGTGTACCCAGCCCCCTCAAAATCAAAACTTGGTACCCACCGCTATCAAACCCAGAAGTTGACCCGTGAGATTGGTAGCATGCACTTTAGCGATGTTACCCTTACAAGAATAATTAATCGTGTGACTGAGTAGGATCTGCCCTGAGAGAGAGTCTAAGGGGAAGAACCTTTAGGAAGAATTTTGAAGTAGTATTTTGTTAAAACAAGCATAAGGTTGACATTAACCTTAGATGTTAACATCTCCCTGTCGGCAGATGCTTGGTGAACCGTTAATTGCAATCCTAGAACGGATTAGTCTTTTATCTTCGCCCTTATTTGGTTGTTAGCAGTGGGCGCTTTACCTTCCTCTGCTACCTAAGCCATCGGCTGAACCAGTAGGGGTAGGAGTGGGTAGAGAGTTGCTCTAAGCACTCCAGCTAAAAGATACATTCAATTCTTTTTAAGTACTAACTTTTAAGTACTTGGTAGCGCGTTTTTTTATTTCATCGTTGGAGAGACAGCATGGATACCGTCCGTGTCGCATTAATTGAAGATCATGATTTAACTCGTATGGGGTTGCGGACAGCGCTACAGCACCAGGAGGGTATGGAGTTTCTGGGTGAAGCTGCTAATGGCATGAGAGGCTTGCACCTGATCCAAACAACCCGTCCTGATGTAGCTATTGTCGATGTCGGTTTGCCTGATATCGACGGCATCGAACTTACTCGACGGATTCGGCAGTCTCAAGCCGAAGCAGAGGGCGAAGATTCCCACAAAACCAAGGTTCTGATTTTGACCATGCATGACAGTGAGGAAGTCGTGCTGGCCGCTTTTGGTGCGGGAGCAGACTCCTACTGCACTAAAGGTGTTAGCACTGAAGATCTGGTCAATGCGGTTAAAGAAACGGCTAGCGGCCACAGTTGGATTGATCCAACCATTGCGAACATCGTACTGCGCGAGGTTAGACAACCCGCTGGGGTTGGAGCGGGTAATGGAGAGACGGCAACGGTTGAGATCCATGCTGTTGCGCCTGAGTACAAGCAGCTAATCGAAACCTATCCCCTAACCAGCCGGGAACTAGAAATCCTGGAGTTGATCGCAGCAGGGTGCAGCAATGCTGATATCTCAGAAAAGCTCTACATCACTGTAGGCACGGTTAAAACTCACGTTCGCAGCATCTTGAACAAGCTCTGTGTGAATGACCGTACTCAAGCAGCGGTGCGAGCACTGCGCTCAGGGTTGATTCGATAGTTAGATGATCTGGGCATGTAACCTGCCTAGATATTGTCTGCCTGAACTGCTAAAGGCCCGTCTTCTCGTCAGGAAGCGGGCCTTTGAGCTTTGGCTATGGGTGGAACCTGATTAGGAAACGGCTTAGTTGTGCACCAAAATGCGATCGCATTGAATCTGTTTACTCAAAATACACCCTGTTAAACCGCAAGTATAAATCTCCAAGCTGGTCATGTGGATTTGCTTCAAATAACAAGCTGATGAGGCAAGATACAGAAGATTACTCACAGAAGTTAAATGGGGCATCTCTTAGATTAAAAAGAGGTGCCCCATTACAACAAAGCGGTATTAATAATTCGCTGAAAGGTTCAAAATGGATTTAGCGAAAAATGTCCTTGACGTTTTCAATGATTCCTTGTGCAGAATCTTCAACCTGTTCACGAGCATCTTCTAAGTTAGATTCTGCTTCGCCTTTGCTGTACTTAGCACGACCCTTGAAGATTTGGCTTGCGCCCTCTACTTTCTTTCCAGAGTCGTCAGTAACATCCCCAATTCGCTTCTTGGCGCTGCCTAGTGTTTCCTGAACTTTTCCTTCGACAGATTCGTGGCTGCCTTCGCCCCACATCCGATCAATTTCGCCTTCTGCACGATCTCTCTCCACTGCGCCAGCCGCTTGAGAGCCAGTTGCTACCAGGTTAGGGGTACCAATTTTCAAAGAGGGCATAGCTTGTGCGGGCATTGAAACAAGACTCAATGCAGTCACAAGGATGCCTGCCATAATTGCTTTACCAAAACGATTCATCCAAGCAGTAATGGGATTGGAATTTGCAAATGATTTCATAGTAATCTCCCTGGGTTTATTCCCTGAGTTTTAAGCAAGTTGTCAGACTCTAAGCCCATCATCGAAACTTAAACAAAAGTTGGGATCATTCCATAGGATGAAATCGCTTAAATTGGGTCAAGAAGCTCTAAAATGACTCAGATCAAGAGTCCCACTTCAGGCAGAGGAAATCTTGTTAGAACCTATGCGAAGCTAACTCTTGAATAGACCTTTCCATTAGCAATCCGGTGCATTCGACTTCACAACCAGACAGCTTTAAGCCTGCTTCTGCAGTCGGATCCACACTTTTACTAAAAAAGTAACCTGAAATGCCCCAAAAAACCGAGCAGCCCACAGCAGGCCAGTTAGAGAGAAGTTTAGCTCAAAAAATACAGGCTTTGTATCGCAGCCAACTTGAGCATCAACCTTCAAAAGTGACCTGCCAACTTCTAGGCGATAAGTTAACGGTCGTAATTGAAAATGCCATTACTCAACCAGAAAAACTGCTGAATGATCATGGCAGCGACCAATTAGCAGAGCAATGCCGATCACGGATAGATGAGATTATTCAACCTCAATTAAAAGCTCTTATTGAAGAGACCTTACAGGCTAAAGTTATTGACTTGCTAAGTGATGTCACTTTGGGGACTGGACGAGGAGGCATGATCGTCATCTTAGATAAAGTCCCTAATCTTCGTTCCACTTTATCTGCAAGTAAGGGAAAAGAGGTCGCTTCTCGCTAGCTGATGTCTACTTTAAGCTGAAATTCCTTTAGGCTACATTCTAAGATAAGTTTTGAAGAACCGCGAAGGAATAGGTTTTAGCCGAAATTAGGCTTTCTTCACGTAAAGCTGTTATTCAGCGTATACAGCCTTTTTCATTCTAGTCAGGTGCAGTAACAGCAATGAGTGAACCATCCTTGAATATCCTCTAGCGATACTTGGTCAAATGCCCGTGCAATGGCTTTGTCTAGGTCTGGATATGTTCGTGCTTTTAATGAACGCAGTAAACTCTTAATCTTTGACCAGCAATTCTCAATCGGGGAGAACTCCGGGGAATAGGGTGGCAAGAAGATGACGGTTGCACCAGCAGATTGAATTAATGCCGCAATTTCTGCTCCTTTATGGATGGAGCAATTGTCTAGAACCACACAAGCTCCCTGCCACAGTTTTGGGACAAGCTTTTGTGCAATAAAGGCTTCAAACAACAGACCATCGACTGCCCCCATCAAGGGCAGCTGAACAATAACACCGGATAGACCAATTGCTGCAATCATTGAGACATTCTGACCTCGCTTTTGAGGACGCTCCCCATAGGCGCGTTGTCCTCTAGGTGAGCGTGCAAAGAGACGGGTGAAGGCTAGGTTCACTCCTGACTCGTCGATGAAGATAAGGTTCTCTGCCAAGAAGTTCCGTATTTGCTGCCAATACTCAACCCGTTGCTGTTGGACACGCTCTGATGTCTTCTCAGTGGCGTGAAATGTTTTTTTTAACACTTAAGTTTAGCTTGAGCAGCATTCGGTGAATCGTCGAGCAACTGACATTTGCCCCGCTCTTTTGCTCTAAGCGGTCTCGTAATTCCTGCAAAGTTGCATCGTTTTGCTCCTCGACTAACTGCCTCAGCAAGACAAGTTGTTCCTCATCCAGTTTAGTCTGTGTCTGTTGAGTACGGATTTTAGGGGCAACGCTTCCTGTTTCTCGATACCGCTTGAGCAAGGTTTGGATAAAGCTTGCTGCGACACCGAATTGGCGGGCAAGTTCTCGCTGAGACACGTTGCCTTCCTGATATCGGTTCACGATTTTCTGGCGCAAATCCAGAGAGTAAGGTTTCATCTCAAGCAGCTTAAGAGAATTGCTTCCATTACTTTATCCTGCACCTCAACAGCCTGAAAAAGGCTATAGGGATTTTACCCGCAGCACAAAAGATGAATTCTTAGAATAGTTTCAATTGCATTGATTATTTATTCTTTCAGTCAGATTAGCCTGACCATTTGTGCTCACCGGAGTTAATTAGTAAATGTATATTGGCAGCTTGGTCGCGATGCTTCACCAGTGCAAAGTGCTTTTGGCTGCGCAATTGCCATGCAGAAGAGGATTGTTATCTCTAAGAGATCTTTTCTGCCTTACTACTTTTTTGTGTATTCTAAATCACAATTTTTCAAGGCTTTTTGTAGAATGATGGCTTTTTAGGACACATCATCAAAAGCTTTCATCCCCAAATCTTCGTATTTATTGGGGTATGTCTCTCGAGCAACCAAAAGAAACTCACTTTAATTTTTGACCAACACACTAGACAATGCGAATTCTGGTTGTAGAAGATGATAACCAACTAGCAGACTCTCTGATTGAGGCTCTAGTAGTGCAACGGTACAGTGTTGACTTGGTTAAAGACGGTGAATCTGCTTGGAATAAAACGCAAGTATTTGCCTACGATTTGATTTTAATGGATGTGACATTGCCTAAGTTAGATGGCATTCGTCTGTGTGAACGATTGCGCAATCATGGTTGCCATGCTCCTGTATTAATGCTTACGGCTCGTGATACCAGTTTGGATAAGGTGATTGGGCTGGATGCTGGTGCCGATGCTTATATGGTGAAGCCCTTTAATCTACAAGAATTACTTGCCCAAATTCGGGCATTGCTGCGCCGTGGACAGTCAGGTGCAAGCCCTGTTTTAAGCTGGGGTGACTTGTCATTGGACCCTGCCAGCTATGAGGTGATGTATGGGCGATCACCCATCCGCCTTACCCCTAAAGAATTTGCTTTAATGGAATCCCTATTGCGCTACGGTAAGCGGGTTTTGAGCCGCGCGACGATAATGGAACGGGTTTGGACTTGGCAAGAGTTGCCGGAGGAAGACACCATCAAAACCTACATCAAAAACCTGCGGGCAAAACTGCAAGCCGCAGGCGCACCCAAAGATTTGATTCAAACGGTTCATGGGATAGGTTACCGCTTAAAAACGCTGGAAAAGCAAAGTGAAGCGGCTATTATCCGGT
This sequence comes from Trichocoleus sp., assembly GCA_036702855.1. Taxonomy (GTDB): domain Bacteria; phylum Cyanobacteriota; class Cyanobacteriia; order Phormidesmidales; family Phormidesmidaceae; genus JACVSF01. The sequence continues at coordinate 9,891 of DATNQF010000084.1, read as the reverse complement.
AGTGGAAACATCCCCTACTTACAGCATTTTTCGCTTGTTCAAGCCCGATTCTTTTACAAAAGAATCGGGCTTATTAATTTAAGGACTGCCGTAAATTGAGGTGCTGATGAAAGTAGCCGTATGGGTGCACTTACACGGTTACCCAACACTGCAAACTTTGCTGCTGTGAAGAAACCCTAACACTCTCCACGTTTTCTCCACTTTTCTATCCCAGAAATACACACTCAGTCTCCATACGCTGAGTTCATGAATTTTGAGCAGGCAATTTTTAAGAGTCGTGGGATGTGCGACGAGAGAAAGTCAATCAAAATTCTGTAGCTTACGATGCAATTTTACTTTCCACTTATTTAATTGTAAAGGTGAAAGCGATGGCAATTCGTAGACGGCATTTTCTTCAATTAGGTGCAGGAACAGCAGTTGCGATCGCAGCTCATGCCTGTACCCAACCTCAAGCCCAACTTTCTAGCCAATCTTCAGCAGGTGGGGCAACCGCCAGTTCTGAAAACCCTGGCAAAATTTCGATTGGCTTTTGGCCTGTTGCAGCTGGATTACCCCTGTTTTTAGCAGAGAAGAAGGGGTATTTCAAAGAGGCAGGATTAGACGTGGAAGTGGTGAAATTTGCTTCAGCAAACCAGGTGGCAGAATCCCTGATTGCTGGACGCTTGCAGGGTACTGGAAACGGAGTTGCCAGTGGGGCACTAGGACTGTCTGAAATTGCATCACCAGGGTTATTCAAAATTATTGCAGCGAACCCCAGCAACGCGGAGCACAAACTAGAACAGGTGATTGTGGCAAAAAATAGTCCTATTAAGTCAGTTGACGATCTCAAAGGGAAGAAAGTCGCATCAGGGCCAGGAGCACAGAACCTAGCAATCGCTCAGGCGATTTTGGCAAAGGCAGGTGTGACTGACCCGAAGGTACAGCAGCTTGAAATTCGGCAGCATGTTGCCGCGATCGAGTCGGGGCAAATTGATGCAGCTTACACGTTAGAGCCTACAGGAACAGTGGGTGAAATGAAGGGAATTGTTCGTGTTCTGGAGTATGGAGTCGTTTCTACCTACATTTTGGGCGACTCGAAAGCTCCTTGGTTTGGTGGTGCGGCAGCCCTTAGCAGCAAATTTATCGAGCAATACCCAGCTGCAACTAAGACCTATATTGAAGCCTACCGCCGTGCGATTCAAGACATCCGCGACAACCCAGATGAGGCTCGGCAGTATCTGGTGGGCTACACGGCAATTGAGGGAGAACTAGTCCAGAAAGTACCGCTGGTAGCGTACACACTACATGATGAATTTACAGCCGAAGATGTGGGCTACTTCCAAAAATTCTTTGATTTCATGACAGATAAACAGGTGTTTTCTAAATCGGTAGATGTTGCCAGTTTGCTTTACAAACCTGCTTAAAAGCGTGTGGATTACCGTTCTGGAGATTCCCCATGATGCTAGACGCTGCTACCAGTTCCACAATTGCCCCACCTGAACATTTTATTTCAGTGCAAGGGTTGTGCAAGTCGTTTGGTGGGCAACCGCTTTACGACAACTTCAGCCTTGATTTACCTAACAATCAGTTAGTTTCAATTTTTGGTCCTAACGGCTGCGGCAAGTCTACCCTGATCAATATGATCAGTGGATTGATTCCCTGCGATCGCGGCGAAATTCGCATTCATGGCAAACCGATCCGTCGTGCCAAGATCGGCTATGTGTTTCAAAACTACCGCGATTCCATGTTTCCTTGGATGAGCGCCTATGACAATATTGCCTATCCACTGCGGGTTAAGGGAATGGCAGAGAGGGAATGTTGCGATCGCATTGAGCAGCTGCTCAGTACCTTCAACATTCGTCTGGATTTAAAGCGCTATCCCTACAGCTTCTCAGGTGGACAGCAACAGCTAGTCTCCATCCTGCGGGCATTGGTGGCAGATCCAGAAGTGTTGTTTCTGGATGAACCCTTCTCAGCACTGGATTTTGAAACGACTCTATTCGTGCGGGACAAGCTCCAAGAAATTTTCATGGCAACCTCTATTCCTATGCTGATGGTGGTGCACAACCTGGAGGAAGCTATATTTTTGGCAGACACGGTACTGCTGCTCAGCAAGCGTCCCACCAGCCTAGTAGAAGCCGTTCCTTTCACAGTTCCCCGTCCTCGCACCCCCGACACCCTCACCTCTCCCGAATTTATTGAAGTGAGCCGTTATTGTTTAGAAATTTTTCGCCAGGAGATGCGGAAATGACCAGCGTTAGCGTTCGTTCATTGGATGGCCGGATTCAACGATTTTCCCTTGCTCATTTGACCGATCGCTTGTTGCCGTTTGTTGGGGTGTTAGTGCTGTTTGGGGTCTGGTGGTTGATTGCAATTTCCGGATTTGTTAATCCGGTTTTGCTGCCCACGCCAATCGCTACTCTGGGTACTCTGTTTACCAGCATGTTGACTGGCACCATGCTGCCCGATTTCATGGCAACGGTGCTGCGGACTTTTGGCGCATTTTTAATGGCGGCAGCATTAGGAGTTCCCATCGGGGTCGCGTTGGGCAGTTCTGAAAAACTTTATCGCAGTGTGGAGTTTTTAATTGATTTCTTCCGGTCTACCCCAGCTAGTGCCCTCATTCCCATGTTTATTTTATTCTTTGGAGTGAGTGATTTTTCCAAAGTAGTCATTGCGGCTTTTAGTGCTTTTTTGCTGATTGTTTTTAACAGCGCTTACGGGGTCATCAACGCAAAACAATCACGTATTTTGGCGGCAAAAGTGATGGGAGCTAGCCGCTGGCGCGTATTTAAAGATGTTTTGCTATTAGAGAGTTTGCCTCAAACGTTTATTGGTCTACGCAGCGGCATTAGTATTTCGCTGGTGATCGTAATTGTGGCAGAAATGTTTATTGGCACAGAGCAAGGGCTGGGCAAACGCATTATCGATGCTCAGCAAGTTTTAAACGTGAAAGATATGTATGCCTCAATTCTAGTCACTGGAATTTTAGGCTACTTTCTCAATATGCTTTTTCTGCTACTCGAAAAGCGATTTGTTCACTGGAGCGGCAAATAAACGATTAGTGGCTTATTCTAGCGGCAGTCTCACTGTCACTGTTGTGCCTTTCCCAACTTGGCTCTCGATCTCCCAGTGTCCTCGATGCAGTTCCACACAGGTTTTAACCACGGCTAATCCTAACCCCGTGCCGCTGATATCGCCTACATTGCTAGCTCGATAAAAGGGATCACAAATTCTTGGCTGCTCAGGGGCAGGAATACCCATGCCGCAATCCCTAATCTTCAGGATTGCTGTGGCCGCATCGCAGCTTAATGCAACTTTGATGGGTGAATCTGGTGATGAATATTTGGCGGCGTTTGAGAGTAGATTAGTGAGGAGCGATCGCAACAAGTTTTTATCTAGAAAAGCTTTCGTTTCTTGCTCGATCTCTTTAAATTGAATTGGCTGCTTAATTCCCAACTGCATCTCTTCTATCACTTGCTGACAAAATCGCTCCAAATCTAATAGCTCCGGATGAAAGTCGAGCTTTCCTACTTCTGCCCTTGTTAGCATTAATAGATCGGCAAGCTGCTGACTCATGTGCTTTGCCGTTGTATGAATGCGTTGAAGATTGGATTGCTTTTGGGCTTCAGTGAGCTGTTCTTGATGAATTTGCAAAGACTCGCTGGAGAGTAAAATGGTGCTAAGCGGCGTTCGCAGCTCGTGGGAGGCCATTGAGAAAAAGCGAAATCTTAAGTCGCTCAAACTTTGAGCTTGCTCTAATTCGCAATTTAGCTGATGTAAAAACATCACAAGAGCAGCAGTAAATAACAACCCACTAATCAACGTGGCGATCGCACTGTACGGCGTTCCAGCAAAATAGCGGGCAGACGGTGAAAAAACGATTGACCACTGCCGTTGCCCAACCGTTAATGTTTGGGTACAGCTTGCCACAGAGGGGCAGAGTGTGAACTGGTCTTGATGAGGTGAAGCATTGCTGTTTACGGTGGTGACCTGTTTGCGGACCGCATCATATCGACCCAAAAACTGATCAGGGGGATCAGCACTCTGGTCGTAGATGGCAAAATCAATTTCGTATTGCAACCCTTGTAAGGATTCTTCCACCACGTTAGAGATCCGAAATACACCGAGCAGCACCCCTGTAAACTGCTGACGACGCAAGGCCAGCGATGCTGGGGCCTGGTCACTTTTGTAAATGGGTTGAAATACTAAAAACCCAAACTGGTCACGCTTCTCCTGAACTAAGCGAATCCTTCCAGTTGCGGTAATGGTGCCTGTATCTCTTGCTTGTGCGATCGCAGCTGCACGGGTCATATTTGAATGCAAATCATAGCCAAATGCTGACTCATTCCCCTGAAGAGGCTCCACATAAGTAACAGGGACATAATAAGAACGCTGGGCTGCTCTGATTAAACTGCCATCTCCTCCTAATTCAGTGATTTGAAAACCTGGATAGCCTTCTGCCTGCATTGCTTGTTCATAGGCAAGGCGACCGGATTGATAGACTAGGGGTGCCCATTCTAAGGCTTGAATCCCAGGGTAGGTTTGGAGCGATCGCTCTGAAAACCCAGCAAATGCTCGGCGATCGACTGAGGATTGTTCCACTCTGTAGTAGTCGTTTAAAAATGCCAGCAGGTCGGTATATCGGTTAAGACTGCGCTGGAGAGCAGTTGCTAAGTTTTCGGTTTGGCCTTGAAAGCGGAGCTGCCGAGTTAATGCTTCCCACCTACTAACAAAAGAGGCTGCCAAAATCGACGACACTATCCCTAAACTCAACGTCAGAAGTAGCCTTTGGCGATGGGAAAAAGCTTTCAGCATGATACTTCCTGATTCAATCACCCCAATTTACACTTGCGAACTCCAGGCTGCTGACGGTTGAAGTCCAATTGGGCTAAGGTTGAACTCATCTATGACCCGTTGGCAATTTGCAATGAACAAGCCACGCGCTAAGAACAGATCGCCCTACGAGCGGGAGTCGCACGGACTTGGCTTACCGGGCAAAGCTCACAAATTTAAGACTTGCTCGAACTGCCAGGATCTAACCATGGTCAAAGGTAAAGTTCATATCAGATATGGCGGCGGCGGATCGTCGCCTGATGAGATTGTGACTGTTTACACCTGCGAAATTTGTTCTCGTAGTGAAGAACTGGTCACAGGCTGCATTGGGGGATGGTAATTTCTAGAGAGCAATACTGAGGAGCTTTGTAAGCTAACAAAGTCTTGAAATTTTGTTATGCGTGCGATCTCACCTGCTTAGCCGGGCAGACTAAGCAAGACTTTACTCTCCCACTGCTCGTGTCCTTAGCAGTGGGTTTACTTTTGGCCGCTGTCTATTGCTGTGGTTGCTTAGGGATGTTAAAGCTCAGGAATAACTGATGCCACTCCTGCTCGAACAGCAGGGTTTTGTTGCTCTGTCGGATTTCTTTCACTCCAAACAGGAAAAGCCCTACCACGGACAGTAGGGCCTCGATGAACGTAAAACGCCATTTCTCCAAATTAGAGATTGGCTTTCTCGCTGTCAGAGAATAGGGCTTACTTTTGCATCCTCTTCAAATCTCAGTAAAGTTCAAGAGGTGCGATCGCAAATTTGGGAACCGTCTCCAGTTTTGAGCTGACCCTATACTTGCTGCTTGAATATCCCTAAAACGACGGGTGGGGCACTGCTTGCAGTGCCCCACCCGATTTCTTGCGCTATCAACTGGATTATCTTTTGAGGTGAGCGGCTTCCAGGATGCCCCAGGAAAGAATGGTGGACATGGTGGCTGCGATCGCAAGCATGGTGAGTCCGGTTTGCCAGAGGTCAAAGTTTTCCATTGCACATAAGCTGAGTGACAAGTGTGCTTAGAATTCCCCGCCAAATCACGCGAAAAAGCTGAGCTTGCCTAAATTCAGTGCTTTCACAGAGACTACAGCGGAAGAGCAGCCACCTTACGCCCAGTTTCGAAAGAAGCTGTTGTCTTCCCAAACCGCAGCGGTGCGTTGCTCAATTGAGGCGAGGGCTTCACCCGCTAAAGGTTGAAATTGCTGTGCCACCGTTACGTTTTCCTCCAGGTTGGCAATCGTCTCTGCTGCAATGATGCAGGTGCTTACTCCCGCCTGCGACAGAGCATACCCCATCGCCTCACTCATTCCGGTCAATACACCTGGCTTAAACAGACGGCCATAGGCAGGCACCTTCATGGCGATAATGCCAACATTTTTCTGTTGGGCCACGGGCAACACGTTGCTGATGAAGGGCTTAGCAGTGTGCTTATCGGCAGCATTAATGGGCACCAGTGCCGTATCAAACGGATAGCGTTGAAGTGCTTTCACAATAATGTCGGGGTTGTGGTGCCCCGTTACGCCGATGTGCTTGATTAACCCCTGCTCTTTGGCTTCTAAGGCTGCTCTGATGGCCCCGGTTCGCTCATTCAAAAGCGTGTCTAGGTCCCAGTCGTGGGTCAGCCCATGAAATTGCCAGAGATCAATGTGATCGGTCTGGAGCCGCTTGAGGGATTGCTCTAGCTCTCGCTGGGCTCCGTTGCGATCGCGATGTCCCGTCTTTGTAGCGATAAAGATTTCTGCACGGTGCGGAGGCAGCACTTTGCCCAAAAATTCCTCGCTCGGGCCATAGTTCGCAGCCGTATCGAAGTAGCGCACACCCAGCTCTAGTGCTCTTTCGATGATGGCAACAGCCTTGTCTTCTTCATTCGGGCGAGACAAGGGCGAAGCCGACCCGCCCAGCCCCAAGAGGGGAACGGTTACCCCAGTTTGGCCCAGCGGTCGTACGGGCAGGGTACGGGCAGCCGGAGGCGGTACGGTCGGTGCAGATTCTGGGGTCTGTGCGACTGGCACAACAGGAGTTGCAGAGGTCGTGCTTGTCTCCCGACAAGCAGAAACACCCACAAAGCCACCCGCCGCAGCCAAGCTAGTGAGCAGAAAGTTCCGACGAGTATTGCGATGGGTCACAGCCGCCTCCGGGGGAATGAGGCAAAAAAGAGGTATACCCATTCTCTTAAACGGCTACAGACGATCTCTAGTGGGGGCACAGGGTGATGCGCCCGGTGCAACGTCTGTAGGGCTAAGAAGATAAATCGGTATGACAGGTTGCCTGTGCCCACATCCTAACGAGCCGATGCAATTTGTGGGCAATGTCTACTGGAAAATTGCACCGTGCAATGAAGTTACACGGTGCTAGCCCCCCAAGTCCCCCAGAATCGGGGAACTTTGAACCTCTGACGGAGCCGGAACCGGGGGCTTTCTGAACCGACAATTCAGGGAATCCATTGCGATTATGAATTTCGCCATTGGCATCAATTCTGGGCACAGGTTGCTTCACAGGCTCGCAATGACCGAAACCTAAAGCCCTACTTTAGGCGCGTCAGTTTCCTAGAGGATCTTATCCATGCCGTAGATTAGGGACTTCAGAGGCATCACACGGCGGATGCAGAGAAGGACGCCCGGCATGAAGGAAGCGCGATCGCTGGTGTCGTGCCGCAGGGTGTAGATTTGTCCCGGAGCGCCAAAAATGACTTCCTGGTGTGCAATCAGACCGGGTAATCGCACACTGTGAATGCGAATCCCGTCTTCGGTAGCACTACCCCTTGCCCCTGGCATACTTTCCGTTTCTTGCACCTGAGCTGTGTTGTAGGGCTTGTTCAGTTCTGAGAGCATTTGTGCCGTTTGGACTGCCGTGCCGCTGGGAGCATCGGCTTTTTGGTTGTGGTGCAGCTCGATGATCTCAACATGGTCAAAATACTGGGCCGCTTGCTGGGCTGCCTGCTGAAGCAGCACTACGCCAATTGAGAAGTTCGGAATGATTAGACAGCCCGTGCTGGCTTTTTCGGCAAACTCAGCCAGGTCATGAATCTGTTTGTTGCTAAGACCTGTTGTGCCCACAACGGGACGTACGCCATATGCGATCGCAGCCCGCACCGATTCATACACCGTGTCGGGATGGGTAAAGTCAACCATGACCGCTTGCCCTTCGCTCTGGGCCATGACCAGCGTGCCCTCTAGGTCGCTCAATACGGGTACTTCTAATGGGCCACAGCCGATGACCTCGCCAATGTCCTCGCCCTGCACGGCTGGGTTCTTGTCAATGGCTCCTACCAAGACCATATCCTCGGTCTTAGAGACAGCCTTGACGACCTCGCGCCCCATCTTGCCGCAGGCTCCGTTGACGACCACCCGAATTTGCGTTTGCGTTGTCATGGTTAAAGGAGTGTTTTCCAGAAATGCCTCTATGCAATGTACCGGATGATGGTTAGAGACGGTAGGTGGGGCGCTTGGGGGAATTGCCAAAACCGAGAATCGCAGCTTTACGCCTCCCTTCTCCCCTTTAAACGCCTGACCACCCAGGCCAACTAAATGACCTGGGTGGTGGTTTTGCCGTTTTCGAAGCGAGTCGGCGACGACAAGACTGATAAATCTGATGAAAGACTAGCTTAGGGAAGACCCACTGCGACCGTAGGAGCGGCTTGCATCAGCGCTGGGCTTGCCTTGGATGCCGCTCCAATGCTCAACCTCACCGGGCATTCCGATTTCTACGTTGGATCGGCTCAACATGGACTGCTGGCGATTCTTGACTACCTGGTGGTGCCGCATCATTAACGCGCGAGCCTGATCGTTAACAGACATGTTGGTGTCCTCCGGACGGTATGGATGTCTTTGTTCGTACTAATCAGAATAACAAGCAGAACTGTATCAATGGCTACAGAATTTCGGGAATGCAACATTAGTTCTGAGTTCTTTACATTCCCTGATAGCCTTTGACCTTCTGCAACCCTTTTCCCAGCTATGGCAGCCAAAAGGAAGGTAGAAGCTGGGAGAGATGCGATCGCACCTCTCGGTTCACTGTCCGCGCCAGTTGAATGTGCGGCTCATCGGGAATGACGGGCAGAATGGGAGCGGCTTGCCCTAGCCCTATCAAACTAATCACTCGATTTGCGGCCTCTAAGCCCGTTACATAGGCTTTCTCTTGGGACCAGGAGCCGTGGCGCGTCACAATCCAGTCGCCACTCATAAAGGCGTTCTTAAACGGCGTAGTTCCTGGGAGCAAATATTGGTAGCTGCCGGGGGCAAAGTGACTTACAGCCTGGGGCAGCCGCACCACCCCAGCATCGACCACCTTAGCCTCGCTAAAGGCTGGAATGCACCCCGCTAAGTCTCGCTGCACCAACGGCACAATCTCTGCATCATCTAGATTTAAGAACTGGTTGGCGTGGTAGAAGTCTACTTCGATCACCGACCCTGGCTCCTGGCGGTACTCATCATGCAGGGCATTGAGGTCAAAGAATGTCCAGCCTGTGGTGGAGTGGAAGCCAAAGCAGGCATTGGAGGGGTGGGTGATCTCCACTTTGCGATCGAACCAAAGGCGAGTTGCCAGCACGTCAATCGCACCTAAATTACTCAGGTCGCGGAAAGCCTGACGACGGCGCAGAGCCGGACTGCTAGCTGCAATTTTCTTCATGCCCGTGATGCCGACGGCAAAAATAACGGCATCGGCTTCAAAGACCTCATCCCCACAGACTACTGCTGTAATCTGCTCATTCTCACCTTCAATTACATCTGTAACCCGGTGATTTGCCAGGATGCGGCCTCCTGCCTGCTCAATTTGCTGCACCCAGGGCCGAAAGATCTGCTCACCCACTGTGCCTCGGCACCAGCGCACATCGAAGTCGGGCTGGTGCGCCAGGATGAAGTAGTAGAGCATTCCCAAGGCAGCAGCAGCGGAGCACTGTTCTCCCGGTGCAAACAGCCCCACCAGCAGCATCGGTTCAAAGGATTCTTTGTACAGTCGAGCCGAAACTCCGTACTGCTTAAAGAGTTCGCGGGCGGTAATGGAGTCGTAGCGCTTCCAGGCTTCGTCGGAGTTGTCAAAGTCGACTACAGCATAGAGCAGAGGCAGGGCCGAAAGCCGATCCACCAGCG
>DATNQF010000080.1:0-21792 GCA_036702855.1 Trichocoleus sp. | reverse complement strand
GGACGGTGCCAACCATGCTCCCTTTGGTCTAATGATTTTCCACGACCCCAAAGCGCCCAAGAACGGGCAGGTGCTAGAGGGAGCGCAGCTCTATGACATCTTGCCTACGCTGCTCAAACGGTATGGGCTAGCCTTGCCCGAAGGGTTGCGGGGCAAGGCTTTGCCTGTTTAACGTTTGCCTAAAGTGCGTCTTAGTTAGTGCCCAGCTCTAGAAGCGGAAGGTGGTACGAATCGCACCATAAACGGTGGAATCGTCGGTCGAACCATTATTGGCATCGCCGTAGATAATTGCAGGCGTTATCGACAGGTACTGATTAAAGGGAATGTGATAGTAACCCTCAACTACAAAGGGATTGTTGACAATGTTGATCGTTCGTTGGGGCAGCTGACCTGCGTAGACACCGAGCTGACCACCCTCCATGAAAAGGTCATTAAAGGCTATGCCTGCTAACCAGTTGAAGTCATTGCCACCACTAAAGGTGGTGTAAGCCCCATAACCGCCGACCGTAAAGCCACCAAAATCTAAAGCAACTTGTCCCCCGAAGGTATCAACCGCGCCTCCAAAAATGGGACCGCCAGCAAAGGCATTTGCCCCATCCCCATGCAGGTAGGTCACTGATAGGTTGAGAAATCCTTCAGAAAGGTAGCTTAAAGAGGCACCGTAACTTTGCCCCCCTCCTGTGTTGGTTCCCTGGAAAATACCAATCGCAGGGTCCGCAGAGCCCGCCGTATTAACGGTATAGCCTGCATCCAAAATCAGGCTATCGGTCAAGGCAAAGCTGATTCCTACCCCAGCACCTCCGCCCATGCCAATGTCTAGATACTGAGGGTTACCTGCATCAGCGACGGAATACCCAAAGGGAGTAATTGTGCGAACATACTCATCGGAGTTAAGGGCTGTCCCAGCAAGCGTAATATCTAGACGCTCGCCTATAGGGAACCGATAGAATAAGTCTTCCAGGACAACATCAAGCACTGACCCACCACTCGGCAGTCCCGAGGCTTCCTTGAATCCCCGAAAATCAGTGAAGGGTTGTCCTCCAGTTGTTCCTTGAAGGCGAATGAACAAGAGATCCTCACCCGAGAAGCTAGTGTTGAAATCTAGCATGGCCCGAGAATTGAAGGTGGGGCTAGTTTCGGGGCCAACACTGCTCACATATGGATTGAGAGGCACTCCTAAGTGAAAATCAACTTGCCCTCGAAACGTGGTGGTGGTGGAAAACTGGTTAGCTTCGAGTTCGGCGACATCGGCTTCAAGGGCATCGACTCGGCCTCGTAGCGTGTTGAGTTCGGCTTGGAACTCCTCTTGAAGGCGACGAATAGTGTCTAAGTCATCGGAATCCAGGCCATTAGGCGTGAGCTGAACCAGGACATCCAAGCAGGCGTTAAGACCAGCCGCGAACTCGTAGCGGGTCATGGGAGCGTTGCCCCGGAAGGTGCGATTGGGATAGCCTTGAATGCACCCATATTGCTCAACCAAACTTTGCAGAGCTTGGTAAGCCCAGTCGGAAGGGAGAACGTCAGAAAGCTGAGAAACGCTGGTGATTTGAGCCAGTTGAACGGGTTGCTCAAGAGCGTTAACGTTGGTAATACCTTCAGGGGAAACAGTTTCAGAAGCTTCAGAAGCACTAATACTGGTTATGAATTCAGGGGAAGCAGCCTCTGAGGCTATGGTCTCATCTGAAGCTTCTACGGGAGGAGATTGAGCTGCGATCGCAATGGTAGAAACTAAAGCTGCACCAAGCACAACAGGAGCAGCCAGCAAGGATTGCCAAAAGAGCCTTGTCATGATGATTTACTCACACCCTACTTGTTGAAGTGAATGGTTCGAAGTGTGTAGCGGTTGATTCAGTTTTTTGAATGAGAGTATGAATCTATTGTTCTATTTAGCCGATCGTCAAGCTCTACAGTTCAATTTCTGGCAAAAATAGTCCTAAAGTCGTAAAAATAGCTGATATCTGGGTAACGCAGGATGCAGCACCCGATGATAAGGTTGCGTTCTGTAAAGTGCTGAACGCGGATCAATTGACCTCAAATTCTTGGTCTAGGCCTAACCTCAGTCGTGATGCTTGTACTTGCTACACGTTCAAGCACAGATCTACAGATCTAATCTACAGATCTAAGGATTGCATCCCATGCTTAGACATAAGCTCAAATACGCCTCGTTCCAGTATTCAAGGTCACGATTTTCCGGACAGCCATTCCGCAACCAGATGTAGTATGCTGCCTCGCGAATCGACGCTTCGTTCGGTACATTCGAGTAAAACCATTCGCAAGTTCCTGTTGCTAGGTTGTAGGGCAGGGCTGCAAAGGAGGCTCGTCCTGGTGATGGTTGAGTATGGCGGTAACAGTCGTTACGAAGCGGGCAATGATGCCCAGGACAGTACAGCACTATTTAATCGTCCAAGTCTACATAGTCGCGTTTTTTCCGGTTCGATACACCCACTTGCCCAGTTTGGGATAGCCGGAGCAAGAAATGCGGAGTAAAAGATTTGTCAGTCATGTTGATTGTGTCAGCGTGCTGGCTATCTCTTATTTATAAGAACCACGCAGCATTCACCCTAGAAATTGCGATCGCACCCCTTACTCAATCTTTAAACTTGCCGAGGCAAACCCTACTGAGGAGGTGTCATCTGTCTGTAGAAACAGATAGAATCCCTGACCCTATCTATCCTAACGATGCGTGCGCCTGTTCTTGCTCTCTGTTCGGTAGCCACTTTTGCAGCACTTCGACCTCCTGAAAAAGTGTATGTTGTTGCCCCTCTAGATACCGATACAATTGCTTCCGCTCAAGATGCAGATAGCTTCGATGATGACGGGATTGAGCTAGTTACCTCAGCTCGCTCTCCCCAACCAGATGCTTTTATCTACGAATTTCTGAGATCAGAAGAACTGGCTGCAACCGATTTGTTTGCCAATCAGACCTCGGTTGCTACAAAGTCACACCCTTCCGCACCTGCAACAGTTTCCTTAGATCCCTTCAAACGGCTTACCCTGGCGGATGCTGACAGCACACCCGTTTGGCTGAATGCCCCTGCCCCTAGCCCTACAACAGAACCTATCAGCCCCCAGTTTTCCAGTGCCTTTCGAGCCTCTTCCTAAGCGCTGGCCTAGACAGTAGACTTTTCTTGAAACTGCCGTGCGTAGAACTGTGCATAGCGGCTCTTTTGTTGCAGCAATTCTTCGTGCGTGCCCGACTCGATAATCTGACCCTGCTCTACTACCAAAATTCGGTCAGCACGGCGGACGGTCGCCAGACGATGAGCAATGATAAAGACTGTGCGATCGCGCATCAATCTTTCCAGCGCTTCCTGCACCAGCGCTTCTGATTCAGCATCTAGAGCTGAGGTCGCTTCATCAAGGATGAGAATGCGAGGGTTAAGTAAGATGGCCCGTGCGATCGCAAGGCGCTGCTTTTGTCCGCCTGATAGGTTCACGCCTCGCTCACCCACCCAGGTGTAGTAGCCCTGGGAAAACTGGCTGATAAACCCATGGGCATTAGCAATCTTGGCTGCTTCCTGCACCGCTTCTAGATCAAAGTCGGTTTGACCAAAGGCAATATTCTGCGCAATAGTCCCTGAAAACAAAATGGTTTCCTGGGGGACAATGCCAATCTGCCGCCGCAAACTTCGCAGCGTCACAGTACCGATATCAATGCCATCAATAAGAACCTGACCGTTTTGCGGGTCATAGAATCGAGGCAGTAGGTTGACCAGGGTTGTCTTTCCGGCCCCCGAAGATCCCACCAGCGCAATCTTTTCCCCTGGCATTGCCAGCAGATCGAGTCCTTGCAGAACGGGTTCTGCGGCATTGTAACCAAAGGTCACCTTTCGATACTCGACTTTGCCCGTTACTGGTGGCATTTCCATTGCATCAGGGAGTTCGCGTACGGCAGGTTCGATTGCAAGTAACTCCGCCACCCGATCCATTGAGGCTTCGGCTTGCTTAAACTGGCCGTAGTTGTGAATGAAGTGATTCACAGGGTCGATCAGCATGAGTGCTGCTGCAACGTAGCTACCAAAGGAGGCACCCGTTAAGTTGCCTTTGGAAATCTGCCAGGTCCCTACCAGCAGAATGGACATCACCACGAAGGCATAGAGAAACCCAACTACTGGGTACTGCACCGACTGAAGCCAGGCTGCCTGGTAGCGAGCTTGTCGGTTTTTCTCAGCTTCAACCGTGAATTGTTCAATTGCATAGTCTTCTGCTGCAAAAGCTCGCACCAGACGAATGCCACTGAAAACTTCCGTTACCAGTGAAGACAGATCCGAGACTCGATTTTGGCTATCGCGCGAAAACTTCAGCATCTGATCGCCAAACCAACCCGCTAAAACAGCCAAAATGGGCACCAGCACTAGCGCTGCCACGGTAAGCTGCCAGTTGAGATAAATCATGTAGCTGATGACGACTACAAGTTGCAGCGCTGACGGAATGAAGTCGTGAAATAATTTGAGGACAACTTCACCAATCCGGTCAATGTCCTCTGTTAGCCGGTAAGAGAGATCACCCGTTTGTGTGCGCTCAAAATATGACAGGCTTAATCGATGTAGATGACTGTAGACCTGAACACGGACTTTAAAGACTACCTCTAGCGCTACCTTCGCCATGAGAGAATCTTGTCCGTACTGACCCAACTTCTGGATGAAAAACCCACCTAGGGTAATCATCATGAGTTGGGCCACACCCTGTACATTTCCCTCACCCAACAATGCCAGCATCTGCCCTGCCAACCAAGCCAAAATTGGCCAGTAGGTCACAAACACTAGCGTACAAAGCAGTGCTAGGAAAATTGTGCGCCACTGATGACGCACGTAGGGCGCTAGAATCCAGTAATTAGAAGGTTTTTGGGGCTTTCTTGTCTTCAATCGAAAAACCTGACAGCAAGCAGCATTAACTCCATCACGCTACCAGGTTTCGGGCCGTTCTGTATCCAAGGGAAGTGACAGAATTAGAGGCGGTGGCAGAACGTCATAGCGCTTATCAAGGGCTTAATGAGCCGAGGTCGAGGACACTTGCAATTGTGTGCAATGTGCAAATTCAGTGATACTTCTTTGTGCGGGAACTTTGCCTTCGCAGGTTAAGGAGTTGAAAGGTTGCCCTGAAAACTTATCTGTTTGGCTAATGCGTGATCTGTTTGGCTAACGCACATCATTGCGATCGAAATGTATCAGGTTCATAAACGGTAGAAGCAAAAACAGCCCTGCTGAGAAAAAGCCTAGTTAAACTCGGTTTTGACAGCACAAAACTCTGCTAAAAAGGCAGTAGCACTCGGCAGCACAAAGGCTGGGGAGGGCAAAAATTGTCTATCTCCTGCTTGGCAACTGCGAAGGCACTCAGCTATTGACAAGGATTGGCATTAAATTTGAAGCTGGGACAGTTCTAATAACAACTGATTTTAATGGGCGTGTTCTGGACGTTGCAAATTATTATTCTTTTGCCGGGGTCAAAGCATTCAATGCGATGAGTTACGGAGCGTGAGGTTTAGCTAATTCAAGGCAGTTCTTTATGGCAACAGTTGTGGTCGCGACGGGAAACCCCGGCAAACTTAAGGAAATGCAGGCGTATCTCAACGATTTGGATTGGACGTTAGTGCTCAAGCCCGCCGAGATTGATGTGGATGAAACTGGCACTACGTTCATCGAAAATGCTTGCTTAAAGGCATCCGAGGTCGCAAAGGCAACCGGACAATGGGCGATCGCAGATGACTCTGGACTTGCCGTTGATGCATTGAACGGTGCCCCTGGTCTGTATTCTGCCCGCTATGCTGGCTCGGATGCTGAGCGAATTCAGCGGGTGTTGATGGAACTGGGAAATACGACGGATCGGGGAGCGCAATTTGTCTGTGCGATCGCACTGGCCCGACCAGACGGTTCTATTGCACTCCAAACCGAAGGTATTTGTCGGGGTGAAATTCTCACTGCACCCAAAGGTACTGGTGGCTTTGGCTATGATCCTGTTTTTTATGTGCCGGACGCTGGGCTGACATTTGCTGAGATGTCTCCGGAGCAGAAAGAGGAGTGCAGCCACCGGGGAATTGCCTTTAGACAATTGATGCCTGAGCTGAAATCCTTAGACCTCGTATCCCGTTAAGCAATGGTCTGAACGAGAAACTGCTGTTGCTATGCCCCAGCCAGATTTGAAGGATCTTTCAGGTTGAAGGCTAAGATTCTGTGAACTGAGATGTGGGCTGTGTCTGCCTGGGAATGCTAGAGGAGCAATCCTTGAAGGTAAGACAGGCATGTTCACTCAAGCCCGGAAGTTTCGCGTTGGTGGCTACAAAGCGGCGCAAAAGCCAGATGGTGCCAAGTACCACCGCATAGGACGGTTTGAGAAGGATCAATTGCCACCCAAGGTGGATTTGCGCAAGTACATGACTGAGGTGGAAGAGCAGGTTGGCAATAGCTGTGTCGCCAATGCCTTTGTGGGTGCTTATGAGTATCTGGCCAAGCGCGATCTAGGTGATGCGTCGGATGTGAGCCGCCTTTTTGTCTATTACAATGCGCGATCGCAAACAGGAAGCCACAACGAAGATGGTGGTACCTACATGTACTGCGCCATCGAGAGCCTAATTCAGCACGGTGCGTGTTCTGAAGAACTTTGGCCCAATGACGAGGAGTTAATCTTTACAGCACCTGATGAGAGTGCTTATGAACATGCTGCCAACTTCAAGGTTGTTGAGTCAGAGGTAATCGAAACTGATCTCGATCTTTGGCGGCATACCTTAGCTGAGGGCTATCCCATTGCCTTCGCCCTCAACACCTTTGAGTCATTTGACGACGCTACCCGCAACCGAGGTCGGGTGCCAATACCCAAACGGTCAGACAACGTGCGCGAAACCCATGGTTGGCATGCCATGCTCTGCGTTGGCTACTCCGACAAAGACCGTATGTTTATTGTGCGCAACTCTTGGGGGCCAGCGTGGGGTGACCAAGGCTACTGCTACATTCCCTATGACTACGTCATGCATCCGGACTACAACGGACATGACTCCTGGATCATCAAAGCACTAAGCGATCTGGATTTCAGTGCCGAAGTTTGGGAAGAGGATGAGTCTTTCTTTGCGGATGAGGGTTCTCTGCTGATCCATGAGTTTTACGCCTATACCGAAGACCCGGAAGGCTTTGTAGGAGCGCTCGACGAGCTTTGCCAAAATTATGTCGAGAGTGAGGAAGACTATTACTTCGACTACGACTATGAGGAATCGGAGGGAGACACCTACGTTGTCAACATTCTTAACTTTGACCTCACTATTGATGACGCTACCGAGTTCATTGAGCAGCTAGACGCCCTCTGTCAAGAGTACGCCGTGGAGGAGGAATACAGCTTCAGTTACGGCGGTGAAGAGGAGTCTGAGGACGAGGGATCGCAAGACGAAGACTCTGAAGAAGAGTATTCCGAGGACGAGGAATCTGAGGAAGAGCCCGAAAGCGAGGAGGAAGCTGAAGAAGAGTATTCCGAGGAAGAGGAATATTCTGAAGATGAGGAAGAGTCTGAGGAGGAAGAGTACTCTGAGGACGAAGAGTACTCCGACGAGGAGGATTACTCTGACGAGGAAGACTACTCTGATGAGGAGGAATAATCACCTCGTATTCCAGATGCAAGTCCGGAACATACTGGCGTGAAGGGATATCAATCCCACCGATGGTATAGTCGCAATAGCCGTCAGTGGGATTACCGCCATGTTTAGCTTGAAGCAAATTAAAGGGTTCGTGCCAGCCCTGCTGATTGTGGCATCTCTGACCGGCAATGCTTACGCCTCGGTCAATACACTAGCGCAAACCCCGGAAACACCTGCTGCTGAGTCTGAGACCACTGCTTCCGACGTAAGACCCATTTCAGAAACGAAGCGTCTTCTCATTGATCAACTTCTAGAACTGACGGGAGGAAGGCAAATGCATGAACAGATGCAGCAGGCTGCCTTCACCCAAGTTCAGCAACAGCTCCAGCCCCTGGTGGCACAACTGGTTGAGAACAGGGGAGATTTGTCTCCGGCTGAAGCAGACGCTCTAATGGCTGAGCTAAACACTAACTTTGCTCGCATTAGTGAAGTGATTCAAACTGAAGTTACCTACGATGAGATGTTAGAGCGTGTGTACTATCCATCGTACGATCAATACTTCACCGAGGAAGATTTGAAAGGCTTAATTGCCTTTTATCAAACTCCACTGGGAGAAAAACTAACTGTTGTTTCGCCTCAGCTGACTCAGACCTCTATGCAGCTCTCAAGTCAGGTGTACATGCCCCGAATCTTAGACATTGTGACTGAGATGATGCAGCAAACCCAGTGAAGCAAAGATAGGCTGTGGCATGACCAGGTGTTAAGGACTGGGAAATTCAAGGTTGCGAAGAGCAAGAGCCTGCTGCAAGTGTTCTAAGGTGAGGCTAGGGGATTTGGCTGCTTGAGCGAGAGAGACAGCGGTTGCTGCGATCGCAACAATCTCTCCACCGCTCAACTCTAGCTGCTGCGCGACCTGCGTCCACTTCAGCTTGCGATCAACGGTGGTTCCGGTGGGCAAAGCCTGCTTCCACAGTTTCCGACGAGCTACTTCATCGGGGCGGGGAATTGTAATAACCCCATCGAGTTGCTGCCGCCAGGAAGGCTTAATGGACTGGAGGTGGTGGACCGTCAGCAGGGTTAGACCTGGTTGACTGCGTTGGGTTTGCAGCCAATGTTGCAGGTGAGCTGCTTCAAGAACAGGATTACGGCCAAACCAGTGCTGGGCAGACTTCACTAGCAGAATGCCAGGTACAGGCTGATATAGCTGATTGAGGACGCTATCGTTTGTTGCTTCCGGCAGGGTTGCTAGGTCTACCCAAGCTAGGGAAGAACTGAGGGCATGTGCGATCGCACGCGCTGCCGATGTTTTGCCTGTTCCGGGTTCCCCCACCAGTAGGACAATCTTCCCTGGCCCCTCTGAGTTCACCTTAACGGTTTGACTCAAAGCCTTAAGATTTGCTAACAGCGTCTCAGGGACAATGAGCGATCGCCAAGGTTGGGTAGGCCGTTCGTGAATGAGCCAGTCCACTACTGGGGCGGCTTCTACCTCCAGGGGTTGAACCAGATGCACCAGATCGTCAGGGTCGGGCTGCTGAGCTAACAGGTAGGAGGTGACAATGTCAGGTAAGCGCATGTGGCGGCTCAGCAGTGTTGTCTCACTGGCGTCGATCCACTCCAGAATCCCCCGCTCAATAAGTGAGTTAGGGGAAGATAGTTGCTCTCTGGCGCGCTGCCATTCCTGATCGTTCCGACAAAGAAGCTTGAGACAGAGATCGACCGAGGGTAAATCCCAGTCAGCATCATCATCTTGCCGCTGTAGATAGCTGTAGAGTCGCCCAAACCGACGGTTAATTTCGGGGGCTAGGGCGAGCAGAATCACGTTTTTCTCAAACAGACTCAGATGCAAATGGTCGCGCAGCAGCGGTAGTGCCAACGAGACACCCTGCTGGTAACTAGCCTGAATGCGAGCTTCTAGCTGTTGAGAGTAGCTAGTTTTGGAACTAGGAGGACGGGCGGCAGGCTTGCGGTGCTCATCGTAACCAGAGGGACCCTCTAAGGTGATAATGCCTTTCCACCAGTGGCTCGTAGCGCGTTCCCCTGAATGCTTGGCAATTCGGTCTACCTCTTTTACATCCTGTCGTTGCCGAGAAACGGCTAGCATCAGCAGCCGATCTAGCCAGTTCAGCTCGCTTTTAAGATAGGCCCAGTTGTCGGCAAACGGCGTAACAGACTCATTGGACATCGCCCATAACTCGTATAAATTCCAACGGCAACCCATCAGCATCGGCGATGAAGGTCACCTCGTAAACGGTGCTGCCAATCATTTGCTGGCGGGGCTCTAGCAGCACTTTAAGAGGGTCAACGGTAGCGGCTTGATCAAACTGCTGACGCAGATTTGAGAGCCAATCCGGCAAACTGGGGGTTAGGTGTGTCAGATCAAAGGAGAGGTGGTAGTAGCCAGTGTAGTGCTCGTCCTCAAAGGCATCAGCGGCAGGACGAGGCTCAGGCACCTGTAAAAGCTCAATGCGGCCCCCAAGCCCTTCCATCCAGCAGGCTAGAGTGATGCCAGCGGTAAAGCGTTCTTGAATGGTAAAGCCAAGTTGTTCGTAGAATGCGATCGCACGATGAATGTCCGCCGTGCGAATCGACGCATGGTGCATCATGGAGAGTCCCTACTCAAAGAGCCGAAAATAGGGATAGCGAACAGGTACCCCTGGCTCTTTTTCCAGATTAAAGTTAATCACGTCCCACTGGGGGTCTTCGTCGGGTGGTGGGCTAAACTCGACTGGCAGGCCATAGAGCCGAGGGGCCGAGGTCGGATCAACTTGACCGCGCCAAGGGGTACTGCGCTCCAAGTAGGCATTCACCAAGTCTTTGTAACGATCGGCAATAATTACCCGAGTGGCCCGGTAGCCTTGGGTATAGAGCCGATCTAGCGCTTCGTGAATTTCGAAGCGAATGCCGTCTGGGTGGGTATGCTGCCGATACCACTCACCATCCCATTGCCGCCAATGCCGCCCCGACTGAAGATGAACAAGTTCCTTGGTGTCGGGATTGGCTTCAAAGGCACCATGGCGAGGACACAGATAGGTATCTGTTAATGTCAACGCCGGAATCGTTTGACGACAGTGAGGGCACTGGATTTCTGGGCCGTAGATGGGGTATTGCAACGCTGAATTAACCATTTGGCTCGAACCCCGTGTCTCCTCGCAACAGCTACTCGACTTATTTCGGTAGCCGTATTATAAACTTTGGGCTTCTGTTCGCTCAGTAGCCCCGTATATACCATTGTGCCCAGAATACTGGAACATTGTGAGTAATTTGACCCCCCTTTTACAGAGCCCAAGCCGCCACTGGGCAGAACCAGATATCTCCCAAGTCGCATTTCTTGCCCCTAACGCCACTCTCATTGGCCAAGTTTACTTGGCTGAAGGCTCTAACATCTGGTATGGAGCTGTCCTGCGTGGTGATGTGGAGATTATTCGTGTCGGTGCTTACACCAACGTGCAAGATGGAGCCGTGATTCACGGTGATCCGGGCGAACCCACCATTCTGGAAGACTATGTCACCGTCGGCCACCGAGCCGTTATTCACAGTGCTCACGTTGAGCGCGGTGCTTTAGTCGGTATCGGCGCGATTGTCCTGAACGGGGTTCGAATTGGCGCAGGCAGTATTATTGGTGCGGGCGCGGTGGTCACGAAAGATGTCCCCCCCCAATCTCTTGTCGTGGGACTACCTGGCAAAGTTGCCCGCCAAGTAAGCGATGAAGAAGCTGCAGACCTAATTGAACACGCGAAAAAGTATTACCAGTTAGCTCTGGTTCATGCCGGAAAAGCGGTTGAGGTGGACTTGGGGTGATGGCTAGGGAGACAGGGTATACACATCCTCCTTTTACTCGTGCCTTCTCTTCGCCTTCCCCTCTAATTCAAAACTCCCCGACTCTAGCTGACCTGCTTTCCTCCCTGCCCGCTGTGGTGTACATTATGAGAAAATTGTGACAACCGTTTAACGTTTGCCTGGGATTAGGAGGAAAGTATTAATGGACTGGCGCGTTGTAGTCGTTCTATTGCCGATCATCATTGCCGGTAGCTGGGCTGTGTTTAATATCGGTCGGGCCGCTCTGGCTCAAGTTCAAACCTTTCTGAATAATCGGGAAGCTTAAACTCCACTGAGGGATTGTCCAGAGTATTCATAAGGTGCGATCGCAGGTTTATTGGATCGCACCTTATTTTTTGTGTTCAAGCCTTATTTTTTGTGTTCAAAAATAAGGCTTTCTCTGGTGTGCTGCCGTCTTTATGCAGTCCGCTCTAGCCAACCACGACACTTGCCAGGGTTTAACAAGCCGTAGGGATCAACCTGAGCTTTGAAGTCCACCTGCACTAGATCGACCGTTTTCATGCCGCCGTCTTCTAAAACGTAGGTGTGAGGGTTGGCAATTAGGGCACCCCGCTCCTCGTGGTATTGGATAATTTCATTCAGCCGCTCCTCGCTGCTGTAGCGGACAACCTGAAGCGCTGCCGGAACAGCCTTGCCGCCTACCCGGAAATACTCTAGGTGCATCATCACCTCATTGCCAAAGTGCTGATACAGGTGCTTGATTAGTTCTAAATTTGGGTCGCTTAGGAACAGAGTTTGCAGATAGGTCAAGGATGGGTCGATGCTGCGCCCATGCAATGTCGTGTGATTCCAGGTGAATTCTGCCAGCAGAGTTCCCTTACTGGCCTCCTGCGCCCCTTTGTTGTAGGTGATCGTGCCGCCAAATTCCTTCACCAGTTCGCTAAAAGGTTCCAGGTTAGATTCAGCCACCATC
Source organism: Trichocoleus sp. (assembly GCA_036702855.1). GTDB lineage: Bacteria > Cyanobacteriota > Cyanobacteriia > Phormidesmidales > Phormidesmidaceae > JACVSF01. The sequence goes on along the minus strand of DATNQF010000080.1, from coordinate 9,484 downwards.
AGCAGGGCAGCGTGTTTGCCCTCTGGTAGGTAGGGCTGGAGCGGTACAAAGTAGCTAGGAATCGGCCAGGCATGAATACTGATTAACTTTTTGACAATGCCGTCCGCATTGCCTAACGTCTGGCCGAAGTGGGCTGCGGTCATAAAGTCATCAAAGACTGCAATGACCTCGGCCCAAGGATAGGCAGGGCCGAGGGGAATTTCTAGTTCGGTAATAATGCCATTGGTACCGTAGGCGTGGTTGACCTTCTGCACTTCGTCGCCCCGCAGTTCAATTACGCGGGGTTCATCTTCCATCGTCACCACCCGTACTGCAATCAGGTTGCCTCGGTCACGGAGTTGGCCATACAAAATAGAGCCAATGCCACCACTGCCGCCCCCAATGAAGCCTCCAATCGTAGCGGTTCGGTAGGTGGAGGGATACATCCGCAGTTCCCAACCGGATTCACGAGTGACTTTGTCGATGGCAGATAGCTTAGCCCCTGCTTCTACACAGGCAATGCCAGGCTTTACCCACTTCACGGCATTCATGCGGCTCAGGTCAAGAATCACGCCGCCTTCTAAAGGAATGCACTGGCCGTAGTTGCCTGTGCCTGCTCCTCGCACAGTGACAGGAACTTTGGCCTCAACACAGATTTTGGCAACCTTCAAGACCTCAGCCTCGGTTTTAGGCCGAACGACCAAATCGCCTGCCTTATTAGCCAACTGCTTCACCAGCACTGGGCTGAAGTTGTAATAATCCTTCGACAATTTCTCAACTTGGCTCGGCTCTCGAATCGTCTCGATATCGCCGAGGGTAGCAATGAGACTATCCCAGTTAATTGCAGGTGTGCTAGTCAGGGGCATGGTGCTTTAGAAGTAGGCAAGTTTAGTCCTTTCAGTGTAAAACTGAGTCGCCTGTGTCTGTCTGTATCGGCTGACAACCTAGGAATTCCTAAAACAGTGCGATCGCAAAAAGGGCACAGGATCCCACTCGTGAAATCCTGTGCCCCTAGAAACGTCAAAAAATAGAGTTATCGGTCTACTGACCCCATGATGATGTCGATGCTGCCTAGAATTGGCATGATGTCCGCAACCTTCACCCCGCGAACCAGCTGGGGCAGAATCTGTAGGTTGACGAAGTCCGGGGCGCGAATTTTCCAGCGCCAGGGGAAGACGCTATCATCACCGATGATAAAGATGCCCATTTCCCCTTTGCCAGTTTCAGTTCGGACGTAGTGCTCACCTGCTGGAATCTTGAAGGTGGGGGCAATCTTTTTGCCGATGAACTGGTAGTCAAAGCTATTCCACTCTGACTTAGGACCCTCTGCAATTCGCTTGGCTTCTAGGTTCTCGTAGGGGCCACCGGGAATTTGCTTGCAGGCCTGCTGAACGATCTTCACCGACTCGCGCATCTCCCGAATTCGCACCAGGTAGCGAGCCATGCAGTCACCTGCTGTTTCCCACTGGATTTCCCAGTCAAAGTCGTCGTAGCACTCGTAGTGGTCAACCTTGCGCAGGTCCCACTTCACCCCAGAACCCCGCAGCATAGGACCAGACAGACCCCAGGAAATCGCTTCGTCGCGGGTGATGGTGCCGATGCCCTCAACCCGGCGGCGGAAGATAGGGTTGTTGGTGATGAGCTTTTCGTACTCATCAACCTTAGGCAGGAAGTAGTCGCAGAAGTCGAGGCACTTATCAAGCCAGCCGTAGGGTAAGTCAGCGGCAACGCCCCCGATGCGGAAATAGTTGTTATTGACCATGCGGTAGCCAGTAGCGGCTTCCCACAGGTCATAGATCATCTCCCGTTCGCGGAAGATGTAGAAGAAAGGCGTTTGGGCACCCACGTCTGCCAAAAAGGGGCCAAGCCATAGCAAGTGGTTGGCGATGCGGTTTAGCTCCAGCATAATCACTCGGATGTAGCTGGCCCGCTTGGGCACCTCGATGTTTGCCAGCTTTTCAGGGGCATTGACCGTGATGGCCTCGTTAAACATGCCCTCAGCGTAGTCCCAACGGCTTACGTAGGGCACGTACATAATGCTGGTGCGGTTCTCGGCGATTTTCTCCATACCACGATGGAGGTAGCCGATGACTGGCTCGCAGTCAATAACGTCTTCGCCGTCCAGGGTCACAATGAGACGCAACACCCCGTGCATGGAGGGGTGGTGCGGTCCCATGTTTAGGACCATGGGTTCAGTCTTGGTCTCAATTCTTGACATAGGGGTCAGCGAGGTATGTCTGCTTGATCTATCCCAGGGCGTCCGCAGCGGTTGGCCGACAAGTGGGCTCCCTTTATGCATCTTAATGTGAATCTTCTACCTTTGTAGATGAACATCCTTTATGCAGACTATTTGAGTTTGAAATTAAGTTTGAAACTGGAAGCAAAAGCCTTTCTCAGGATTGCGAACTCTGGCGGCAGCAATGCAGTAGACTCAGTCGGGTATATCCCAACGCCTATCCATGACTGCTGATCCTTCGCCTGCGTTTGAACATATTCCAGTGCTGCCACAAGAGACCCTTGCGGGGCTAGAACCTAGGGCTGGAGGACACTATTTGGATGCGACTGTGGGGGGTGGGGGACACAGCCGATTGATTTTAGAGGCTGATCCAACGATTCGGCTGACGGCACTCGATCAGGATGGCAGTGCGATCGCAGCTGCCCAAGCCACCCTTGCTCCCTACGCTGATAGAGTTACCTTCATTCGCAGTAACTTTGCTGACTTTAAACCCGGCAAACAGCGCTTTGATGGGGTCTTAGCCGACCTTGGTGTGAGTTCGGCCCAATTCGACATTCCTGACCGCGGCTTTAGCTTCCGGCTTGCGGCTCCGCTCGATATGCGTATGGATCAGCGGCAGTCACTAACTGCGGCTGAAGTGGTGAACCATTGGGAAGAAGTCGAGCTAGCCCGAATTATTTACACCTACGGAGAAGAACGGCTGTCCCGCCGAATCGCCCGCCAAATTGTGGCCCAGCGTCCTTTTGAAACCACTACGGAGCTAGCAGACGCAATCTCCCAGTGTGTTCCTGGTAAATACCGCCACGGTCGCATCCACCCCGCAACGCGCACCTTTCAAGCCCTACGGATTGCAGTCAATCGGGAACTAGAGGTGCTAGAGCGGTTCTTGGAGCTAGCTCCCACCTGGCTCAACCCAGAAGGCCGCTTAGCCATTATCAGCTTTCATAGCTTGGAGGATCGGCTGGTCAAACATGCTCTGAAAGGCTCTCCCTTGTTGACTGTAGTCACTAAAAAGCCGATCACAGCAACTGATGAAGAGGTCGCCCAGAACCCGCGATCCCGCTCTGCGAAGCTTCGAGTAGCTGGGCGTCGCCAGGATACCTAATTGCTTTGCTGACTTGTTTCTGCTGGCTGATTTGTTTCCGCTTGCCGACTTGTTTCTGCTTGCTGACTTCCTGACTGCTGAATAACCAGTTGATTGGGTGGAGTGACCCCAGCAATTGAGAGGGTAAATTCAATAAAGCTGCCGCCATTGCCACTCCAACCGGTTATCCGACGATCTGCATCTAGGATAGGGTCGTTGTTGTAGGTGGTCACGGCCACATAGTAGATGCCTGATTGTGGCAGTACAAAGTTGGAGATGCGGGACTGAAGTTGGCTCAGATCATCGTTGTTGGCTAGCAGAGTCCCTGTGCTATCGAACAAAAAGAGCTGGGAATCATCATCCGAATACAAAATGCCCGGTAAAACTTGAGTGACATCAACATCAATCGTGACTTGATCTCCTTGCCCGCCCACAAAACGAAATATTTGATAGTCTTGGCTGACTTCACTCGCAGAAACGCCTGCGCCTGTGCTGGTTTCGACTGGAATAGCTGGCGTGAGTGCTGGGATTTCAGTTTCAACCTGGCGACCTAGACCCGCTATCATAAAGCCTTCAACTTGCCGGACGACCTGTTCAGGTGGTCTAGTTGCATTGCCAGAGAGCCTTGCGATCGCACTTTGCCAGTTTACGTAAGAGGACTCTTCGGGTACGGCAGTTAAATAGCGGCTCAAAGTTTCATCACAGCCAGGAATTGTGCTGATGGCTAGCTGCTGATTGCGAATATTTTCTAGAGAATGGCGGAAATCAACCAAGCTTTCACGGGATTTGGATGAAATGTCTGAAGAGGCTATTAAGGAACCCGTAAGTTGAATCGCCTGATTCCAGTCCCGACGGCATACTGCAACCTGAAGCTCATGCCGTAAGTCTTGTAAAGTTTGGGCGGATACAGTGTCAGCAGAGATGAGTCCAGCAAAAGTTAACAGGAGGATGAACCCGCCAAATTTCATGGAAACTTGCATTTTTGTCCTCCTTTTAGTCGGCCGTAGAAGGCCATAATCAACACTAGTGTATTCCTGCCCTGAGGCTCTTAAGCAAAATGGGGGAATACTGCAATATAAGCATTACACGCATGAGCGTTTCCTGTTCCCGGAATATATTAATGGCCAAAGAGCCTGGAAAGGCATGAGTCTAGGTGATCACGATAAGCTCAAGTTAATGGTTGTAGACGACGAGCCTGATAACCTTGACTTGCTCTACCGCACGTTTCGCCGTGAGTTTCAAGTATATAAGGCTACCAGTGGCTTGGAGGCGCTTGAAATTCTAAACGAGATCGGAGAGATGGCGATTATCATCTCCGACCAACGGATGCCCAAGATGAACGGCACGGAATTTTTGAGTCGGACAGTAGAGCGGTTTCCCGACACTATTCGAATTGTTCTAACGGGCTACACCGACGTCGAGGATTTGGTTGAAGCCATTAACTCAGGCAAAGTCTTTAAGTACATCACGAAGCCTTGGAATCCAGAAAGCCTCAGAAGTGTGGTGCTGCAATCGGCAGAAACCTATGGGGTGGTGAAGCAGCGTACCCGTGTTCTCACGCGTGCCCTGCGGCGGGAATCACTGATTAACGAAGTGATGCGGGCAGTGCGAGAGTCGCTGGACTACCACAGCATGCTCCAAACGGTCGTCAATACGCTAGGCACCATCTTTGATGCCCATCAGGTTATTCTGCGGCCTTGGGAGGTTGAACCCTCCTCTTCTGAGGAGCGGCCCAGCGTCCAGGTTCCGACTTTTCGATACCCTGAGCTGGCGGCAGCGCAGCCAGACTCCGTCCCAGAGGCCCTGTGGGATCTTTTGTTAGAGCATCACCTGAAGCAGGAGGGGCAGATTGGATTTGCTGGAGAGGCGACGCTGCAAAGCTTGGACTATGATTCGCGAACCATTGCGGCTCTGACAATGCCCCTGATTTATCAGCAGCGCTGTCTAGCAGTGATCTCGCTCTATCAAATAGAGAATTCTAGTTGGTCCCAAGAGAGCTTGGATCTGATTCGAAGTGTTTCAGACCAGTTGGCTTTAGCAATTGCCCAAGCCCAACTCTACCAACAGATCCAAGACCAGACCCGACAGATGCGGGCAGAACTGGAGGTGGCTCGCCAAATCCAAATGAACCTTCTGCGTCAGAGCTGGTCGGACATTTTAGGGGCCAAAGTCCAAGCCCGGTGTTTGCCTGCTCGTGAAGTGGGGGGCGACTTTTTTGAAGTCTTTACCCATCCTCTAGGCGACATTTGGCTTGCGGTGGGAGATGTCTCTGGTAAAGGGGTACCCGCCGCTCTGTTTATGGCGAGCGCTATCTCTGTGCTGCGGAGAGAACTGTCTCAGGAAAGACCCCCTGAGCCAAATGTCGTCATGCAAAGCCTGAATGCAGGCTTGATGGATGACTTGGTGAGCAATAACTGCTTCATTACGCTGGTTCTGATGCGGTATACCCCAACGACTCGCCAGTTGACCTATGCCAATGCTGGACACATTTATCCCATGGTCTGGTCTGGGGCAGCGGCTCAAACGGAGCCTCACTACTTGGAAGTTCGGGGTGTACCACTGGGCATTTTACCGATTTGGAAAGCCTCGGCTGGAGAACACCACTTGTCGCTGGGGGATACTTTGCTGCTTTCTAGTGATGGGCTAACAGAGGTGACACCTCAGCAAACCAGACTCATGGGCAGTAGGGCCATGCTTAAACAGGAGGGGCTATGGCAGCTAGTGCAGCAGCAGTCCAGCCCGCTCGACTTAGACAAGCTGTTGGGAACGATTCAAACATTGAGTGATGAGCAGGAAGATGATCAGACCGTCTTGTCGCTGGAGGTGCTGCCCGATGAAAACTGAACTCCAGGTTCCCAGTGATCTGAAATTTTTAATCGTTGTTGAAAACTGGCTGCTGGACTCGTTGGGCGCTGAGCTTAAGCAGGAGGACATCTGGCCTCAGCTAGCTACACGACTTCGCTTGGCCCTAGTCGAAGCGTACTCCAATGTCGTGCGTCACGCTCACAAAAATAAACCGGATGTGCCCGTCATTCTGAGACTGACGCTGGAGCAAAGTGCGATCGCACTTGAAATTTGGGACTCTGGTGAAGGGTATGACACGTCTGATTATCAGGCTCCCTTGCCAGAGGAGCGCCAAGAGGGAGGCTATGGTTGGATGATTCTCAATCGCCTCATGGATAGAGTGCAGTACCAGGTGCAGGCGAGTGAGGGGCAAAACTGCCTGGTTTTGGAGACGAAACTCCAGGTGTTGCAGGCTCAGTAGACGTTTCTAAAGATGAGTCGGCAGCTCTGCCGTAGTGAGCAATGACTTGATCATCTCCGGTTTCTTGACGCATCAACCAGGCCCAGAGCTGATCGCCCAGGGAAAAGTGCCACCATTCATTGGGATGACGACGGAATCCAGCCGAGCGCATCACCGTGTTTAGTAAGCTGCGATTGTGATGCCATTGCTGCTCTAGGGGATCCTGACTGTCGGCAAAGTGCTCAGGAAATGACCGGGAGGAGATCTCATCAATTGGAGATCCCATATCGATCTCATTGCCCTGCTCATCGACCAAAGTGACATCAATCGCGGCTCCGGTGCTATGAGGTGGTGGTGTTGTTGGATCAAGGCTAGGGGCTGCCCAGAACTGATAGACCTGCTCTAGAAGGGTTTGTCGCTGCTCCTCGGTTAGCTGCATATTTTCTAGACCCTGAAGTTGGCACAGTTCTTGAAAGGTGAAGTCCACCATAAACTGCTGCACGGCCACAGGTCGGTAGGCATCAAAAACTTGGATGCGCCAACCAGGGCGCTCTGCGGCCAGACGGTCATGAACCTGGTGCAGAGCTGCCAGCACGCCTCTGCGCAGGTAGTAGGGCGACTTATCGCCATAGGGCGCACCTAAAGACTCGTAATAGTGAGGCTCTACCAGGGCAAAGGAACCTTGGGGAATGGGCTCTAAAGGTTCACCGCACTCCCGAATATGCAAGGTTTGATAAGGTTTCATGTGAAAAAGAGGTCTGAAAACGAGTTGGTTAAAGTGGGAAGAGTCGCCAGCTAAGCTGCCTGCTGTAGGGAAGATTCCACTCTTACCACATTTAATCGTTTCAGGATGAGAGTAAAGTCGGCCTCAAGAAAAGGCTGATTGCTAGGAGTCAGGCAGGGAACATGAACGAAGATGGCCTGAGTTGGGAAGCGTGTTTTTTGAATGAAGTCTAGAACGGTGAAGTAGAGGTGGTTGCAGACGTAAGTTCCGGCACAGTCGCTGATCTCTGTGAGCTGAGTGCCCCTGCTCAAGGCTGATAGGTTAAGCGAAGTTTTCAAAACCCGGTCGTCACGTTTGCCGTTGAGTTCTAAGTTCAAGCGCTGGCGGTTTTCTGCCATGCCACAGCAAATCAGAATGGATGGCCGCAGTTCAACCAGTTTGGCGATGACCTGGCAAGGGGCTAACTGAAAGTTGACCGGAATTTGCCGCATCAAAATGGCATTGGACGGCAAGGCTCGGCGCTGCTCCAAGCTTGCCAGCAAGTCGTCCGAGGCGTTAGAGACTTGGTGGGCTTTCCAAGGAGCAAATGAAGTAATGAGGATGGGACTGGGCATGACCCGGCGCTTCAGTGGGCGGCACAGGAAAAGGGTAGATGCGTCCCCTGATACCACGCATAAAATTTGAGTCGATATGGGGTTCACTCTAGCGTGAAATTAGTTGGAGTGTCTCTGGTCTTTAGGCAGAACGACAACCCTACAGGTAGGATAGGGGAGTATTGCCGCTTAATGGGGAGGCTGGCTATGACACTGATTGCTGTCATTGACTACGACATGGGCAACCTGCACTCAGCGTGCAAGGGCTTAGCCAATGCCGGAGCCACTCCTCATATTACTGATGTGATTGCCGATCTCGAAAAGGCGGATGCGGTGGTTTTGCCGGGGGATGGTGCGTTTGATCCGGCCATGCAGCATTTGCGATCGCGCGACCTAATCCAACCCATCAAAGATATTATTGCTAGCGGCAAACCTTTCTTAGGGATTTGCCTCGGCCTCCAGCTTTTGTTTGATTCCAGTGAAGAGGGAAAGGAATCGGGGTTGGGCATTGTTCCCGGACACATCAAGCGGTTTCAGCCGGAACCTGGCATCACCATTCCTCACATGGGTTGGAACCAACTCACCCTGACTCAGCCCAATGCTCCGGTTTGGAAAGGCATTAAAGACGGTGACTGGGTTTATTTCGTCCACTCTTTCTATGCAGAACCGACTGATCCGGCAGTGGTTGCAGCAACAGTGACGCATGGCAGTCAGACGGTGACGGCTGCGATCGCACGCGACAACCTGATGGCGATGCAGTACCACCCAGAGAAATCGGCTCCTGCTGGTCTAACCATGCTCGACAACTTTGTGGCACTGGTAAAAGCAAAAGAACCTGCCATGACCCACTAGGGGATAATTGGCAGTTTCCTGCAACTCCTTGCACAGCATGGCTGGCTATCTTGGAAGCCTATCGGTGTAACTTACGGCAACCGATTGTTCCGTGAGATAACCTGCCATGCTACTTTCTCTGGTCAATCTCTTGTTACTTGGGGCAATGTTGCCCGTTGGACCTTTTCTGGCTGCGATCGCATTTCGCCGTTCTCTAGCGATGCCGTGGCAGGTTTTCTTGGTAGGGATTTGCATTCTTCATGGCTTGTCTCCGTTTATTGCGGCTTCGCTCGGGCTGAGCTTAGCGGAAAGCTACGGCTGTGAAGCGGACATCACCCTTTATGCGTGTTCGGGGAACCCAGAAATGGGCGATATCGTAACAAACCTAACGTTTGCACCTTGGGCAGCAGTCATCACGCTGCCTTCGGGCTTAGCTGGGGTGATTGGGCTGTGTGTAGCTTCCGGTTTGCAGTCCAAACGTTCGCAATCGGGGGCTCCTGCGGAAGCTGGCTCAGGTCGTTTCTTTTATCGGAGTCGGCGTCGAAAGGCGATTGCTGGGGTATGTGCGGCGGTGGCACGGCGATTTGGCTTATCAGTTCTGCTGGTGCGAATTGGCGTTGTTTGGTTCAGCCTGATCACGCCAGGAATTGGGTTTTTGGTGTACCTGGTGTTGTGGTTGGCGATTCCGCTGGAGCCGATTGGGAATCAGGCTGATGAAGGTGATTCAAATTATGGAGCTAGGATGCGATAGGGGGCTAGCGATTGAAGACGTCGTTTTGGTGCGCGGTGGAAC
>DATNQF010000007.1:0-3464 GCA_036702855.1 Trichocoleus sp. | reverse complement strand
AAAAGCCCGACAGATTTCCTGGTGTCAATGGCGCTGTGGACCCACACCGACTCCATCTCGAACTCGGATTGTGAAACATAGCTGCGGCGAAGATAGTGAGGGGGTTGCCCCTTGTCAAAATAGCTCGATGCCAGGTCTATTCTTTAAAGAGTCCCCCCTTGATAGGAGGGACTCTTTCTTTTTCAAGAAGCTTCACGTTCGTTTTACCCGCTTCCTTTGATCGCAGTTCTAAAGGCAGAGGCTAAAACCTTAGAAGCAACTGAAAGTTAATGAAGTTGATGGAGAAACTGATTGACGCTTTCCAGAAAGAGCTTAGGTTGCTCGATCTGAGGCATGTGCCCTGCGTTGGGAATGATGCGGATCTGTCCTTTGGGAATGCGCTTAACCGCATTTTCGGCCTGATATTTTGGCACTATTAGATCATTTTCTCCCCAAAGAACCAAGGTTGGCATGGACAACTGAGGCAAATCATCGAGCAAGACCGTGTGTTGCCCAAAAATGCTTGACAGAGAGCGTAGTGAAGACAGAGTTGCTTCTAAAAACCCAGGGGTTTGGGTGAGTTTTTCCTGAACAGTGACCCAATCCTTGGGGGCTGATTGAGGGTTGGCATACATCAGAGCAGTTCTAGCCCAGACCCTCATCTTGGCATTTAGCGTGGGTTTGCTCCAAGCGACCGCAGCTTCCCCATACAACGGCAACGTCATTTGAGTCAGCAATGGATTGACCTCACTCCCCAACCCCGCACTATCCACCAAGATTAGGGCTGCAACCTTGTCGGCATCACTTAGGGCAATTCGCAATGAGATCAGACCCCCTAAAGAGTTGCCGACCAAAATGACTTTTTCAAGATTGAGAGCGTTTAGGAAATCCAGCACAAATCGCGTTAGGAAATCGGTCGAATATACGCGATCCGGCTTGCTGCTCTGCCCCGCACCTGGGAAGTCGGGCGCATACACTCGATACTTTGAAGCCAGTTCAGGCAGCACCCAAACCCAGTCATAGGCGCTCTCGCCATTGCCATGCAGCAGCACCATAGGTGGGTTTTGTTGCTGTTCTTCAGTGGCATCAGACTCAAAGTAGTGAATCGTGAGGCCGTTAATCTCGATTTGCTGCTCTCGAAAGTTGTTTCCCACAAATGGATTCTCCACAGAAAGCGTTGTCACAAGTCACTCTTTATGCTCAAGTGCTTATTTTTAAGTGTGATGGGCACCATTAACCCGTAAAACCGTACCTGTCACGTAGCTGCTAGCTATGGGCGAGAGCAGAAACGCCACAGCCCAGGCAATCTCTTCAGGTTGACCAAAGCGGCGAAAGGGAATTTCTGCTAAAATCTGCTCTTTAACAGTATCTGGAATGGGTTTGAGCATGTCGGTTTCGATGAAACCGGGGGCGACAGCATTAGCCCGCACACCATATCGCGCCGCTTCTCTAGAGAGAGACTTGGTAAACCCAATGGCGGCTGCCTTGGAAGCTGCGTAGTTGGTCTGGCCGATGTTGCCCCGTTCGCCTGAAATCGAGGTGATGCACACCACCGATCCTTCTTGCTGTTCGTATAGCTTGGGAATGATCGGCTTGAGCGTATTGTAGAGGCCTTTCAGGTTCGTATCTACCACAGCATCCCAATCATCTGAGGTCAGCTTAGGAAAGACTTTGTCTCGGGCAATGCCTGCATTTGCAACCACACCGTAGATGGGGCCGAGAGCATGTTCTACCTTTTCGGCAACGGTATCCATCGCGGCAGCATTAGTCACGTCTGCCTGGAGGGCAAGCCCTGGAACCTGATCGTTGGGTCTGCTGTGATAAGTGTAAGCCACCTTAGCCCCCATCACCGCTAGCAGTCTTGCGATCGCAGCTCCGATGCCCCGGCTGCCCCCGGTAACTAAAATAGTTTTGTCTTCCAACCCTAACGAAAGCATAAGTAATCTCCTTCTTTTCTTTGGACTCTTGTCTTCGGGATCTCAGCGTTTCTTAAGCGGCTTAGAGTCGTTCTAGGGCAATTGCAGTTCCACCGCCGCTGCCATGACACACAGCCGCTAAGCCCAACTCTCCATTCTGGTGTCGCAGAGCATTGAGCAGTGTGACGATAATGCGGGCACCCGACGCACCAATGGGATGTCCTAATGCGATCGCACCCCCGTAGATATTGAGCTTGTCGTAGGGCACCTCCAGCATGCGATGAAACAGCACATTGCTGAGGGCAAAGGCCTCATTGTTTTCAAATAGGTCAAAATCTTGAATCGTCAGGTTGAGCTTATCCAGCAGCTTTTGCACTGCCAGAATAGGTACTTCGGGAAAGCGCCAGGCTTCTCCCCCAGCCCAAGCTCCGCCTAAAATTCGTGCTAAGGGCTTAAGTTGGTAACGATCTACCGCCTCTTGACTAGCCAGCACTAAGGCAGCAGCCCCGTCTGAAATCTGACTGCTGTTGCCCGCTGTAAAGACGCCCTCTTCCTGGAAAGCAGGCTTGAGCTTTGCTAAGGTCGCCAGCGTCGTGTCAGGCCGAACACCTTCATCGTTGTCTACCCACTGCAAGCCTTTCTTGCTTTCGATTTGGATGGGGACAATTTCTTGCTTAAAGTGACCTTTCTCAGTTGCGATCGCAGCTCGCTCCTGAGAATACAGGGCAATTTCATCAAGATCTTGCCGACTGATGCTGTAGTCAGCAGCTAATCGCTCTGCTTGGGCTCCCATACCCTCTGCGGAGGTGGGATCGGTCAGGCCATCATAGAGCAAAATGTCTGTAAGTTGCTCTGGCGATCCCAGTAGAAACTTATAGCCCCATCTAGCCCGGTGGGACAGGTAAAAACCGCTTTGAGACATCGACTCCATGCCGCCCGCCAGCACGAGATCAGCCTCTCCAGCTCGGATGGCAGCCAGCCCATTGATCACGCTCATCATGCCCGATGAGCAAACCATGTCTACAGCATAACCATTAACTGCTTCAGGAATTCCACTCTTAAAAGCGGCCTGACGCGGCAACGACTGTCCATGCCCTGCCCTCAAAACATTGCCAAATACGTACAGGTCGAGAGCATCCCCCGGAATATCTGCTTGATCTAATGCGGCTCTCATTGCGATCGCACCCAAGTCTACTGGAGAGAAACCAGCCAGACTACCCCCGAATCGGCCAAGCGGCGTGCGGACTGCTGAAACAATATAGGCTGTTTGCATTTGCATCCCGTCTTTGTACTAGATTGGCAGCGTTTTTTGTTTAATGAGACAAACAATTTCTAGGAGAAAAAATCAACCTTTTGCACCAGGAAAATCTGTTTTCACATAACAGATTCCTTTACAACTTAAACAAAAATATTTATTGAGCAAGAACTTCTAAAAAATAATTGCCACTTTTGAAATTCTAGGTATATTAATCCCATGTCATTAAAAACATTCAAGGAGTAAATACATGAACTGGAGCAGCAATCTAGATCAGTTTTTAAGCCAGCTAAGCGAAGTCCAAAGAGGAGCTT
>DATNQF010000052.1:0-2861 GCA_036702855.1 Trichocoleus sp. | reverse complement strand
TCATCCCACACCAATAGATCAAAATCTCCTAGGGTTTGTGAGAGAACACTCTCAATTGCAGCCTTAAGGTAACGCTCTCGGTTATACACCGTTATCACAATGGAAATTAGTGCTGCCATAGGAATTCCTGGATTATCCTGTGTTGACTAAACCATGCTGATACAATCCGTTGAAGTTCAGCGATATCCTGTTGCATATCCGGAGAATTTTTGGCGGCTTCCAGATCGATGTTATGCTTCAGATGCTCAAAAGTTCGCATAGACAAACGCTTCGACTGAGCAGCTTGCTCATAATACGGTGCAAGAGTCGTATACAATTCCTCTACTTCACTAGCAGGAAATATCTCGTCCTGTGAACCATGTACAAACAAAACAGCAGGCATTGGTTGGTGCTTTTGCAAGTTTGAAGCACGAGAAAGAAAGTCTAAGCGTTGTTTAGCCACTTGTGACTCGGCACTCCAGCGATAGCGCTTCTCTACCCAAGGATATTGCTCTTTGAGCGTAGGATATGCTGCCTGAACTATACGTTCATAGTTGTTCACAGCCGATGCAAGGTCTTTGGTAACGCCAGCTAGCACAGCTGTAGTAATTGGCAAAGGACTTTCCAGTAAGGTGAGTAATGCGGCGATACCACCAACCGAGAAACCAAACAAACCAATCCCTTCCCTGTCATCGATGCTAAATCGCGCTTGCAATGCACGAACAACATCCGGTAACTCTTGCATGGCTTGTTCGACAGTAGGAAGCAGCGCCTGTAACACGTAGTCTTCTAGCTGTCGCCGCGTCATCTCATCAGTACCGCCAACTGGCAGACGCTTTCCAAACAGTGGCAGTCCGAGATAGGCTTTCCAAGCTTGCACCTCTTCAAGCGGTAATATTTCTGCCAGCATCTCCTTGCTACCCGGTATACCGGCACCGTGCCACAGAATGATGAGTGGGGTGCTTAAGCTGGGGTTGGCAGGCGGACGAACTAAAACAGGTACGCCCGCTAATAAGAGTGATTCTAGGCTAGACATCATTCACTTCCTTGCCCTTAAGCCGGACTACGAACACTTATTTGTTGAGTACGATCGCTCAACAGATTCTGGAGTCTTTTGTTCAGGACAGCGTGCCAACCCCCATTGACATAAAAGTTGAGAGTAACAGTATCAAAGCTCTCGACTCTTCCATATCCTCTAGAAAATGACATTTTTGGCTCAATTGGCTCTGGCATTCGAGTGTCCATAAATGCCTTAGGCATAGAGTTGTCTAGCCATGTCTGCTCATGATGCGTTAGCAGACTTGATGCGAGCGATCGCACAGCCGTGACGGAGGCAATTGCATGGATCTCAAAGCCCTTATGTTCAAGCTGAAGCTGTGTACCCCCCTCCATCGGTACCAGTCTCCACGTCACAATTGTTGGCTTCCCCATCAACCCACCCCGCCAAGTATAGGAGAGACTCCTGGGTTCATCGACTTCAATCACCTCACAGTGGATGGCTTCATTCACTCCTCGGTGCGGCTGAGGCTCAAACCGGAATTTATGTCCAATTCGTGGCTCAAAGTCGTTCTCCATCAACCATTGTGCCAACACACGTCGGTTTGTAATCGCCTGCCAAACCCTTTCGGGAGAGTAGGGGTAAAAGACATCTAGCTTTAAGTCTCGGAGCATGGATTTTCCTCCAAATACTTGCCAAGAGCATCGAGTTTCTCTTGCCAGAACTGCTCATAAGGATTCACCCAGTCGGATACTTCCTTGAGAGGCTCAGGATTAAGCTGATAGAGGCGCTGGCGTCCTACTTTGCGCTGGGTGACTAAACCCGCATCACAAAGGATATGCAAGTGCTGGGAAATGGCTGGCATTGACATCTCAAAGGGTTCAGCAAGCTGCTTCACCGATTGTTCGCCGTCGCGTAGCCGATCCAGGAGAGCGCGTCGGGTTGGATCTGCGATCGCCTGAAAAATATCAGCACTAGCGGCAGGTCTACTCATACAGAGAAACTCAATACTTAAGCAAATGCTTAACTGTTATTAGAATACATAAGCATTTGCTTAAATGTCAATCGATTGTAGAATTCCAACAGCAAAGCGCCGCACCCACTAAAAGGATGCGATCTGCTGTAAGCAGCAGCGCTAGGCGATAGCGAAGCGCTGGAACCTTGGAACTTCCCCTAATTAGGTGTCGCCACACGCCTGGGCAGACAGCTTTTAACCTGCAAGCTTGTTAACCTTCAACCTTCAACTGACGGACGAGACAATCTGAATGCCCCGAGTAGAAAACCGTGTCACCCAGAAATCCACATCGGGGTTGGGAATCATGCCCCTGACTCTTTGCCGAATCTCCTGCGCGTGAGCCTCTGACTCGCACAACGCAAATACAGTTGGCCCCGATCCAGACATCATGGTTCCTAAAGCACCGCTACTTTGAAACGCTTCCCTCAGTTGTGCCACTTGCGGAGTGGTGGGCAGCACCACTTTTTCTAAATCATTGTGCAGCAACCGACCAATTTCTGAGCCATCTTTGTGGCGAATCGCGTTAACCATTGGCCCCGAATGAACTCGATGGGCACGGGATTCCAAACTCTGTGTATCGCGCACATATGTATGGCCAAACTCAGAGCGATAAGCTTTGTAAGCCCACGGGGTCGAAATCATGAGGTTACGGTCTTTCGCTAAGACAACATAAAGAGAATCGAGAGCCGATAGCGAATTAAGTTGCTCACCTCGACCTGTCGCCAGCGCTGTGCCCCCTGCCAAACAAAAGGGAACATCTGAGCCAAGCTGTGCGGCTAAGTCTTGTAATTCCGGCTGCGTGAGTCCCAACTGCCACATCATATCGACTCCCACTAAAACAGCGGCAGCATTGGTCGAACCTCCCGCCAG
>DATNQF010000040.1:0-11415 GCA_036702855.1 Trichocoleus sp. | reverse complement strand
TTTTGTTTTTTCTTGACATTTTACTTATGGATAACACAATGCCAAAGCGAAAACAGAATCAGAAAAAGCCCGTTAAAGCCAATCACAAGTCACAAAGAGGTATCCCTGAAATTTATGACCAGAAGAAGGAGAAAGCATCCTATGGATTAACTCCTTTTGGAAAGTCCTGCATTACCCAGCAAGCAGAATCTCGTAGCGTCTCCGCCAGTCAATACATTGAACTGATTGGTAGAGAAGATTTGAAAGTCCTTCCGGCCGATCAATTTGCTCTTGTCCAAGAGCTAGTTAATGAAATCATCCGAATCACCGACGGAAAGAGTCAAGAGAAAAACCTCAATAAAGCTTTGCGCCTTGCATCTCAGCTCTTATTGAATGGCGTTTTTATATTGCAAACGCCAGTTTTTATATTGACTACGCTGCTCTTATCCAAGGGTTACGTGTCTTAATTCTTCAATGTTTCACGCCCTGATTGGAATGAAAGCCTAGGGGAAATATTCCTTGGCATACAATTAGCGCTAGGCTTCTCAATCAATATAAACTCTGGTTTTTGAACCTTCTACTATTTCCTTTCGCTTCAATATCTTAGCTTTTGCATAAGAGCTTGTTTAATCAGATTTTCTTTGTCTAACTCGTCCTTTCCTTAAGGTATCAATAATGAACTCTCACCCATGCAACCTATCCGAAGCACTTGAGTGTCATTACGCAGAGATTGAAGCTACTCATTCTCCTAAACAGTTCAAAAACATCAAGAATGAAACAAACAGTGGAATGTTTCGTTACGTACTGAATCAGTGCGGGCTCAAGCGAGAGGATCCTTCTCGTCGAATGACGAATGTAGAAATTGGAGACGCTGAGAATTTACTCAAGGCTTTACCAGTTAGTCTTCTGCCAAAAATAGTGACTCTAGCTGAAAAATCCTTTGAAGAACAGCAGGTCTCTTTGGCTGTTCGAAATACTTATGGTGCTCGTATTCGACAACTCCAAGAGGGCTGTTCAAAGCAATTCTGGTACCCCGGCAATCGTTCATCCGGCTCTAAATTTCAAGATGAATGTGCTCCTCCTCTCCTTAGAATTCACGGCCGCACGAAGGACACTGTCTTAATGCCTGAAAAAGTTGGTGTCATTGGTACTCTCAATTACAGTCTTAAACCGCATGAGATTGCTCCTGCGTTGCAGCAGGAACTTGACGATTTTGCCCGGTTTGCGGGGGATGCTCACTATGCCGATAGGGTAACGCCTTCTATTGACCCTGACATCGCCCAGGATTACGTCCTTGCAGCACGGCTCTGCTTGGGCTGGTGGCATCGCTATTACGACCCATCTTTGCCACTGGAGCAGCTCAGTCTAAACTTACTCGTTCCAACCTTTACTGATAAGGATATGGACACAATGTCTGCTACAGAGCGCAAGCGCTTCTGGCGCGAGCAAAAGCGCAAGCTGAAGGCATGGGTAACGGCTTACTTTCAATTCCTGGCTGATGTGGCTAAGTCTCGGAGTCCTAGAACTCGGGAGCATAAGCTGGCGCAGCTGCTCAAGATTGGCTACTACCAGTACAGGCATGAGGTGGAGGAGGCGCAGGAATATGACCAGATCGAGTTGATTGGCTCTATTAAGGCTATCCAACGCGAGTACCGGGCCCAGGCGAAGGAGTGGAATAAGCTGCGCCAGTATGCTGCCAATCAGAGCAAGAAGTGGCCAGATGTGCCCGATGGCAGAACAGTTCTGACGTTCCTACGCGAGGATTTTTTCGTTAAACTCTGGCAGCGATGCCGTCCTCGCAATTCCTCAGGGGTGCTCCACGATCCTTCTCCTCTGGCTCAGTTTCTGGCCATTCTTCTGATGTGGGCAGAGCTGCTGTTGGAGCCGCCTCGCCGGCAGCAGGAGTTTCGCACTCGTCGGATTGCTTTGGCTTGTCCGATTCAACGTCCGGCCAGTGTTCCTCCTGATGGGCTCTACCATCCGTTGCCACCTGATGAGGTGCGCGAGCGCAATCAGAATGGCCTCATCATTGACAACTACCTCTACCGCACCTACCAACGGCAGGGGAAGTATTACCCTGACGGCGTTTGGGTCAAGCAGATCTGCAAGTACAAAACCCGTAAGCATCATGGGGTGCAGGACATCATCATCCACAATCGGCCCATTGGCGACGGGTTGACGCTTTATGACTACCTTGAGCGCTACCTTTACGGTTACTGGTACTCAGGCAGCTTTCCCGACTCAATCACCTATCAGGGGTGGGATGAGACATTGCAGGGGCGACGGGGGCGGTGGTTGTCCAAAGGGCTTATAGAGTTCGAATCAGAGGTGCATGAGGTGACTCATGAGAAGGCAGGGGATTGGCCCTGGATGTTGCTATTTCCTGTTCCCTCCACAGGCAAAGAGCATACGACTGACAGCCTGGCTGTGGCTTTTAGCATCAGCAGTCATGAGTGGCTGGGTAAGCGGATTACTCCTCACATTCTGCGGGCTGTTTGGGCTACTTGGGCTTTTCAGATCGGTCTGCCCGATGCCACCATTCACTCTCTCGCCTATGCCATGGGCAGCACTTACAAGACGCTGCGCGATTGGTACGAGCGCTGCACCCCTGAGGACAAGCGCCGTCCCATTGAGGAGGCGATCGATGATTACTTCTTCGATGCCCTCAACCAATACGATGAGCAGGCGCTGCAGGCGGCCACTCCTGAGGTGCAGCGGGTTCTGAGGTCAGCTCACAAGCTCGCTCCTGATGAGCGCCAGCAGCTGATATCACTCCTGGCTGCAAACTGAACCTTCTACATGTGAGTCCCACTGAAGTAGGACTTATGTTTTGGATAGCTGCACTCCCAGGCAACTACTCAACGAGAAAACAGGGGTTTTGGGCTTTGACGTGAACGGGAGAATGCGGGGTTTGAGCAACTGGCACACCACCTTTTAAGCCGTTTTTCAGCCGAGACTGTTCGGTAACTGGCACAAGGGGTCTCATTCCTCCTTGTTCTTATCTAAGAGTGAATGCTTGTAGTCTTGGGTAGTTGAACTATAAAACGGCTGCCCTTGCCTAATTCGCTTTTGACAGAGATATGTCCACTGTGGGATTGGACGATGGCTTGCGCGATCGCAAGTCCTAACCCTGAACCTCCGATAGAGCGAGAGCGATCAGGATTGACCCGATAGAATCGATCGAAGATTTTGGCTTGGTCTTGGGGAGCAATGCCAATGCCCGTATCCTCAACTTCAATTAGGGCGTTACGCTCTCGACTGGAGAGGCGTAGGGTGACTTTGCCGCCTTCAGGGGTATGTTCTATAGCATTGCTGACCAAATTGAGGAGTACTCGATAGAGTTCCTGTTCATTGCCTCTTACCGAGAGTTTGGTGGAGGGAGCATAGTCAGTGGTGAGCTTGATTCCTCTTGCCAAGGCAATCGCCGAAAACTCCTCCTCGATGTCGCTGATTAAGTCAGGCAGATAGACAAGGGTGGAATGGGGTCTGTCGTCGGCTTGCTCTAAGCGAGACAAAATGAGCAAATCGTTTACTAGGGTTGTCAGCCGCTGATTTTGGCGAGTAACCACCTGCAGCATGTTTTGGGCCTCTGCTTCGGAAATGTGGCCGTCCTGGCCAATTGACTCAGCTGAGACGCGGATGGCAGCTAAGGGGGTGCGCAACTCATGGGCGGCATCTGCTGTGAACTGCTGAATCTGGCGGTAGGCTCGATAGGCTGGGCCAATTGCTACCCCCGCGACCCACCAGCTTACGGCCCATACCACCACTAGCCCGAGTGGTAGCCCCACCAACATTGACCACTTCACCCAACTTAGGTGGCGATTCAAGGTCTGCAGCGAGGTGCCCACATGAAGATAGCCCCAAGCTTCGCCCCCGGCATTTTTCAGCAGCAGCGACATCTGGCGGTAGGAAATGCCATTGGCCTTGTGCAAAGTATGAAGACCCACTTCCAGGGGTTGAATGACTTGCTCAGGGGGTTCACCTGCGATCGCAAGTACCTGGCCTGACAAGCTCAAGAAGCGCAGGTAATATCCGTCTTGATGCACCAGGCCCAACACATGCCGATTGGGCATTTGTGAGGAGCAATCCACTGCTGTAGTGCAAAGGCTGGGCAAGAGCTGCCAGACTACAGGCGAAATTTGTCCAGGCTCATCCAGTGAGGGTTCTAGGCTGTCATGCAGGGTTGCTACTGTTGACTCCAAACGGTGGTCGATTTCGCGTCGATGGTCTTGAGCCATAGCCCAGTAAAAGCTAAAAGCACTGGCTGTTAAAATCACACTCATGGTGCTGGCATAGAGAGCAGTGAGCCGCCAGCGAGTGAGATGAAAGACACGGTTGTGCTGCATAACCTTGAAGTCTAGGCGTTTAAGCGGTAGCCCATGCCGTAGACGGTTTCAATTAATCCCTCACAGCCGTAGTCAGCCAGCTTCTTCCTAAGAAGGCGGATTTGCGCCGCCACAACATTGCTCATTGGGTCAGCACTAAGCGACCAGACGCGGTTCATCAGCTGCTCGCGGGTCAAAATCTGGTTTGGGTGCTGCATGAAATATTCTAAGAGCTGAAATTCTTTAGTCGTTAGAGGAACGGGTTGGGAATCAAGTTTACTGGCAACGGTAACGGTAGAGGTGCTGTAATCTAACACCAAACTGCCAACCTGAATTTGCGGTGGCTGAAGGGCAGGCGATCGGCGCTGCAAAGCTCGCAATCTGGCGAGTAGCTCTTCCATTCCAAAAGGCTTGACCAGGTAGTCATCAGCCCCAGCGTCTAGCCCAGCTACCTTATCGGCCATGCGGTCCTTTGCCGTCAGCAACAGTACAGGTAACGGATTGGATTGGGCACGCAGTTTCTGGCAAAGCTCAACCCCGCTCAGCCCCGGCAGAAGCCAGTCGAAAATCGCCAAGGTGTATGCGTGAGATCCTGCATCCAAAAGGCTCCAGGCGTCGCTGCCGTTCTGCACCCAATCCACAATGTACTTCTGCCGCTCCAGAGAGCGTTGCAGGCCCGAACCCAGGTCGGCTTCATCTTCCACGAGCAAAATCCTCATGGCTTACAGCTTAGCCCCAACCACACCGCCCAATTCAGTAGACACAGGCTCGATTTGAGCAGCCTGCGGTAACAATCGCTTGCCAAAGCGGGCATACAGCGCAGGCAGCACAATCAGGGTGAGGGCTGTCGAGGTCACCAGGCCGCCCAGCACCACAATGGAAAGGGGCTGCAAGATCTCCTTGCCGGGGCCGCTAGCAATTACGAGCGGCAGCAAGCCCAGCGCCGAGGTAAAAGCGGTCATCAGGATAGCGTTGAGCCGCTCCACTGAGCCTTTAACAATCGCTTGGCGCAGCGGCATCCCCTGAGCAAACTTGTTGTTGTAGTTATCAACTAGCAGGAGGCCATTTCGGGTCGCTACGCCAAAGAGGGTCACAAACCCCACCAGTGACGCGACCGAAATGACACCACCGGTGAGCGCTACGGAGAAGACACCACCCACCAACGCCAGAGGCAGATTGATCATAATCATGGCGGTCGAAGCGATGGATTTGACCGAGAGGTACATAATCACGGTGATCACAACACATGCGATCGCACTGTAGATCAAAATATTTTGGGTCGCTCGCTGCTCGGCCTCAAATTGCCCACCGTACTGTACGAAATAGCTTGTCGGGAACGTTATCTGCTCATCCACCTTGCGGCGAATCTCGTTAACTACCGAACGCACATCCCGGTCGTTGGTGTTTGCAGCTACGACAATTAGGCGCGACACATTTTCCCGGTTAATCGTGTTGGGGCCAGTACCGGTGCGGATCTGGGCAAGTTGGGCCAGAGGTACTTTTTCCCCATCAGGAGTATCCACGAGCAAGTTACCAATAGTTTCGAGGTTGCTGCGTGATTCTGGGTCGAGCCACACGACCAGATCAAATGTCTGCTGCTGCTCTAGTACCTGCGAGACTACAGTGCCATTAAGGGCTGTCTCAATGGTTTCCGACAGTTCCCCGACGGTGAGGCCATAACGACTAGCCGCCGTGCGGTCAAACTGAATTTGAACTTGTTCAATCGGAATCTGAGGTTCTAGCTGCAGGTCAACAACACCGTCAATACCCTGCATGATTTGCTCTATCTGCTCGCCCAAGGTGCGGAGTTCTGCCAGATCGGGGCCAAAGATTTTAACTGCGATCGCACTTCTCACCCCAGAGAGCACCTCATCCATGCGGTGGGAGATAAAGCCACCAATGTTGGGAAGGACACCTGGGAGCTTGGCAAATTCCTCGCGCAGCTTAGTCAAACTGCTCTCACGGTCCTTAAGCCCTTCCTCGCTCAAGTCCACGTCCAGGTGGGCAGTGTTCACAGCCGCCGCATCACTATCGCCAGGGGCGCGCCCCGAACGCAGCTGCACGTAGCGAAATCGAGGATCGCCTTTAAGTGCCTCCTGTATGGCAAAGCCCGCGCTATTGGTCGCCTCTAAAGACGAACCGGGGTAGAGCATCAGGGTGTTGACCAGCGTTTTCTCCTGAAACTGGGGCAAAAACTCCCGTCCCAGGCTTGGCAACACGACCAGAGCCGCTACTAAGGTTGCGGCTGCGCCTACCAAAACCAAACTGGAGCGGTGCATTGCCAGATTTAATAAAGGCTGATAGCGCAGCTTGAAGAACCGGGCCAGCCAGGTTTCCTCCGCAGGCAGGGGACCATGGGGTAGCAAGATTGCACACAGCGCCGGCGTCACTGTTAGCGCGGTGACGCTTGAGGCCAATACCGCCACCATATAGCCCAAGCCCATCGGGATGAAAATGCTGCCCTCAACACCGCCCAGCGCGAAGACGGGAGAGAAGACCACAACGGTAATAATCGTTGCCCCAAAGACCGAGTCGCGCACTTCCTTACAGCCATCGAGGACCACCTCTAGAACGGGGCGGGGGCGGGGAGAATGCTTGTTTTCTCTTAAGGAGCGGTAGACGTTTTCAGCATCAACAATCGCATCATCTACCGCTGACCCAATCGCCACTGCCAGGCCGCCCAGCGTCATGGTGTTAAGTCCCTGGCCCAGCCAGTTTAGAGCCAGCACCCCAAGCAGCAGCGACAGGGGTAGCGCCACGAGACACACCACCAGGTTGCGCCAATTCATCAGAAAGGGAATCAGAATCAGCGCTACGATAATGCTGCCCTCAATCAACGCGGCCCTGACGTTGTCAATTGAAGCTTCAATGTAGTCGTTCTGGTTAAACGTAATATCGACAGCGACATCCTGGGGCAGGCCAGCTTTGATTTCCTCCAGGGCACCTTCAATTGCTTTGGTCACCGTTGGCGTATCAGCCTGAGGTTGCTTGTTGACCATGACCACAACCGAGGGCTGACCGTTTAGGCTGCTGTCTCCCCGCTTAATCGCCGCTCCAATTCGCACTGTCGCCACATCCGACAGTCTAATGGGCGTACCGTTGCGAGCAGTTATGACCGATTGCTCTAGGTCTTCAATGCTCTCTAGGCGGCCAATACCCCGAATCAGCGTTTCCTGATCAGGGGTGAGCAGATAGCCCCCCGACGCGTTTACGTTAGCGGCTGCAGCTGCCGTGGTGACCTCTTGCAGCGACACGTTAAACGCTTTTAGCTTCTCCGGATCGACGAGCACCTGGTATTGCCGCACATCGCCGCCATACACGACCACCTGAGCCACACCGGGGACGGCTAGTAGCCGGTTCGTGATTTGCCAGTCAGCCGTTCTGCGCAAATCCATCAGAGAGGTTGCGGTGCCGCCTGTCCCGCTGGGTTGCGGGGTCAGAGCAATCATCAGCACCGTGCTAATGGGCGAGGTAATGGGGGAAAGCTGCGGCGTCTCAACCCCCTCGGGCAGCTTGTCTTGAGCCTGCTGCATCCGCTCGGTAACCAGCTGCCGGGCCTGGTAAATGTCGGTATCCCACTCAAAGATAATTTTGACGACCGAGATGCCCGCTGCCGAGGATGAGCGCACAGCCGTCACCCCAGGGGTGCCGTTGATGGCACTCTCGATGGGCAAAGTGACCAACGACTCAACCTCTTCTGGCGCGAGTCCGGGGGCCTCTGTTTGAATTTCCACCTGCGGCGGGGCAAAGCTGGGGAAGACATCGAGGGGCATCTGTACAACCGTGCGGAAAATCCACACGGTCACAACTATCGCTCCCAAGATCACCAGCCAGCGGCGATCAATTGCCCATTTGATGATGCTATTGAGCATAAAGATTAACGGCTACACCTCAGTCAGCGGTTTAGGTCAGCCCAGCAGGCCTATTGTTTGAAGTTGAAGCGACCGTTGACTTTCTCTCCGGCAATGTCAGTGAGCACTACAATCTGATACTCTCCGGGTGCCGTTTCGGGCAGGAGCGCGAAGTAGTGCTTGCCCTCAGCGTCGTATTCAAGATTGACTGTCTTTTCAGTCCCATCAGGAAGCTGTACTTTAGCCGTCACAGCCGCCCCGGTCACCGCTTCGTGAGTGTCGCCCTTCTGCAAATAAAAATCGAGGTGAGTACCGCCAGATTCTTTTACCGTGACAAGCTCCAGGTGGTAGGGGCCAGACTCAATCACTTGGCCGCCTTGGGAAACCCCATCACCCGTTTTAGGGTCGGCAGCAGGAGCCTGCGTCGGTTCGGCAGCAGGGCTTTTTGCAGGGGACGGGGCTGTTGCAGTAGGGGCTTTATCACCGGAGCAAGCTCCAATCAGCAGAACAGCACTCACGAGAACGGCTTCTAATGCTTTCGTTAACTGCATAGCAATACTTTCCTTAATCTGTGAAATCTTCTAGGTGTTCTGATTAGTCAGCGGAGTGGAACGAGTCGTTCTCCCGACCGCT
Organism: Trichocoleus sp.; assembly: GCA_036702855.1. Classification (GTDB taxonomy): domain Bacteria; phylum Cyanobacteriota; class Cyanobacteriia; order Phormidesmidales; family Phormidesmidaceae; genus JACVSF01. The sequence goes on along the minus strand of DATNQF010000040.1, from coordinate 2,627 downwards.
TTTATCAGCAGGAACCGCTAACAGTGGTAGGTCGAGGTGCTCTTCTGCTTGTTCAAGTTGCACCCGTGCAGTGACCAGTTGCCGATGCCGTCGATTGGCCCAAAATGCTCCTGCTCCAAACGTTCCGGCAGCCAATAGGCCAGCGCCAGATAGAGTGGCCCACCAGGGTAAGTCGCTCACCCTGAACCCGGCCTGGATTGGCTCCGTAGCTTCGGCCGGTGATGCGGCAGTGGCACCGTTTCCTCTTAGTGATTGGGCATAGAGCTGCTGTGCCCGCTGAGTGACGACTTGGTCGCCTTCAAAGAGGCCCTCTTTTACCTCAATTAGCTCGCCCGCTTGTCGGCCAAGCGTTAGCTCCACCGGTTCAAACGTATTGCCGTTCTGTACAAATACAAGAGGCTGCCCATTGGCATCTACTACAGCAGTCTTAGGAACGGCCAGCACAGGCTTAGCCGTTTGGTCGGTCAACACTTCGAGTTCGGCAAACTGGCTGGGTTTAAGTAGACCGCTGCTGTTGTCGAGTTCTGCTTTAACGGGAACTACGCGGGTCTCGCCGTCTACGACTGCGCCAACAACTGTAATCCGCCCTTCAAAGCTTTCATTTGGCAAGCTAGAAACAGTAACTCGCACACGCTGGCCCGGGCCTACTTGCGGCAAATCCTTCTCGTAGATATTTGCGGTAGCGAGCACCACCTGGTTATCCACCAGTGTCATCAGGGTTGCACCTGCATCCTGGGCCGACTGCCCCAGCGTCACTTCGCGATCGGCTACGGTTCCAGAAATGGGAGCTTTGATCGTAATCGTGCCGTCGGCATTGGCTTCGGCTCCTAGCTGCTGGAGCCGGGTTTGGTAGCTAGTGGTGCTGAGCTCAACCCGCGACTGGGCTACCTCAACCGCTGTTCTGGCCTGCTCCAGGTCAGCCCCCGCTTCCAGCACAGCTAATTGGCTCTTAGCTTCAGCCAAAGCATTGTTGGCAGTGGCCAGGTGAGCTTCGGATTCTAAAAACTCGCGACGTGCGATCGCACCCTTCGCCAGCAACTCCCGGTCTCGCTCATACTGCTCCTGAGCGACCCGCTGCTCTGTCTCCGCCTGCTGAATGGCCGTTTGCGCAATCACCTTCTGGCGCTCGTAGCTCTGCTGGGCCATCCGCAGGTGGGCTTGGGCCTGCTCCACATCTCCCTGGCGCTCAGCCCGATTTTCTAGAGCTGCTACTCGTAGCTCAGCCAGTTCGCCGCTGGTAATGACAGCGAGTGGCTGACCTGCGCTCACCCGATCTCCCGGTTCTGCTAGCAGCTTGATGACCGTCCCACCGACTGGATTGGTTACCTTGACCTGACGGCTAGGAGAAGCTTCAATTTGCCCGGTTGCCTGCACGCCAAAGGACAGGGTTTGCAATTTGACGGGTTCTACTTTGAGGCCAATGCGTTCGATAGTAGCTGGATCAACTGCGATCGCACTTCTGGATTGGATTGACGAGTTCTGCTGAAACTCATCGCCATGACTATGGCCAACATGGGCTATAGCTCCTGTAGCTGAAGCTAAAACTAATACAGCCAAGGAGCCGCCCACCCAGTGCTTAACCATGCCAGAGTTACCTAAACGCTTACCGTGGCAGGTGGGCCACCTGAGGACAAAACGGCTTGGATGAGTTGGCAAACCTTGATTGGACATAAGTGGGGCTGCGGTGACTGTACTATCCGTCTAGGCAGCAGCACAGCTCTCTAAACGTTCAACCGCCAGACTCCCACAAAAAAATAAAATGAGAGTGAAATTGGAGAAGGACCCTCGATATGCTGGTTCCCGATAAGCAAAGTGGTAAGCTCGAAGCCACGATTCCGGAACCGAGTGACCGACCTCATTCCGAAGTAACTTAGTTATCCTGGCTAAAAGAAGTGCTACTTGCTTGCCCCCAAACCTTAAATGACCTCAAAACGTCATTCTCAACAAAGAAGGACCCCTAACGTTTTGGGGCTTTTTCTTGGCCCCCTCGGAATCGCCTTGCTCATGGGAGCGCTCATTGGCGGGCTATGGTACCGTAACCGCCCAAATCATCTTGCCTTTCAGCCCGGTACACCCCAAGGTCTAGCTGCCCTAGAGTCAGTTGAAACCTTTGAAGACAAAGGGCGCAAACACCTCAGCCCTGGTCAAAGCGTCAAGTACGATCAAGCTTTTCCCACCTCCGGGCCACACGATCCAGTTCCAGTGGCACCAGGCGTCTATGCAGAATCTCAGCGTCCTGAGCAACTAGTGCATTCTCTAGAGCATGGCAAGATCGTGGTGTATTACGACCAGCCCGGAAATCAAGTCATGAGTACGTTCGAGGGCTGGGTTAAGCAATTTCCCGGTGCCTGGGACGGCCTAGTGGTCGTACCCAGTCCGGGCTTGGGCGAAACAATCGTTTTGACAGCATGGAAACACAAACTTGAGCTGTCTCAATTTAATGCTGAGGCAGCGTCTACCTTTATTGATACCTACCGGGGGCGAGGTCCTGAAAATCCGGTCAGGTAGAAGGAACTGAATGAACATGTGAGAAAGTCACGTAATCCACCCAGTTTCTTCTACCTTAAACCGCTATGCGGACCGCTGCTTTGCCGTTAAGAGAAGTGGTCGCAGGACGCACCTCAATC
>DATNQF010000006.1:0-4788 GCA_036702855.1 Trichocoleus sp. | reverse complement strand
GTGGCGTCGTCTGGCATCGGGGCCTGGATGCTTTGCCACAGGTAAGCGCCAAAGATTTCGCACAGGCGTTTGCTGACGGGGTCGCCTGGTAGAGGGTTGGGCGGTTTGGGAAAGGCGATCATAAGACGCCTCCCAACCGGGAAAGGGGGTATGACATTGGGGCTCTATCTCCAAGGAAAGGGGCTGAGATAGAGAGCAGCAAAAAGCTCTCTACCGCTGACGTGGAGAGAGATAGAGAGCTATGCGACCCAGCAAAAGTTACCTCATCTTGTTGTGAATGAAATACCTTTTTTAGGGTAATTGCATCAGCAAGTCCCAGCTTGTTGCTTTATAAAGCAAAAAACTTGTTGCCTTATATTGCAACTTCTTTGGCGGCGCTGATAATATAGACGCACAACCCTATGGGTGACCTAACTGTTCTGCCTTCCCAAGCTTCGAGTTAGGTTCCCGCTATCTCAAATGAATACGATTAACGGTTAAAACCCTTACTGCTACTAACAGTGGGGGTTTTTGCCGTTATTGGGCCTTTCACATCAACATAACCTCCTTTGTTGTATTGAGAGAATTCTAGATCGATCTCCCGCGATCTCAACCATTGAGCCCATCACATATCACTTCTAGTTGAGACATTGAGGAAAAGCTCAGTCTTGGCCCTAATCTTCCCCATCAGGATCAACAATCTCGTCAGGATTCAGATCATTCGCTTCACCTTTGAGGATCTGAACCCACATTTCATCTGCGCCAATTCCTCGCTTTCTAGCTAAATAGGATACGCGCTCCTTGATTCTGGTTTCGCGCTCCTGCAACTTAGCGCACAACAAACTGTTGGCTTGCGTGGAGTTAGTCCGTGCATTGATCCAAGCATCGACCGTGAGCAGATCCATGTAGTACTCACCCAAAGGCGAAATGCTGAACCGTTCACGTCTAGGCATAACCGTGGCTTCCTCTACCATCTCGGAACTAGATTCTGCCCTGATTATGCGCTGAATAGTTGTCATACTACTACAATCATGCCATTTTGCAATTTTTGTACCTGAATTGCACCTGAATTGTACCTGAATATTATACAAAATGATAACATCCTATGCAGTAGGGAATGAAATGCTTAGGTAATTCCTGCACACTTCCCTACGAATTGCTCACGAATCTTGTGCAACACCTACATAGCGAAGATGCAACGTCATGCCGATTCAATCAATCAGACCCCATACCTTTAAGTCCATTGCAGATGATGCTGGAGTCTCTAAACGTGCTGTGCAGAACTGGTGGGATGCGGCCAAAGCGCTGCACGGAGAGTTAGGAGCCATCGAACGAGAAGGGGCACCGCGCCGATTTACTGATGCTGAGCAAACTATCTTGCTTAGCTATGCAGGAGATCGTCCTACTGCCAAATCACAAAAGCCTCAAGTCACCGTCGAAGCGGGTAACCATTGCTCAGCACTCAGCACACCTGACCTGCAAGGCACTTTCAGCCTGGAGCAGTTCCGTAGTAGTGAAGCGGTTGTCTTTGACGACCCTATCTCGGTCGCCCAGCAGTTCCTCACCGTAGCTGACATGCTTATCGGCGCAATGGCTCGTGATGCTGCCGCTAGAGAACAACGACTCCAACAAACCCGACAAGCGCGGGATAAGGTCAGCACCAAAGCCCAGGAGCTGCAGTTGGAGCAACGGCTCTACCGAGAACGCACCCGCTCCGTTGATACTGCTCAGACCGCAGAGACAGAAGCGCTACAAAAGGCGCTCGCAACGCTGCAAGCGCTGGGAAAGCCAGAAGATGGCCCCTCTGGTGGGCTGTCTTGACTGGGTTGATAGTCCTTGGATTTATCTCTTTTGGAGCGTTTACTTATGTCTGCCACCTGCAAGCAAATGCTTGCTCTTGCATCGAAGATACAAGCCGTTGAGCACCGCTCTTTTCGCCTCGCCAAGCTCAAGGCTCACAACCTCTTCTCTGCGCTTAACCGGGAAGCCACCCGCCAAGATGACCTCCCCGGTTGCACTCCCACCCTTCTCGATAGGAGCTACCCTCATGATCCCATGTGAAACGGCTCAAACCACTCTCTCCCAGGACAATCAGGGGCGCGCCTGGGAGCATTTCTGGCTGAGCGATTCTTACCAGTTCTCTAACCAGATTCCCAACCTCAAAAGCTTTACTCGCACTGACCCTGGCTGGGTGCTCTCGGACAATCACTATTGCACTTGGCAAGGCGAAGCACCCCCAAGGATGCGGGAAGATGCGCCAGTTGTAACGGGGCAAGTCGAGATAGCAGAAAGTGAGATCGCACCTATCACTGCCAGCGCTGGCATGACCTCTGGTGGCTTCGGCATCATGGTCCTAGTCGCCGCTGCAGTTGGGGGTGTCATGTGGTGGCAAGGCCGGGATAAAACGCCTGACCCCAACTACCATCCCATGAGCGACATGCCCTACCAGCTTCCGGTCCTCTCTGCCGCTTCAGTGCAAGCCTTGCCTGATGAAATTGAATGGCAGGAGGGTGATCCAATTCCAGAGGGTTATGAGTTGGTGGATGAGGACAATAGCCCAAAGTTAACTGAGCCATCCCCCTGGTTGCCCGATGCGCTCAAAGAACAAATTGAGGCAACCGCACAGCAGGCTGCAAGAAGTCAGACCCATACTGCCTTCATGCAAGGTATCAACCTAATGGAACGGGTCTATCCTCGCTCCCAACCAGCCACCAGCACGACGCCTGAAAGCCTTTCGAAACCAGTGGTTGGGCTGGTTGAGGCAATTGGTTGCAAACCGGTTGGCCAACCAGTTAGAGCAGTGATTGAGCGTGATCCAAGAGAGGTTGAACTGTTTGAGGAGACGGTGCAGGCGTTTTGTCCGCTGCCGTTACTCGATGAGGCTGGAGAAACCCGTGAAGCCGTTAGAGAAGCCCTGCGCCTCGGCAAGTCCCAAAACTGGATCACTGCAAATTTGTTCCGGGTCAGCAAGGGCACTAAGGATTACGAGCAGGCCGTGAGCATCGTTAAGGCAGTGAGGGAGGCAGTCAATGGGTAAGACTAAGTTGCGTCGAATTAATTCAGGTCAGTATTCACCTAGGTCTTCAGCCATTGTACCTGCCACGCCCCCTCGGGTCTCCCCTGAGCGGGTGCAGGGTGCGATCGCACTGCTCACCGTCGGGGCTTTTGTTCTGATTGCCGCTGACTGTTGGATGAGCTGGGTAGGCTTTAGTCAGCTGCCTGTGGACTGGTGGATCGCCGCTTCTCTGACTGGGCTCATTGCCATCACTCAGATTGGCGCAGGCGTCATCCAGAGCATCGGCGGTGACCCCTTCAAGGACATTGGCGGCAGCGCCCAAGGCGACGGGGGCTGGGGCATTATTCTGCGTGGGCTCTATCTTATCGACATCTTCTCCAACTTTGCAGGATTCGGTGGGGTGCAGTATCTCAATATCAACCAGTTGATGGCAGATCCTTTGGGAGTGATTGGTCTAGTGCTCTGGAACGGGGTGCTCGCCATTCTGCTGGCTTTTGGCGACGAGATCCTGTTCAGGATTCGCGATCGCATTGCTATTGGTGCTGCAGTGAATGGGCAACTCGCTAAGCTCAGGTCCATTCAGGTTGAAACGCACAATCTAGTACTACAGGCTTATCGGGAGCGGGCAATCGCCTATGCCAGGACGCTGGGTGAGAAGCTGCCCATCTCGTTTGACTGGCTGGAGGGCAAGGGCGATGTTTAGGCTCTATCTGGGATCGTTCCTGGAGACGCCTCTGCGGCTTTGGAAGTGGGCGCAACTGCATCCCTATGAATCAGTCGGTTATGGGACATTGCTGCTGTTCCTGGCCCTTTTTGCCCGCATTGTGGTTACGCTCGCAAGTGCGATCGCTATCATCGCAGGACTCTGGCGTATCTTCGGAACTAAACGCAGACCCCGCCTGCCATACTGACAAGCAAGCAGATCTGGTTTGTGATGCAGCCCTCGGTATTTAACCGAAGGCTGTTTCTTTGTCCACTGTAATCTTCAAATCTCAAAAGCACCCCGCGTCGGAAAAAGAGTCTCTGGCAACGTCTCTGCTGTGCAGCAATGACTTGTGCCAATCCAGGCTACTAAGAGTTGATCCTCAAATGCACACCCTGTCTGGCTACTTCCGAATTGTCTGAAAAATTTGAATTTCAACAACAACACTGTTCTGTTGTTGTTATGTATTTAAATAATTAATCTATATAGATCTGTCTTACGGCCTCTAGAACGCTTATTTAGCAACGGTTTCTGAGATTGATCCGGCAAACTTTTGCCGCACCTTCGGCAAAGGTCTGCCGCTCTCTTGGCAGAGTTCTGCCGCAGAAGGACAGAAAAGAAGATCCTCTTATGCGAGGTGGCAAGGCTAGGTCTAACCACACTTGGTTCTTAAGTTGTCTAGGTAACTCATGCTGGTCATTGCTAGTGAAACCGCCATCGTCTTAGGTTTTTATCGTATCCTCTTAAGCTAATGGTCTAGCTTAAGAGGATGCTATCTCTAGCTTTCTGCTGAGAACTTACCGTGTCAGAACCGATGATAGTTTTGAGACATTAATGGGCAATATAGGATGTTTTTCATTTGCTTTGAATCAGCTTTTATGAAAAGTTTTATTGTGCATTAACACAAAGCAATTCAGTTCAGACTATATTAATTATCAGGAAGACAAAATTGAATTACTGCCGAGTTTCTTAGAGCACTTCAGCTGGGTATCCAGCAGGGCTAATTCTTCCCAGCCCAAGTTAGCTCTAGAAATAGGTGAATCAGAAGTAATCCGAAAGGGAGCTTGTTGTACAACAAGCTCCCTTTCGG
>DATNQF010000188.1:0-23215 GCA_036702855.1 Trichocoleus sp. | reverse complement strand
GGACTAAATGCGATCGCATAGCCCCTCTTGTGAGGGAACTCAGCCACCACCACTCCTTGCTGCACTGCCCAAATGCTCACCGTGTCATTTTGATTGACCGTAGCAACATATTGAGCATTGGGGCTAAACACGACAGCGAGTACATCTTGGCCTGTAGCGTAGCTAAAGCGGCTGGCCTCCCGGCGATGCGCCACATCCCATATCCGTACAGTCTGGTTTGCGTCAGCAATTAATAAGTAGCGGCTATCGGGGCTAAAGACCAATTGCCTCACGGTGGCTGATTGCTCTAGCGAGGTGGTGCTGACTGCGATCGCATTCGGCAAAGTCGGCTCGACTGACGGATCTAACCCCTGATCAATCAACGCCTGGGCAGGCGGGGCCAGGATCAAGCCCAAGCAAACACCTATCGTTGCCGCTACCTGGTGTGTTCGTCGCATAATTATTCCCTGATGAGTTGATGCTCTTAGGGTCTTTATCAAGCCAACCCATCTCAATTTCGGCCAATGTCTGCAAGTTTTTGACGACTCTCAATAGAAACGGCGAAGGTTGCTATTCTGGCAAACGTACCTCTATTGCAAATGCCCATGGCTGTCGGCGTTCACCAGTTTGTGCAGTGGAAGAAAGAAGGCCGTCCCATCGTGGTTTTAACGGCCTGGGATTATATTTCAGGGCAGATTGCCGACCAGGCTGGTGTAGACATTGTGCTGGTTGGCGACTCTCTAGCAATGGTGGCCTTGGGCCATGAGACGACCTTACCGCTGACCTTGGATGAGTTGTTGCACCATACTCGGGCAGTACGACGTGGGGTGCAGCGAGCGCTAGTTGTCGCAGATTTGCCCTTCTTGAGCTATCAGATCAGCCCCGAAGAGGCAATGCGATCGGCAGGAAGAGCCCTTAAAGAGTCCGGGGCTCATGCGGTCAAGCTAGAGGGTGGGCATCCAATGATGTTGACCACTGTTGAGCGGTTGGTGCAGGCAGGCATTCCCGTGATGGGTCATGTCGGCTTAACCCCCCAGTCGGTAAATCAGTTCGGCGGTTTTCGCAAGCAGGGCAAGTCGCCTGAAGAGGCCGAGCGAATTTTAGCAGAGGCGATTGCGCTGGAAAAAGCAGGGGCTTTTTCAATTGTGCTAGAGCACATTCCTACTGACCTAGCCAGCCGAATTACTCAGTCTCTCAAAGTGCCTACTATTGGCATCGGGGCAGGGGCCGTTTGCGATGGACAAGTGCTTGTGACGACTGATGTGCTCGGTCTTTCGACTTGGCAACCGCCCTTTGCCAAAGTCTATGCAAACCTGCGAGAAGAAGCCATTAAAGCGGCCCAGCAGTTTTGTGAGGACGTGCGGCAGCACAAGTACCCTGATCAATGATCCGTTAAGCTAGGAAGCGACTCATTGTTAAAACAGTATTTGCTTGGCTATGACCACTTCCCTTCAGCTGAAGTACGACATTAAGGATATTGCGCTGGCCCCTCAAGGGAAGCAGCGGATCGAGTGGGCCGGACGGGAAATGCCTGTATTGCGCCTCATTCAAGAGCGCTTTGCTCAAGAGAAACCCCTAGCAGGCCTGAAACTAGCAGCTTGCTGTCACGTAACCACCGAGACAGCCCACCTTGCGATCGCACTGAAGAACGCAGGTGCTGATGCAGTTCTAATTGCCAGCAACCCCCTCTCCACCCAGGATGATGTTGCCGCAAGCCTCGTCGCTGACTACGGCATTCCTGTGTTTGCCATTAAAGGCGAAGACAACGATACCTACCACCGTCACGTTCAGACTGCGCTTGATCATCGCCCTAACATCATCATCGACGATGGCAGCGATGTAGTAGCTACGCTTGTGCAAGAGCGCAAGCATCAGTTGCCCGATATCATCGGTACCACCGAAGAGACCACCACGGGCATCGTCCGCCTCAAGGCTATGTTCCGGGATGGAGTGTTGTCCTTCCCGGCGATGAACGTCAACGACGCTGATACCAAGCACTTCTTCGACAACCGCTACGGCACAGGCCAATCTACCCTCGACGGCATCATTCGCGCCACCAATATCCTTCTAGCAGGCAAAACCATTGTGGTTGCAGGCTACGGCTGGTGCGGCAAGGGAACTGCGCTGCGGGCACGCGGCATGGGCGCTAACGTGGTCGTTACCGAGATTGACCCAGTTCGCGCTATTGAAGCAGTGATGGACGGTTTCCGGGTTATGCCAATGGATCAGGCAGCAGCCCTAGGCGATATTTTCGTCACCGTGACTGGCAATAAGCACGTCATTCGCCGAGAGCATTTCGAAGCCATGAAAGATGGCGCAATCGTTTGCAACTCCGGCCACTTTGACATCGAGATCGACCTCAAGTCCCTCAAAGAGTTGTCTTCTGAAGTCAAGCAAGTGCGCAACTTCACCGAAGAGTACCTCCTCTCCAGTGGTAAGTCAGTGATTGTCTTGGGCGAAGGGCGGCTCGTTAACCTGGCTGCTGCCGAAGGGCACCCCAGTGCCGTGATGGATATGAGTTTTGCTAACCAAGCCTTAGCCTGCGAATACCTAGCTAAGAACAAGGGCGCACTCACCCCTGGCATCCACTCAATTCCTACCGAATTAGATCAAGAGATCGCTCGCCTCAAATTAGTGGCGATGGGCATCGAAATCGACAGCCTAACTGCCGAGCAGGAGATTTACATCAACTCCTGGACCGCAGGCACCTAAATCTCTGGTAGGGGCATAATCTTCGTCCTCCAATCCTGTTTATAAGAGCAGCTAGCCAAGACCCTGCGGCATAAGACCACCGGGTCTTGGCTAAATCTGTCTGTGTTACAAGAATTGGACTGGCAAGCCCCAAAGAAGGCACTAAGGCTATGTCATTGCGAGCAGAGCGAAGCAATCTTAGTAGAGCCCGAGTTCTATGAAGCTTGCTATAGCCCTGCGGTCATGGCAGAGCTAGCGCAAGCTCGCAATAACCTCCTAAAGCTCGGTTTTATCTCGTCAGTCCAGTAGCAAGATTCCTACAGCCCTAATCAAGACCCTTTTTGGTTGTCTGACCGAAAGCGTCCCTTGGTAAAGTCCCGACGATGCATGTGTTTGGTCTTGCGTCCGCTAACTCGCTCACGCCACATCCGAAAGCTAGAGGCCTTCATGTGTCGCCGCATCAGGGCAATCACATCTTTCTCCTTCAAGCCAAACTGCAGCTCAATCGCTTCAAAGGGCGTGCGGTCCTCCCAAGCCATTTCAATTACCCGATTGATAGTCTCTAGCTCTAGACTTGACGGCTCCATATGTCTGCTGGCTTAACTTAAAGACAGTGGGAAAGCCCTATTCTGGGCTAACGGGCAACCATAAATACGACAAGCCACCATGACGTTTTTTAAGGCTGATACTAACCTCGAACAAACCCTTAAGGCCATCTTGGAAAAAACCTGGGCCGAGTTTCCATCCCTAGCTCAGAACCAAATTGCCGTCACCTGGATTGTCTATGATCCCCCCTACATGGTAAACACAGGCGGTGCCCTTAGCCCAGAAGCCTTTTGGCAGCTTGTGCCCAGAGGGGTGAGTTACCGAGGCGTAGAGCGTATTTACCCTGCAAGCGTAGTCAAGCTGTTTTATCTTGTTGCCGTGCATGAGTGGCTAGAGCAAGGCATGATTCAGCCATCGAGCGAACTAGAACGAGCCACTCGGGACATGATTGTGGACTCTAGTAACGATGCCACAGGGCTGGTGGTCGATGTGTTGACCGGAACTACCAGTGGTCCTGACTTGCCCCCCGGCCCCTGCGAAACCTGGCAGCGCCAGCGCAACATCGTGAATCGTTATCTGCAATCTTTGCAGTGGCCCGAACTCGCTACTGTAAACGTCAACCAAAAAACCTGGGGAGATGGTCCTTATGGACGCGAAAAAACCTTTTTAGGGCCGTTGTACGAAAACCGCAATATGCTCACCACTGAGGCCGTGGCACGACTTCTGCACAGCATTGTGGGTGGGGTGTCGGTATCGTCAGTGCGATCGCAAGCCATGATGACGCTAATGCAGCGCAGCCTACGGCCTGAAGACTTAGCAGCCGATCCAGAAAACCAGGTAACGGGCTTTTTGGGCGGCGGATTACCTCAAACAACCAAGCTCTGGTCTAAGGCTGGATGGACAAGTCAAGTGCGCCACGATGCTGCTTATATCGAGGTTCCAGGCGCAAATCCCTATTTACTTGTGGTGTTTACTGAAGGCAAAGCTAACAGCGCCAACGAAGCAATCCTGCCATTTGTCTCCCAAGCGATCCTAGACGCATCAATACTGCCGCAGTAGTGGCCTTGGCAGAACTCAGCAAAGCAGGTGAAGACAGCCAGTCTGCAAAATAACTCCTCTCTCCTTCACTGCGGCTTCACCCTCGAATCCTGTTTAGGAGCCGAAAGAGGGATGGTAAAATCGCAGTCAATTTCTTAAGTTAATCAACAATTAGCTGTATAGAGCCTTTTCTACTGCTATTAGTCGCGGTAGCATCAAGGCGCGAGCCATAGCTTGTAACAGTTAGTGTTTCACATAACAGTAGACACAATTGCAATCTGAGGAGTGAACGTAAAAATGTCCTATAACAACCGCGTAGCTCTGCTGATGGGTCTAGCTGCCCTGACTGCTGGTGGCGGTGCTCTCCCTGCATCTGCCAACGTAGCCACTCAAGATACTGCCTCTGTCATCCAGTCCGAGGCAATTGAGGTTGCTTTTGAGTCTTCTTTAGATTTGCCCACTCCTAAAGCGCCGTCCGAAGTTGCTCCCTTAACCTTGGCCCAAGAGGCTACTCCCGCTGAAGCTGCTCCCACCGTAGCCGATGCTAGCGAAGAGACTTCTGTAGAAGCTGATGCGGCCACCTCTGCCACGCTCCTGGAAATTCCTGAAGCAGTAGTTACACCTGATTCCACTGAAATCGCTTTGGCTCCTGAGAGCGTTGAGTTCAAACCTACCCTAATGGAAGGTGATGTCCTGGCTCAGGCAACGCGCGGCGATTTTGCAGGAGTTGCGCCTAATTATTTGGGGATCGGTGGTAACCTCGGACTCAGTGATTCAAGCCCCCTATCTGACATGGGCTTTGCGGTCATCAGCAAAATTTCCCTGGGCACTCGGTTTTCAGTTCGACCTGCTGCCGTGATTGCTGAAGGAGGCACTTCTTTCTTGATTCCTGCCACCTTTAACTTCAGTCCAACAACCTTCGGTGGCTTCACCGCCCAACCCTATGTAGGGGCAGGAGTAGACATCCCAACCAGGGGTGATCTTGGTTTATTGGTTAATGCTGGAGTTGATGTACCCATTTCCTCCACTTTCACCCTCAATGCCACTAGCAATTTTCGCTTAACAAGCGGCTTTGGCTTGGGTATTATCGTTGGAGTTGGCTACAACTTCCCTGGATTCTTTGAGTAAGGTTTCAACTCTAGTTAACGAGTCATGATTGGGGCCTAACGTGCTCATAAACTTCCAATAAAGTTCACACATGAACTTTATTCTCAGATAGGAGCCTACAAAGGCTCCTATCCTTTTAGGGCATTCTGATCCCAACCATCTAGGGTCAGTATCGTGCTAAAGACATCGCCTGTTTCATGGGCTGCTGTTGAAAGCGAGTTTCAACGAATTTGGGGCTATTCGAGTTTTCGCTCCCCGCAGGATGACATCATTCGATCGCTGCTAGAACATCGCGACACCTTGGTCGTCATGCCAACAGGCGGAGGCAAGTCCATTTGTTTTCAACTTCCGGCCTTGCTGCAAACAGGGGTAACGCTGGTAGTGTCTCCCCTCGTGGCTCTGATGGAAAACCAAGTGCAGGAGCTTCAGATTCACGGACTCGGTGCGGCTACCTTGCACAGCCAGTTATCCCCTCCGCTTCGACGCCAGATACTTCAAAAGTTAGAAAACCAATCCTTGCGGTTGCTCTATCTATCCCCCGAAACCCTCTTGAGTCCTCCTGTGTGGGAGCGCATTCGCCAGCCCCATATTCGGATCAATGGCTTGGTACTGGATGAAGCTCACTGTCTCGTTCAATGGGGAGAAACGTTCCGTCCAACCTATCGCCGTTTGGGGGCTGTGCGATCTGCTCTGCTTGCAAATCGTCCCTCAGGCACCTCGTTGCCTATTGCTGCCTTTACCGCAACGGCTGATCCGGCTGCTCAAAAAGTCTTAAAAGAGGTGCTGCAACTCCAATCGCCTAAGGTGGTACGGCTCAATCCCCATCGGCCCAATCTGCATTTGACTGTGCAGCGAGTGCTGACAATTCGCGATCGCAAGCTCACCCTCAAACGCTATCTGAAAGCTCATCCAGACCAAGCTGGTTTGATTTACGTTCGTACCCGAAAAGACAGCGAAGAACTCGCTGAATGGCTCCGGCAGGAAGGATACCAAACTGCGCCCTACCATGCTGGTCTAGGGCCAGACGAACGGCGACACATTGAAGCTGATTGGACATCAGATCGGCTTCGGTTTGTGGTTTGTACAAACGCTTTTGGGGTTGGGATCAACAAACCCAACACACGTTGGGTTATCCACTACCAGGCTCCCTGCTTGCTGACTGAGTATGTGCAGGAAGTTGGCAGGGCTGGACGGGACGGTAAGCCGGCTGAAGCACTCACCTTGGTCAGTGAGCCTACAGGGTGGCTAGACCCTAGCGATAAGCAGCGGAACCAGTTTTTTGAATCCCAAACTCAAGCTTTGCAGCAAAAGGCACAGCAGTTGATTAGCAAAATTCCCAAAGAAGGGGATGTACGGGAGGTCAGCCAGCAGTTTAAGGAAGGTGCGATCGCACTCTCCTGGCTACACAGCATCGGACAGCTTGTTTGGCTTGATCCCTTCCGCTATCGGCTGATTCCTCAAGCCCAGCCTCAAGCAACCGCTCAACAGACAGCTGCCCGGCAAATGCATCAGTTTCTCCACAGTCGCAATTGTCGTTGGGTTTCACTCCTGGAACAATTTGGCTTTCGAACAGAAGCCCAAAAACTAGGCAAATGCGGTCACTGTGACAACTGCCGACATTAAATTCTGGACAATACTGCTAAAGGTCATTACGATCAGGCACTTGTAGTCGCAAGCATTTGGCTTCATCAGAGAGGCTTGAGGCTAAAGCGCTTTGTCCCTAGCGCAATCCGCAGATCTAGCGTAATCTAGTGTTTGCCTTGTCAATTCAACGCTACATCCAGGGTGCTAGATCGTCATTGATTTAATGCCCTTCTGGAATATTGAGGTATGTGAGATGGTTCAAGAACTTCCCCTTGCTCGGCAAAATAGTGCTTTCCCCGATAGCGCACCCGCTGCCTATCCAGTGTTTTACCGCACCTACAGCCGCCGGGGAGAAGTAACTGAGGGTGAGCGTGAAACCTGGGAACAGGTGTGCGATCGCACACTGGCAGGTCTAGTTGAGCTTGGCAACCTCACGGAAGAAGAGCAGCGCATCATCAGCCGAATGCAGCGAGAGCTCAAGGCACTTCCCTCTGGCCGCTGGCTATGGGTAGGTGGCACCGAGTGGAGCAAGCGCCGCGAAAACTTTTCAGGTGCTTACAACTGCACCAGCACCAATGTTGTGGACTGGCGAGCCTTTGGCCTGATGATGGACCTAGCTATGATGGGCTGCGGCACCGGGGCTATCCTTGAGCCCAAGTACATTAACCAGATCCCCGCCATTCGCAATCCCCTAAAAATAACCCTGCGTGGCAGCATTGGCACAACGCCTGCAGATCAGCGTCGGGAGTTTACTGAAGTCAGCATCGACGGCAACGAAGTGCTAATCCGTGTAGGCGATAGCCGTCAAGGCTGGGTGAAGTCCTACCAAGGTTTGCTCGAACTTTCCACCGACGAACGCTTCACAGGAGAAATCAGCGTCACTGTCGATCTCAGCGATGTACGCCCCGCCGGGGAAAAGCTGCACGGCTTTGGCGGCATGGCCAACCCAGTCCGTCTGCCTGGCCTCTACGAGCGCTGCGCTGCATTGCTTAATAAAGCCGTAGGTCGTCAGCTCAACTCTGTTGAATGTTGTCTCCTAATTGACGAGGCTGCTGCCTGTGTGGTGGCGGGCAATATTCGTCGCTGCTTGCCGGAAGACGCCCTCGTTCATACCGCGAGTGGTTTGGTTCCTATCAAGGATGTTCGAGTTGGGGATTGGGTACAAACCCCCCTAGGATTTCGGCGAGTCGTCAACAAGTTTGACCAGGGCGTGCAAGACGTGTATGAGCTTGAGACGAATGCAACCTTACCTAGAGCCACGCTAAATCACCGAATGGCGGTTCTGGCAGATGCAAAGGGACAGATTGCTTGGAAAGCGGTGGGAATCCTGTCAGAGGGCGATCGCTTATTACACAACACCCAAGTACTTCCTGGCACCGTTACCGCTCTCCCGGCTGATTGCACGGCAACCCGACCCACTCAAAGCCGGACTGCCAAAGACTTGCTCATTCCAGCCTTAACAGCCGATGTGGCTTGGCTGATTGGATATACCCACGGTGATGGATACGTTGCGCTAGGTCGCAATAAGCACGACAAGCCCTACGGTCGAGTTGAATGGGCGATGAATAGTGCAGATACGGACGTAACCGCTCGAATTCAGCAAAAACTAGATAGAGCCTTAGCTCAGTTTGGCTTAACGGCAACCCACAGCACTGTAAACGGGGAAAATACTGCTAAGTCGGTTTGCTCTTCTATTCGACTCGCTGAGTACTTCCACCGCTACATTAAACAGCCCAATCAACCCCTGACAGTACCTGCCTTTATCCTGCAAGGTTCCGTCGAAGTTCGAGCCGCTTACCTAGCTGGACTAATGGATAGCGATGGTGCGGTGAACAATAAGCCACCCCATCTGGTCACTACCGTATATCCTGCCTTTGCTAGACAAGTTGGCGCTGTGCTCTCCAGCCTAGGCATTGCTGGACGCCTGACGCTAGTGCGTCCTCAAGTAGAGTCATGGCAAGTCAAGTACAACCTCACCCTGCCCGCACTTAAGGGTCAGTACAACAGCTTAATTGCCCCTCACTCAGTCAAGGGAAATCTGCGTCAGGGCCTCAAGATGCATGGTTTTACCGTTCCTGGTGCTCTCATGCGGGAGGTGTACACATACAGCGAAATGCGGGAGATGGGCTTCCAAGGTGCTCGTCAAGTAGACTCCAACTACGAGCGCTACCAAGCTGAATCAGAGATTGATCTCGATATTCCTGTCACCTTCAAGGGAATTGGCAGCTACAACTCAATTCAAACCTACGACATTGAGGTTGAAGAAGCCCACTGCTTCTATTGCGATGGCTACCTGACCCACAACAGTGCAGGGATGCGACAGTTTGACAGCAATGATGAACTTGCTGCAGCTGCTAAGGATAATCTCTGGCAGCAAGATGAAAACGGCAACTGGCGCATTGACCCCGAGCGCGACGCCTTGCGAATGGCTAATCACACTCGCGTTTTTCATGAGAAGCCGACGCTAGATGAATGCTTAGCCGCAGTTCGAAAGCAGTTTTACTCTGGGGAAGGGGCCATTCAATGGGCAGGTGAAGCCAAACGCCGTGCCCAAGGTGAAGATCGCTACGGTCTGAACCCATGTGGGGAAATTTTAGGAAAAAATTTCCACTGTAATTTGGCAGAAATTCATTTGAATCAAATTGATCCTCACAATTTCGAGGAGCAAGAAGCCGCTTTCACTGCCGGGGCGCTTTCGGTAGCAGGGTTGCTCAACCACCAATTTATTGAGCCACGCTACCAGGAGTCGCGGCTTGAAGATCCGATTGTGGGAGTTTCTTTCACTGGGTTATTTGATTTCTTTGTCCATGCGTTTGGTGTGGAGTGGCTGCGTTGGTGGCAAGAAGGCCGTCCCGACACGATGCAAGGGCTTGAGTTTAAGGAGAAAGAGCGGGCCTACCTAACGCGATGGCGCGAGATCGTGCACCGGGTGGTGTGGGACTATTGCGATCGCAATGGCCTCAAGCGTCCTAATCGTTGCACAACGGTACAGCCCGCCGGAACCAAGTCGCTACTCAGCGGTGCTAGTCCAGGTTGGCACCCGCCCAAAGCACAGCGTTTTATTCGGCGGATCACCTTCCGTAAAAACGATCCGGTGGCGTTGGCTTGCATTGACTACGGCTATGCAATCGTGCCCTCTCAATCTGACAAGGATGAGAACGGCAACCTGTTAAATGACCCGTTTGACCCACGTTGCACGGAATGGCTGGTGGAGTTGCCCGTAGAAGTGTCCTGGGCTAATCTGCCTGGAGCTGATGAAATCGCCATCGAGAAGTTTTCGGCTCTGGCTCAGTTTGACTTCTACATGCAGGTGCAGAAGCACTACACAACCCACAACACCTCTGCCACGGTAGAGTTGCGTGAAGCCGAAATTGAACCTTTGGCAGAGCGCATCTACGCCACAATTCAAAATGATGAAGGCTACATCTCGGCAGCATTGTTGGCTCGTTTCGATGACCTGCAAACGTTCCCTCGCTTACCCTTTGAGCCTATTGATAAGGCAACCTACGAGGCCATGCTGACTCAAGTGCAGCAGCGTCGTCGTACAACCGACTTCCATAGTGCCTTGTCTCGCTATGATGCTGGGGAACTCATGGAAGCGGGACCTGCCGGATGTGACTCTGACAAGTGTATGATGCCAGAGAAAAAACCTGAGTAGACTCTGCTTGGTCGGATTGGTCGGAATAGTAGCCTAGTCCCAATCCTTAATGTTTCAGTAAGTTTTGGAATAGTCAGAACAGGGATGTTTGTTTTACATCCCTGTTTTTCTTTAAAGGCCAACTTGAAGCGACAATATGCGTCATTGAAAAAATGGCTTTCGTTTTTCTTCTGCCATCTCAATATTTGCTTTGCTGACGAAAAAAAGACAATTCGTGCAAAACGCAATTTTCATTTCACGTTAGGATTATCAACGAAGCTTTGGGTTTGAGGAGAGAGCCATGTTTCTGGATGAATTAACGCCTGTTGTGCGCGAGTTGGTAGGACATCCAGCGGCCTTCTTGGGTGGGCTGGTTTCTGGACTGTTGCGGCTCGATATGACAGATGATCCCGTAAAGAGCTGGCTAGAAAAACAGGGAGGCTCAGCCCCTACCTCTACATCCAGCCCATCCTCACAAGGCAACCCGCACAACGGGGGTGGCCCTCAGACGATTTCAATTGAGTAGCGTTAGTAGACAGAACAATTGCCCTAATTGGAAGAGAGCAATTCATCGAGCCAGCCCTGAACCCGCTTTTTCAGCTTTTCAGCGGTCAAAGACTCGCTCCGGCTTAGCGTTGACAGGGCTCGGTGATAATCTGCGATCGCACAGTTCCAGTCACCTCGCAGGTGGTAGGTTCGGCCTCGCTCAGTGTAGACATACTCAGGCAACTGTCGAAACAGCAGCGCCTCATCAAAAATATCAAGGGCAGCGTTGTATTTTCCTTGATCTCTTAGAGTAACGCCCAGGTTGACGCGGGCTCGAACATTAAAAGGATTAAGATCAACAGCGCGATTGTAGTCGGCAACAGCCTCGTCCCGCCGATTAAGGGCCACATAGCAGTTAGCTCGGTTGTTATAAGCTTGATCGAGTCTAGGATTGAGTTGCAATGCAGAGTCGCAATCGGCCAGAGCCCTTTCGAAGCGACCACTCCACAAATGCACTAGACCCCGATTGCTATAGTTAACTGCTGAAGGGTTGCGGCTAACAATGTAATCCAAAATCACTAAAGCTCTGGCGTAGCGTTCGTGCTGAGCTGCCGATAAAGCAGCCTTGCTCAGGGTTTCGTCGGAGAAGGATTCACATCCCCAGAGTTGCTCTCCCAAAGCCATTTCAGCAACAGTTTGCTCCAGGGAAGGCTTAATGGCTGCGCGTCTGTGAGAGTAATTTAAATCATCTAATTTTGTTCTTTGAGGACGTCTTTTAGAACTATCCATAATGACTCCTCCGTTGAAGTCTGGTGTTATCGTAGTGTCCCAGCTAACCTTTCCGTCCGAAGGGTTAGGATGTGTCAGTTATTTAGTTGGCTAAGTATAGAGTAGGACCTGTATAGGAATCCTACCGTTAAAGCTTTATAAGCTAGACCGAAAAAGAACGGAAGTCACAACTTACAAAACAATCAGAAATGCTAAGGTTCAGCAAGTCTGTGGGTATTCTCCCGGAAAGAAGTATGGATATAAGTAAAGAAGACATCAATCTCAACCATTACCCTTCATAAATTCTCATGTTTTTGTTTGTGACAGATTCTAATTAGACTTTCAGGCAACAAGAGGCAAAACGCTACAATGCAGCAGTGCCAACGAGTTTTGATGACAAGTTTTAGTCGGTGTAATTTATATAACCGCTTATTTACTTGAAATCATCAAACTCAAGGTAGAAAGCTCAATGCCAAGCCTCCGCAACGAAACTTATGACCTCAACGACTGTTCTAGCCAGTGCTCCTGATTTATCTACCGATGACTACATCGTCATCGGGCTGGCGACTTGTTTTATTCGAGACGAAGGTGAGATGCGAGAGGTTACTGTTGCAGAGCCCGTGCCCTCCGCCTACCTGGAGGCTGTCTTTAAAGATGTACCAACCTCGTATAAGAGCTTGCATGGAACAACATTGGGTGAAATCTTGCCGGAGGGCAGGCCAACCCTAGTGAAGCAGGCTCCGGCAGAAACGCAACTCTGCAACGAGTTTACCGACCGAGTAATCGCAGCAGCGCGCACCTATAAGTCTCGGCCTGTTGCTAAGAACTTGGTACCCGTAGGCACCGTCCGCACCGACATCCAGTACTCAACCGCTAAAAAACGGCTTCTTGACTCTGAGAATGTCGTAACTGCTGACGACAACGTTAAGCAGCACGAATACACGCATAAGGTACTGTAGACCTGATTGCATCTGGCCTTGAGGGCTGAGCGATCGGCTGCGGTGTCATGAGTGCGATCGCACAGCTAGCTTGGCCTTACCGCCACCTACTATTCAGGGCAAACATCTGCTGCCTGAAGGGAGGGATTAGCGTATCCCATATATCGCAGCGGCCCGGTCGGCCCCCTGCCGGGAAAATCATCTTCTGGATTCTCAAGGGAGATCAGATAGTTTCTAGCAGCAACGCAAGCGGCTTCTAGCGAAGTTTGGTTGGCAGACAGTTCTAGCAATTGTCGGGCCGCTTCAGTAATGGCTGTGTTGGGGTACTGACTGCGGAGCCAGCCTTGCCATTGGCTAGCGACCTTCTGATCAGCCTTCATCAACCCCATCAAGGCTAGCCGAAAAGCGGCGAACTGCACAGTACTGTCGTAACTGCTGGGAAACTCCTCACCCCACTGCACATCCTCCAGGCTTTCATCCTCAATCACCTGTTGGTATAGGGTGCGGGCCTGCTCCAGGTTGCCCTTAGCAAAGTGATCATTAGCTTCGTAGAGAATGAGGTGACGATAAGGGGTTGGATCAAGCTGGGTTTGCGCCAGGGATACCGTTTGACCGTTCCAGGCCCAGACCTCGGTGCGGGTGCGCTGGTAACCAGCCCCAGCACTTGCGATCGCACCTGCATGTAAAACCAGATCAGCTATGCCATCTCCGGTTTTATCTGTGAGACCTTCTAGGTCCGAGTAGTAGAGGATGATAGCTTGTCCTGAGTTGTCCAACTCTCGCTTTTGGGAAGACACCACTTGCTGAATCTCGCCCGCTGGAGCACTGAGGACAAAGTAAGCTTGGGTGCAGGTGTGCGCTCCACACATCTGTCGGCGCAACACAATATCAGCGATACCATCCCCAGTCAGGTCTGGAGTTCCTGCAATCTGGGGGGCACTGAGAGAAAAATCTTGATCCAACGGGACAGCATCGGCCTCGGTGCGCTCACGAAAGTAGTCTGAGGGCTGGAAGAAGCGATACAACACATCTTCTCCAATAACCCAGAAATCACCAGGGCGGCCCCAAGGTACATCATTGGGGTCTAGCGACAGGGTTAACAGCCACTCAGTCCGGCCATCACCTGTTACATCAACCGATTGAAAGTCATTAATCCCAAACTGCCATCCAGCGGCTTCCAAAGCTCTCAGCACCTCAGACGGGTCCGCTTCTCGTTGCCAGGCAGTTTTCAACCAGGTGATCAATGCTTCGGTAGGAACTCGCTGTTGCACAGCACTTGGATCAAGCTGCTGACGATTTACCGTTTGCAGCCAACTCGCTAGGGCAGTATCAGAAGTTTTGACGGGGACAGGACCCAGGTCATTGGGCAGCTTTGCTAGAGCAGATGTTCTGCTTGAAGGGGCAGCCGTGCCAACTGAGGTCGCCTCGGCTTTGTAGCTTGTGAGTCCACTCACCACAAGCGCTGCTGTCAACAAACCCCAAACTGTAATGGTACGCATCTGCCGAGCCCATCAAGACTACTGCGAAGGTAGCTTAGGAAAAGCGGTAAAGTGCGATCGCAATGTTCCACTTTTCTACCTGCCACTTCCTCGACAGCGGCTACTTTTTCAATAGAGCGTGTCCAGAAGAGTGCAGAATTGAGCCGGGATGCTCACTAGTTGAGTGTGCCAAGACGTTCGGGGGGCCAAAAGCGGAAGACGGCACGCCCCAAAATGTTTTCTTTAGGGACGTAGCCCCAGTAGTGACTGTCAAAGCTCTGGTTGCGATTGTCACCTAAGACTAGGTAAGAATCGGCAGGGACTTCAGCAGGCCCCCACTGGTAGTCGGGTTTGGCCGCAATGTAAGACTCCTCTTGAGCTTGCCCATTGATGTAAACCAATCCGTCTTTGACCTCGACCTTGTCTCCAGGAAGGCCGATCACCCGCTTAATAAAGGCGTCCTTCTGATCAAGGGCTTTAGGGGGATAAAACACAATGATGTCGCCGTGCTTGGGCGGTTCAAAGTCGTAGCTGATCTTTTCAATAATCAGACGGTCATTGATTTGCAGCGTTGGCTCCATAGAGCCGGAGGGAATGTAGCGGGCTTCAGCGACGTAGGTGCGAATGCCAAAGGCCAGCACCACGCTCAGGCCAACCGTTTGCAAAGCTTCTATCCAAGGATTAATAGGTTTTTTAGAAGTCGGTTGGTTCAAATTTGAATCTGTCATGAGCAGGGAACGTAAGAGAGGTAGAGAAGCCACAAGCTATGAAATGGGGCTGC
Organism: Trichocoleus sp.; assembly: GCA_036702855.1. Taxonomy (GTDB): domain Bacteria; phylum Cyanobacteriota; class Cyanobacteriia; order Phormidesmidales; family Phormidesmidaceae; genus JACVSF01. The sequence goes on along the minus strand of DATNQF010000188.1, from coordinate 8,182 downwards.
TTGATTTAGGGGAGCCACCTACTTAGCGTGCGAGTCATCACTGAGATGCGATCGCACTTGCTTGGGTAATTACGGAGCCAGTGTCCATTTCCTCACAGTCTAGCGTTAACGACTCGTGATGAAAGGTAACGAGGCTGCAACAACAAACGAGCTTAGTCGGTCAACGTCTTTAAGCCACTGTTCTTTAGATCACTTGGATCATGGATAGCCCTGGACCACAGGATCAATGTCCGGATAGAGGGGGTACGACTCTGTTAAAATTCATGACGAGTTTGAAGGGATAAGCGACTACCACAGTTGACGTGTATTCCTTGCTCCCGGTTTCTAAGCTGACGTACGATTGACTGTTTTTCAGGAGAAACCCTATGAAACTTCAGATGCCTGTGGCGCTGGCGACAGGCACTCTCTTACTGCTTGCAGGGTGCAGCTATTTTGCTCCCCCCTCTGAGGAAGCTGTTTCCCCAGAGTCGTCACCCACAACCATTTCCGCAGAGCCAACCCAGGCTCCTGCCAGTGGTGGCAACCCAGCCGAGCCGCTTTTTCCGGCCAACTCTGCGCCGAGTCCAGACGCAGGATCTCCTCGCAACCTCATTGGAGTACAAATCCTGCCAGAGGGATTGGCTGTGTCCACTCAACAGACGGTTGCGGGCAAGGTTAGTTTTCAAATCATCAATACCAGTGTTCAAGCTCAAAAAGTATTTGTGATCAAGAGCAATGTGCCTCTCGAACAAATACCGGTTAAAGATGACGCTTTGGACTTTGACAACCCCAACATCCAACTGCTTGGACAATTAGATAACGGCTTATTATCTGCCTATGGAGAATCTATAATCAACTGCACTCTCGAACCGGGCCAGTATCTCTTAATTGCTTATGCTCCAGGCAGCATCAGAGTTGCAAAAGTTGCTGTTATTTCTGTGCAGCGCCCTGAGGCATAAGCCTTGTAGCAACAAGCCAGCAGGTCACCTTCCTGAAACCTCTCCTTAGGGGCCAGAAAGGAGCATAGGTTCTGCCGTATCCTGATGGCATGACCCCAAATCCTGCCCGTCGCTACGCCCTTCTCTCGATTGTGGCTGCCGTTTGCACGATTGCTTTAAAGACGGCAGCTTATCGGGTTACAGGATCAGTCGGGTTGCTCTCGGATGCTCTAGAGTCAGGAATTAATTTGGTGGCAGCAGTAGTCGCTTTTTGGGCTTTGTCATTTGCAGCTAAGCCCCCAGATGAAGAGCACCCCTTTGGGCACACCAAAGCTGAGTATTTTTCGAGCGGGCTGGAGAGCGCTCTAATTTTGGTGGCGGCAATTAGTATTGCGATCGCAGGCTGGGAACGTCTATTTGCTCCCCAGCCCCTAGCACAGTTAGGCTTAGGGTTATTGCTCTCGCTGGTCGCTACAGTAATCAATGGTGTTGTAGCTTGGGTGCTGCTACAGGCTGGCAATCGGCTGCGCTCAATCACGCTACGAGCAGATGCTCACCATCTGCTTACGGATGTCTGGACCTCTGTTGGGGTTGTGCTGGCTATCCTACTTGTGAAGCTAACAGGTTGGTTGGTGCTAGACCCCCTGATTGCGCTCCTCGTAGCAGTCAATATTCTTTTGGCCGGATTTCGGCTTCTGAAAGAAACTGGGTCCGGTCTATTGGACAGTGCCATTCCAACCGAAGAGCGCCAGAAAATTAACAGCCTGCTGGCAACTTATGACGCTCAAGGAATTCAATTTCACGCTTTAAAAACCCGTGTCGCTGGTTCGCGGCGCTTTGTCACCTTCCATGTGTTAGTTCCAGGCGTGTGGACAGTTCAGCAGGGACATCACTTGTGTGAGGAACTGGAATTAGCAATTGCCGAGATACTGCCAGGAACCTATGTGATGACTCACCTGGAACCCCTCGAAGATCCCCGTTCTTGGGCCGACCAAGGGCTTGAGCGTTCGCCCTATCCTCCTACTGAAACCTAGAATGGTTTGCAGTTTTAACAACCAGAACCTCTTACTCCCTAAGATAGGTTGTCCTTGTTGTCCAAAGTCACCCTCCTTACACTGAAAGTGACCGAAAGCCAGGAGGCAAGCCAAGCGTGCCGAGCCGGAAGGTGCAAATTGGGGTTTGGATGACGGCTATACTATTTGGCCTATCAGCTTGGGCGATCGCATCGGAATTTCGCAAGTACGGTGCCCAGGAAATCTTCAACAACATTCGTGCGATCGCTCCCCTGTCTCTCCTAACAGCCGTTGGATTCACGGCACTCAACTACCTTTTTCTTACAGGTTACGATACGCTAGCTGTTCGCTACGCCCGCCACCCGTTGCCCTATCGAAAAACGGCGTTGGTAGCCGCTATTAGCTACGCAATCAGCAACAGTGTCGGCATGGCTCTTCTGAGTGGCAGCGCTGTCCGCTACCGCTTCTATGCTACTTGGGGGCTTTCTACTGGAAAGGTTGCGCAAATTGTTGCCTTCTGCAACGTGAGTTTCTGGATTGGCCTCTTTGCGGTAGGCGGACTGGTATTTACCCTCCAACCCCTGTCGGCACCCAAACTGCTGCACCTACCCTTCGACTCAGTCCAACCAATTGGCCTGCTTTTTCTGGGGGGAATCACAGCCTACCTACTCTTAAGTGCCCTTCGTCAAAAGCCTTTTAGGGTTGGAGACTGGAGTTTGCCCCATCTGCCTCTACGGCTTTCCCTGGCTCAAATTATCATCACTTCGTGCGATTGGAGCTTGGCAGCAGCAGTTCTCTATGTGCTTCTGCCCCACCAAGCAGTCCCCAGCTATTTCGTCTTCTTTAGCATCTATCTAACTGCCTTATTGGCTGGCATCATCAGCAACGTTCCAGGTGGGTTAGGCGTCTTTGAGACAGTTCTCATAATGCTGCTTTCCCCTCCTCTCACCTCAGATACTCTGCTCAGCGCACTACTGGTTTATCGAGCTATCTATTATTTTCTGCCGCTTGTACTGGGAGTCTTGCTGCTACTCACTTATGAAGTACGACACCGATTACAGCGTCGTAGCGCCTCAAGGCATCGTACTGCCCCAGTCAATCCGGGTCACAGAGTTGAGAATTAACTTGGTTTTTCAAGGTAGAAAGCAGTTAAGTCTAGCAAGTTCACTCAGTTTTCTGGACTAAACCCTAGACACTGGGAACTCACAACGCCTTTACTGGATAGACAGAATTCACTGGGCACGCGCACACCTCCTGGCTCATCCACTGTTGGCCCACTGTATGCAGTGCCGCCATAATGGGCTGAATTTCTCGCCCTTTACTGGTGAGGGAGTATTCTACTCGGGGCGGCACCTCTGGAAATACTCGTCGCTCAACCAATCCATAGCTTTCCAACTCACGAAGGCGCGCGGTCAAGGTTTTAGTGCTAATGCCAGGCAAAGCTGACAGAAACTCATTAGTGCGTCGATTTCCCAAAAAGAGTTCCCGCAAAATTAGGATAGTCCACTTGCTACCAATCAGGGCTAGGACAAATTGAATCGGACAATCCAGGTCAAGGCATAGGCTCTTATCAGACATATCCAATCCCCCTAAATCTGGAGATCCGTTGTCATGTATTCGCTTATATTCTCAATGACGCTTTGTGAGTTGCAGGTGCTCTAAACAGCAAATCCGGCAATCTTAAGGTTGTTTTTACCCTTTGGGAGGCAACAGGGACCAAGTCTGGCCCTTGTCCTGACTTTGCAAATAAATTTCAAAGGGGTTGCGGATCTGACGCAGAGATCGGCTGAGTGACTTGCCCGACAGCGTATAGGTACCTTGAATGCGGTAAGTTGTTTGATCGCCAGAGGTACGCTGAGTGCGGTCTACGTCAATATGGCCGATTTGAAGAGCTGGCGGAGCAGACTTTGAGGAAAACAGCTGCTTCTGCAAAGCCTGCTGAGTCTGCTCAAACTGTTGGACTACGGCCTGCTCAATCACTGAGGTTGGTGGTGCGGATTTAAAGCCGCTGCAAGCCACTAAACTCAGGACCAACAGACCCACTAATAGTCCTCTTAGAATGTGCCAACCCCCTAGTAGGGGGTCACTGAAGAGGTTGGTAGAAAACACACCTTTCGCCATTGGCTTTCCTATTGCTTGAGGGTGCGGGGATCAAGAGCATCCCGTAGACCATCACCGAGTAGGTTAAAGGCCAGAGAGGTGACAACAATCAAAAGTGCGGGAGGCCAGACTAGCCAGGGTTGTAGCACCAAAATTGATGCATTGGTTGCCAGGGTCAGCATGTTACCCCAGGAGGCGTCTGGTTGCTGAATTCCCAAGCCGATGAAGCTCAAAACGGCCTCTGACAAGATAAATCCTGGCACTGCCAGCGTGGCGGCAATAATACCGTAGGTAGCCGTTTGCGGCAGAATGTGGCGTACCACAATGTAAAAGGCACGTCCGCCCATAACCTTGCTGGCCTGAACAAAATCTCGTTCTTTAATCGACAGAACTTGTCCCCGAATAACGCGGGCCAGTCCAGCCCAGCCAATGAAGGAAGTGATTAACACAATCAGCAAAAAACGCTGACTACTGCTTAGGCCAGGAGGCAACACAGCTGCGAGCGCCACCAGTAAATAAATGCTGGGAATCGTCATAATCACTTCCACTAGGCGCATCAGGGTGGCATCCGTGAGCCCGCCAAAATAGCCAGCAATTCCTCCAACGAGCATGCCTATGGGAAAGGAAATGGCAATACCCACTAACCCTACGCTGAGGCTAATGCGGCTGCCGTGAATCAAGCGACTGAATTGATCCCGCGCTTGTTCGTCGGTTCCCAGCAGGTTCAATCGGCCCGGCCCAGTTGTGCCAAAGAAGTGGAATCTTCCCTTTGCATCCTTCGTAAACAGACGAATGGGTGAAGGTTCTTCAAAATCGACGGTTAACTTGCGATCGCCCGTCTCAATTTCGACTGGCCCCTGAGTGGTGGGATATACGTGAGGGCCGATCCACTGCCGCGTTTCCTGATTGCGCCAGTAGATTGTGGTCGGCGGAAGTAACGAACCGTTCGCCTGAGACTCGTAGGGATCGTAGGGTGCGAAGAAACCGGCTGCGATCGCAACCACATACATTAGAACCAGCAAAACGGCTCCCAGTTGGGCAAGCCGATTGTGCCTTAGTTTTTGCCACCAGTTCATAGGCCCACTCTATAAGCGCTTAGGTGGGAACAATGGTTCTCTCGTTCTCCACCATAAATACATTAGAGTACAGGTTAGCAATAATCTGCTTGCCCTCCTGGGTAAGAGATAGGTAGCGCAGCCCGTCCTGAATGTAAGGGTGAACTACGTTCCAGTAGAACTTGGGATAGTTCCGCCGCAGGTCGCCCGGATGCTCGTATTTAAGATATTTGTTCTGCCCGGTTTCTTCAAATTCGTAGAAGAGGGCGCTGATCTTCTTCAGGTAGCGGGGATCGCTCAGCTGTCCAATCAAATCTGCTGCCCTTACCAGGCCAGGAAAGTCGATGACATCTTGATGGTCCTCTTCTTTGGGAACCGGGAAGCGGGTGAGTTCTATGTTGCGTTTAATGATCTCAGCTTTGATAATGCGGTTGCCACCAAAGCGTTCCTCAATGAAGAGCTTGCCCCGATCTACGTGATACGGCGTGAGGGAAGCATCGGATGCGCCTGGCGCTAAGTGCACCATCTCCTCGCCCTTTCCAGTTGCATAGAGATGATCACGATCTTTGTCGGACCGACAAACTCCTTTGACATAGCCAATGTCATGGCACACCAAAGAAATAATGAAGTGTAGCCAATCTTCACAGGTAACACCCCCTTCCCGGATGTGTTTACCCCGCAGGATTTCTTGACCAACCAAAGCGACCAAAATCGTGTGCTCAACGTTGTGATAGAGCGCATCGCTGTTGGCAATGTTTTCTAGGGCCATGCTCCCGGCCCAAGCAATGATGTCTTCGTAGTCGGGCTTGAGACCACCGTAGGTGCGGTGATACCCAGCTCGCAGCTTATCAACGAAGTCGGAAATGAGAATTTCAGTGGCGTTAAACATGCGTGAAGCCCACGTGTCGCTCTAAATCGGGTGCCTAGTTGGGTAAGTGTTGCGATATCAGGGACTCAGAGTAGGCGCTACCCGCCGCTTTTTCTCTGAAGTATACTCATAGATTGCCCACCTAACCCATAGAACTTAATAGGCAGCAACAGGGTAACCCCAAGAGTTTTTTACTTCCCTTGGGGGTATTACACCAGGTTTATCGCTAATGAGTTGTGATGTGGATCAGCTAATGGTGTGTGATGTAGCCAACCCTAGCTCTTCTGAGATTTGGAATGAGGTTAGAGAATGCATTAAATGCTACAGCAGGGCTTTTGGCTAGCCACCAGGCTGCTCGGTTCCCGAAGCAGTTTTTGAGCCGCTAGAGTTAGCCGTTGGTGAGAAAAGAACACTCAGTAAGTATACTGTTGCCGACAGCAACAAAAACAGCAACAAAAATGCCAGGATGCCAAAGGGTGAAAACACCAGCGTTGCAATCAGAAGCAACAAGCTGAAAGCTAGAGTATTGCGATTCATGATGAGGCGTTAAAAGCATAGGCAAAGGCAACTTTCTCCACCCTAATGAACTGAGTCAGAAGCCGCTTACGGCTTTAGACACATTTTGGAGGCATAGGAGAGGAGCAATCAGACAGGGGCTTGGAATCAAGCTCTATAAAGCCTTCGAGTGACTTCCTGATGAGTTAGCCCAGCATGAAACTGAAATGTGCATATATATAGAGGATGGTGTGGTTAGACCTGTATCACTATGAGTTGCAGGTGCTATAGGGTGCATTGAATCACCAGACGGCCTGTGGCTCCGTTGAATCCTCACCGAACACTGACCTGCTGAATTCTAAGGCGTAGCTATGTCCAACCCTCCAAATGCTTCTAAAACCGCTCTAAAAGGTGCGATCGCACTGGCCCAAGATGTGAAGACCCATCGCCAGGCTAAAGAGCAATTTGAGGAACTTTATCCTGTACTAGAAGCCGAAAATGCAGAAATGGCAGAAATGCTCAGGCATCTTTGGCAGGAGTACATCACCCTACAGCGATCGGCAGCGTTCTGGCAGCGGTTGAGTAATGCCGAAAAAGATCTGTCCGATAAAATTACCGAGGACAATATTCAGCTTCAGCAGAACTATCTGCGGCTAGTGCAAGAGCAGTAGGCGCAGCAGCACCCCATCCGGCCATAATGGTTCAGCAGCGTGCTCATCTGAATCACAATGGCCATTTTTCATACTCTGCTTGATCTGCCAACTCACGATTCCATTGGCATTTACAACATCACGGCAAAAGTTCAGGACTTCGTTGATTCTACGCAAGTTCGAGCAGGGCAGGTGCTCGTTTTTTCTCGGCATACCACGACTGCCCTCGCAATTAATGAGTACGAAGAACGCCTGCTGATCGACATCCAACATTACCTTCAAAAGCTGGCCCCACCTGCCGACAAGTACCTACACAACGATCTGCACCTGCGCGACGTGCCACCGGATGAGCCTGAAAATGCTCACTCCCATCTGATGGCGATGACCCTGAGCACCAGCGAAGTGATCCCGATTGTGGCGGGAAAGCTGGCGTTGGGCACATACCAATCTGTGCTGTTTATTGAACTTGATGGGCCAAGGCCACGCACCCTGTTTATCCAAGTCAGCGGCGAACTTTAGCGTGAACCCACCTAATTTGCTATTGTCAGAGCGCTTCAGCTTGCCAGAGAAATGTCAGCAGATTTTGTAAAAGGATCACAGTTGCGATCGCAAAACGATAGATAATAAAACGCTTGTGTAATTGGATTAAGCAGGTCAAAGAATCATGGGTCGTGCTGAGAAAGTCGTACTGGCGTACTCCGGCGGGGTAGATACCACCGTTTGTATTCCTTATTTAATGAACGAGTGGGGTGTAAAGGAAGTTATCACCCTGGCAGCAGATTTAGGCCAGGGCGATGAACTAGAACCCATCCGTAAAAAAGCGCTAACTGCAGGCGCAGTTGAATCCTTGGTGGCTGATTTAACCCAAGAGTTCATCACCGACTATGCTTTCCCCGCCATTCAGGCCAATGCTCTCTACGAGAACCGTTATCCCCTCTCAACGGCACTCGCTCGACCCCTGATTGCCAGAGCGCTCGTTGAAGCCGCTGAAAAGTACGGTGCAGATGCAGTCGCTCATGGGTGTACTGGCAAGGGCAACGACCAAGTTCGCTTTGATGTTTCCATTGCCGCTCTAAACCCTAAT
>DATNQF010000186.1:0-32163 GCA_036702855.1 Trichocoleus sp. | reverse complement strand
CTAAGGTGCCTATTCCACCTGGAGGTCTGTTTCCTGGCTCTCAAAAATGATGTCAAGACCTCGGGTGTCTTGGAAGATAAACTCAACCCGGCGATCGCGGGCGTAATCTACCCGGTTACTGCCGCTAGTTGCCCGCTGGCTTTCCCCTAGGGGCACAATACGCATCCGCTCTGGTGCAATGCCCTTACGCTGAAGATATTCCCGTGCTGCCCGGCTGCGCCGCTCGCTGAGAGCTTGGTTGTAAGACGTACTGGCGCGGGGGTCTGTGTGGCCCCGCAACTCGACAACTAGGAAGGGATATTCAAGCAGTACCGTGGCAATCTGGTTGAGAACGGCAGCACTTTCGGCGCTGATATTGGAGCGATCTAAAGCAAAGTGAATATTGCGAGGCACCCTCAACTGCAGCGGTTCGGGGATTGGCGGTGTTGCAGCGACAGGAGGCGGTTCGGGCGCAGGAGGTTCACAGGTCGCCACGTAAGGCTGCTGAGCAACGCGTTCGGGAAGTGTCCCATCGGCAGCGGGTACCTGTACAGCAGGAGAAGGCTCAGAGGTGCCGTAGGTAGGGTCGGTTGCGATCGCACTGACCCAAAGCCCCTCAGGATTCGTCCAAGTCCAGCTAAAGCGACCTTCGGCATCAGCCGTGACTGTCCCTAGAGGATTAGCGAGTGGCCCATAAACCCCGTCTTCTTCAATAACCCGGTAAAAGTCAACTTCGCTACCTGGGTCGGCCTGTCCAGTGAGTACAGCCTGACCATTTTCCCGAGTGAAGGTATAGGTTGGGAAAGTGGGCGCGTTAATGGCTCCATTAGCCGTTTCCAAACGCCGGAAGCGGGAATTGCGGGGTGGGTTGGGGCCATCCGCTTTCTGCAAGGCTGTTACACCCGCATTTTGCTGGGTAACCAGGTCAATACTGAGGCCGTCGAGGGCGGCAAACTGGTTATTGAGAATCAAGTTGCGATCGCTCTGCGGGTATGCAGCGACCGCCACCCCTGGCCCTGGCTGGTAGCCAATGGCATTATCGGTCACTTGATGTCCGCTGCCCATAAGGTAGACTGCCGCCCGCTCAAAGCGCCGTCCATTAAAGCGAATATCGTTGCCCTGAATTGTCGTAGCCCCTTCCGGCTTAAACAAATAAAGGCCACTGCCGTCGTTGCCACAGATCAAGTTAGTTTGGATGTTCGCCCCTGCAACCTTGCCTTCTAGCCGCACGGCATCTGGCATTCCAGCGACCCCGTTGCCGACAATCACGTTATCGGCCAAGGTCATCCCTTCAGCTCGGACTGCCGTGATCACCCCACTGCCCTCGTGGTGCTGAATACGGTTCTGCTGAATTAGAGTATTAACCCCATTAAAGACCGACACCCCAAACGCCGAGCGGACAGGGGGAATTCGTTCGTCGGGGGTAATGCCCAGCCAGTTAAGTTCCAACACAGTGCCTTGCACCGCAGTTTCACTCTGGCGGGTGTCGAAATAGGTCACAGGGGGAGCCCCAGGAGCAGCATCGACTTGAGGCGGCGCGGTACTAATAAAAATGTCTGTCGGGGGCGTGGTCTGAGTAGCCCGATGGTTAATAGCTGTGAAGCCGTAGAGCGCCAGCCCTCGAATGGTGACTTCGTCAGCGGCGACCGTAAGACCCCGCAGAACCTCAACACCAGGGGCCGGAGTTAGGCTAACGACAGGGACAGGAATACCGGGATAGACGCCATCTCGATCACCGTACCCGGATTGGGTGGTGCCATCTAGTGTGGTATTAGCTGCGGTAATGGCCGGGAGCAGGGCTTGCAGTTCAATGACGGTATCGGTTGGCGGCAGCGCAAATCCAATTTGCGAACCCCCTACCGCTGGCTGCACCAATCCCCTTTCTACCTCGCTGAGGGCAGCGACAGGCAGGGTGCCATTAACCAACTCCAAAGCTTCGCGCAGGGTTAGCGCCTCATCGGGCTGAATAGGGCCATCTAGAGGCGAGTTAACTGTGACCTGTAGGGCTGGAGCTTCCGAAGCCAAGGGAGTAGAGGGGCTTTCTTGTGCGATCGCATCTCCGGCGACCCCCAAACAAAGCAGCAAGTTGGGCAGCAACGTGATCCACGCTTTGAAACGATGCAAAGTGTTCATGTCTACTGCGCTCCTCCCTGCACTGGCGTGTTGTCTATCAAGGGCAAGCTTTCATCGCTTGAGGATGAAGTGCCAGGAGGGGTGACAGATGGATCACCCTCAAGGGGCGAATCCTCTACCCCACTTGGACTACTGGCCTCAACATAGGACTCGCGCTGCTGGGCAGGAGCCACTTGCTGTAAGCCAAACCCGTTAAGCAACTCGTTGACCTTTAACGTGATTCCCAAGTAAGGGCCGCTGGCCGAGCGGTAGCCGCTGCCCGCGAACGATCCATCATTGGCACTACCAAAGCTATATCCAACCCCAAGACGAAGATCCGGTGTGAGATAGTAACCCAGTTCCATTGCCAGGCCCACCTCGCTGTAACTGGCAGAGGGCTGCCCAATCCAACGCGCCTCTCCCAGGATGTCCCACTGATAGGCAAAGCGATACGCCGCCCTCAACTGAGCCAGGTGAATAGCGCTGGAAACGCCCAAGTTATTGGCAAGGTCAGTCTGGCCGTAGCGGAACGCATACTTGCCGTAAAACTCCCACTGCCAATTAGGAGCGTAGATACCTTCTAGGGCCAACGTGTGATCGCTAGAGCCACTGCTCACACCAGACAGAATTGTGTCTGGCGTGGTAGCCGGGTTTTGCCGAAACTCGTAGCTCAGCAAACCGTTAAATTGGTCGCTAGCAGGGTTTCGATAGGCTGCACCTAGCTTGAGGTCGATGGTGTCGCCCAAGCGGTCGGTAATGAACTGGTTCGCGTAGTTCCCTTGCTGATACCGCCCCAGTACCGTAATAGACTCATTGACCTTACCTGCTGCCGCTGCACTAAAGAGGAAGTTAGAGCCTGCTGATGAATCTCTATACTCAAACCGAGTACTCGCCTGAAAAGCTGGATTGTCGGTGTATTCCAAGCCCACCGCATAGGAGGTGGCCGCTTGCAAGCCCAAAGCAGTCGCTCCATAGCCCACTGCGTAGGGCTGAGCGTACTGTTGGCCCGTCAGCGTCGTGTTAAAGGCATCGCCAAAAATTCGCTCAAATGCAAGCGTGGCTCTTAAACCGGGGGCAATGGGAATACGGTGATTCAGTCCGATGGCACCTTGTCCAGTCAGTCCGTTGTAGCCATTGAGAATGGAGTAGCGGCTGGTAAGAGACGTATTTTCTCCCAGAACATAGTCGGTGAGCACATCAAGGCTTGTGATAGAGCCTGGGAGGATTCCCCCACCTCCTGAAACAAACTGTTGGGCTAACCGCAGCGTGACACCAGGCTCCACAGCCCAATCTAGGCCGAAGACCGTCCTAGAGGGATATAGGGGAACCACATCGGAGGTCAAGTTAATGTCGCTTTGGGCATTAAAGGTGAGGTTAAGGCCTAGCGGCACAGAAAGCCGAGGCACAATTTGATGCGCACTGCGGTTAATCCCAACAATGCGATCGCTCAAAGTTCGGTTGACCCAATCTACCCCTAGAGTCGCAGTCCCAATTTTCTGCTCCAGTCCCAGGTTGTAGGTGTTGAGGGTATTGTCCACCACTGCCCCAGGTCCAGCCTCTTGACCAGGGTTGAGCAACGCGGCAGCCGTTGTCAGGACTTGAGGCGTGACGCCTGTATTGGTTTCTCGATCAAACTGCGCCCGGACCTGGGTCGTGGGGCTTAAACCAGCGGTAATGCTAGCCCCCCAACGCGTTTGGCCGGGTCGGAAGGAGGTCGTTGCTGTATTGCGAAAGCCGCTGCCTGCTGAGCGTAGATACGCACGGCCCAGCACACTGCCGAAAAGGGTGCCATTGGCCTCTAGTCGGTAAGCTTCTCCTTGCAGGTCAACGCCCGGTGATGTTAAGGAGGAGCGAGCGATTTCACCAATCAGTTGACCGTTTTCGCCTAAGGGTATCAGCAGGTCTGCACCGATCAGGGTAAAGTCTTGCGTGCCTTCGTCCTGACTCAGAAGCGTTGCCCCAACCCAACTAGGCTGGTCAAAGCCGTAGGCAAAGTTGTATTGCACCCGGCCCGCATAGAGATTGCCCCCGGTTTCGGCCCCATCTACCTGGTAAGTGGCAACAATTCGTCGCTGTAAAGACGTCCCTAATGGATTGATATCTACAGGCAAAATTGGCTGGCGAAACAGCAGGCTGCCTCGGTCGTAGTCAATCTCGTAGTCTATGCCTCGAACCAACAGTTTTCGCTCAACGACCGTACCTGGTCGGTTTAACTCAACCGTTTCAACAAAAATGTCTTCACTTCCCGGTAGTAGCAGCCGACGAGAGAGGAAGTAATAGCCGCTGGTACCGTCGGGTGCAATCGTATCGCGCTGAAAGGGACGCAGGTTATTGGCGTACATGGCCGTCAACTGCACCGGACCAAGGCTAAAGTTGCCCTTAAAGCCGTGGAGCTGACGCGCAGTTGCCGTGAAGTCTTGGGAGGCGCGGCTGAACTCGAAAGTGTTGTAGTCGCCCCACATGAAGTAGTCAGCTTCGGCCCCAAATTGGCTAGAGTCGCGCTGAAACTTGACGTAGAAGCTGTCGATGGAGGGTGTCAGAAAATCGGTTTCAGAACTGTCGCCATAGACCGGGTAGGTTTGTTCGCAGAACTGCACATCCCGGTAAAGGCCGTTGTGGTCACAGCGGTCGTTAAGGGCGCGATCGCTATCAAAAGCTCCCGTAAAAAGCCACTCACCTATGGCCCCAGTGGCAAAAACCGCTGCATCCAAGTCGGCGCGGGTAGTGCCAATTTGATCAGGGTTTAGAAAATTGCGGAAACCATCCCAAAAGTCGCTGCCGCCAGGCCCTAGGCGAAATTCCACTATCCCGGAAACCAGAGAAGGCCGTAGATACGTGGTGAACTCGACCTGAGTGTAGGCCTCCAGTTCTGGGTACAACGCGGCTGAAGCAGTTTGATCAAGACCTCTCGCTGCCCAGCCATCGACCGCTGCCCGAATCCGGACAGGCTGAGCCGTCAGGCTTGATTTGAGCGGTACTTGGAACTGGCCCCGACGAGCCAAAACTTGGAAACCAACGCGGTCGGAGTCATAGTCAGCAGTGACAAACTCACCGTCACTGCTCGTAAGCGTCACTACCACATCTTGATCGATGAGGTCGCCTGTGGGGGAAAGAATACGACCTGCGATCGCAATCGTCGAGCGATCATCGGCAGGCACTCGCGGTTCTCCCACCGGAAAGACCTCTAGCCGGGGGGCGTCCTCCACAGAAGGGAGTGGACCCTCTAAAAGGGGCTGCGGCACGATTTGCTCAGAATTGGCCGGATAGCTTCGAGGGAGATCCGGCGTTAAGGGATCGGTGTTCTCTGGCCCCTCAGCAAAAAACGGGGTCTGAGGACGAGTATCTACCGCTGACGCTTGCTCAGTTCTAGAACGATACGGCCTCAAGTCCAAAATAGTGGATTGCTGATCAGCCGACTGCCGAATGCGGATGTCCCCCTGCCGTTGCGGTGCTTGCAGGAATAAATTGACGCTATCTAGATCAAGCGTGTTGGAAAATCCCAGGCCAAAAGATTGATTGCTGAGTAAACGATCCCCTCCAATCGAGCTATCAGCAGTTTGAGAAGCCACTTCTAGGGCAGGAATTGTGGGCGCTTTGTCGGCTCGAGCAGGTAATGCTAAGCTCCATAGCCCCAAAAGCGCCAAAGTGAGTTTCCAGGATTTCATACCAGTTGGCAGGTACATTAGGGCTGTCCCTCCCCAAAGGTCGGTGTCACGGCAAAATTCATACGGGCCAGTCCTCCCGGTGACAAACGCACCAGACGAGATTGGCTGTTATCAGAAATGCGGTAGAGGTTCGGAGCCAGGGTGTATCCGGGCAAGCTGCTTAGGTCCAGGGTGCCAACGCGGTTTCCAGACACCGCGTTTTGGACTGAAAACATCCCCTCTGGGTCCGCGACAATCCGGTTCCCGTTGTCCAAAAACACCACAGCATTGGGAACACCTGGTTCACCAGGCTGCTGTTCTCCGTCAAAGTTTTTATCGACAAAGACGCGGCCCAAGATTGTGCCGCAGTCCGAGAGAATACCCGGACGAATCGCGAGTTGATAGGCATCGCTAACAGGGGCCAACCCAGTGGCCGCGACCTGGGCTACGTTTCGCCCTGATCCACGCACTGAATCGGGGGTTAAAAGGGCCGCGTAGGCAATGGTTAGGGGCACGCGGGGCGGCAAGGCAGCAAAGCTAACCTCGATTGTGCGACCTGCCGCATTGGTACCAATTGGGGGGAGAGGACTCGACTGCAACGAGTTCTGCACGTAGGTCAGGCCCAAAGGCAACTGATCCGTAATGACTACGTTCTGGGCGTCTACCGCGCCGGTATTCTCGATCAGCAAGCGATAGACAACCACATCTCCCGGTTCCGCAGCCTGCCGATCTGAGGTCTTGATAACTCGTAGGGCAGCAGATCCGGCTACCTGAAAACGCGTTTGGTTTGAAGTGGTCCTATTCAAACTTGAGCCATCACCGAAGCTGGCTGATGCCTGGTTTACCACTGAAACTTGAGCTTGGAGGGGTTGCCAAGCACCTAAACTAGCCAGACTCAAACTAAGAAATCCAGCTAGCAGAAACAGGCCGACATATCTCAAAAATGTCCTGATAGGCTTCACTTGAGCTGAGAAATAGACTACAGAAACTCCGTTTAGCAAGACTCCGGAACACCCTGCGATGTCCTGAGTCACCCTGAAAGACACAAACAATACTTAGGGTCAGAGAAAGCAGCCCGCTATTGCCCTTGCCTTGGGTTAACGTTCAAAGGGTTGAAAGTCGCACGAAAACCAAAGAGACTCTGCATTGCAGCGACTCTTGGTTGACTGCCACCTCAAAGATCTCCCCAAGATCTCCGCAATCGCCCTACATCAGTTGTCAACTCTCTTGAGAAAGACAGTTAAGTTTTAGGTGATAATACCGTAATTAGGTTAGTTTGAAACCCAAATCCCTAAACAACCGCTAATAGCTGACTAGAACCACCCTCTAGAATCATCGTTAGGACAGGCTTAACGAAGCCTTGGTTTGCAGAAGAGCCCAACAAGGTAGCAAGTCACCGCAAGAGCAGCAAGGTATCTACTGGGCCAAAGCTGCTTTGAGGTCATGGCAAAACTGACCAATTTCTTGCAGTCCTTCGGCAGGAGGCCGTTCGCTTAGGCGTTTAACAAAGGCGCTGCCGACGATAACTGCATCTGCACCCCAGTCTTTCAGCTGTTGTACCTGATCGGCTCCAGAAACTCCAAAGCCAACGCCAACAGGCTTCGAGGTTGTCTGTTTGAGCGACGTCAGTAGGTCGTGAACCCGCGTCTGTAAGTTAGTACGCATTCCAGTGACGCCAGTGACGCTGACGAGATAGATAAATCCTTGAGCCTGATCTGCGATCGCACGAATACGCTCTTCTGGTGAGGTCGGTGCCACAAGCAAAATGACCTCAATACCTGCCGCAGTGGCATGGCTGAGCAAAGACTCAATTTCCTCTAGAGGCAAGTCGGGCACAACCAGTCCCGCCGCTCCAGCCTCTGCAATGTCCTTCAAAAATTGCTCAATGCCCCGATTCAAAATGGGGTTGTAGTAGGTGAAAAGAATAATGGGAGCTTGCAGTTTAGGACTCACTTCCTTCACTAAGGCAAGCACATCGTCCAGCTTGACCCCTCGCTGTAGGGCACGAGTGGCGGCAGCCTGAATCACAGGACCATCTGCTAACGGATCAGAGTAGGGCACTCCCAACTCGATGAGGTCAGCCCCCTGCTGGTCGAGGATCTGTAGCGCTTCAGCCGTCGTTGCCAGGTCCGGATCGCCAGCAGTGATAAAGGGAATCAACGCACATTCGTTGCGATCGCGCAGTGTCTGGAAGCGTTCAGAAACAGTGGTCATTCGCCCTACGGGTATACAAGAGTCCAATAGAGCACTCTAGACCAAGACCAGCCCTAAGTCTACGGTATCTACCCTTTGGGCTGGGACTGATCCGCTTCAATTTCTGCTTGTAGAGCAGCTAGTTCCTCAGGAGACATCTCTGCCAACCGCTTCTGCAAAACGGCGTCCTCATAGTCCTTAACCTGCTGGTTGTAAGTCATATTCTGACTCAGCACCCGACTCAGATAAGTGACTAGCCAGCCGATCAAGCCGCCCACCAAAACAACCTGACTCCAGATACCAGCAGAGAGAGCATCTAAACCCAGCAAGTTGAGGGCTAGATAAACTGCTCCCCCCGCCAAAAAGACCCCAAAGCCAACACCCAATACGTCAATCCGACGCATGCCTACACCGCTCTTTATCCAGCCTGTTTACTATAGCGTTTTTTGCTGGATCCACAGGTTGCTAACCCTTGATACTCCGGGGTTGGGGCCGAAAATTGAGAAACGGACTTAGCAACAACATGCCCGGAAAAAAGACAAACACCAGTGCGTAGTAGAAGGTTCGCTCTACAGAGCCAGCCGTGTACCAGCGGTTCTTCAAGTACAACAGCAGAAATAAGGGAATGACCAGAAGATAAGCTCCCGCTAGAGCTGCGTAGAGAGTTCCGGCAAGGACTAGATCGTTCGAGAGAGTCATATTGATTAAAATCTATAGCTCTGCTGTTGGAGCCTTGGACTGGTTCAGTCAAGGTGCTCCGTCCCTATTCTAGGGGCAGAACTCGACAATTTTGGAGCGTCTGCATCTGAAGATTAATTCGTTTTTTGAATGGCTACCATCAGCGAACTACGCTCGTTCTACGAGGCTTTGCCCCTTCAAAAGGAAGCGCATCGTATAACAATGCGCTACGAAGTAGTTGCACAGAAGCCCAGTTGATGCTCAAATAGGACACTGTGCTTTGGGTTTAGTCCCAACGTGCAACCTAACCTGGGGGCGTGGCGGAATGGTAGACGCTACGGACTTAGAAAACTGAGCCTTGGCAGAGAAATTTGTCAAGTGACTGCTCTCAAACTCAGGGAAACCTAACTCTGAACGGAAAACCCAGCGTTTTCCTGCGAAGTTCGCATCAGACATGGCAATCCTGAGCCAAGCCGCTTCAACAAGTCTGTTGAGCGGAAGGTGCAGAGGCCCGACGGGAGCTACCCTAACGTTAAGTCGAGGGTAAAGGGAGGGTCCAATTCTCAAAGCCGCCTTTGGAGAAGTCTCTGATAGAGACAGCGCTAATGGGCTGGCAGCAGCGAAAGCTGCGGGAGAATGAAAATCCGTTGACCTGAAACGGTCGTGAGGGTTCGAGTCCCTCCGCCCCCATACCTTTTAACGATTCAAGAACTGTGTTGGCGACCTATGCCGATTTCTTTGGGTTGGCCTATTTGAGCACCTGAAGGATAGGAGCCTGTTCGGCAAAGAATGCTACCGCCTGTTCCTTCTTCAAAATTTCAAGTTAAATTTTCTAACAAGAGCCGACAAACTTGCGGAATTTTACTAGCCAGTGCAGATTCTATTCTGTGCATTCAGCAATCAGCCAGATGCACGGAAGGTACGGAAGGATCAACTGTGTCTACCCCTTTAGGTAATTAAAAGGTGTCCTGAGTGGAAAAAATCAAACTAGGTGTTGTCGATCGGTTGTCCGCATATGGGCTTAAGAAGAACCTTCTTACCCTTATGGACTCTAAATTTCAGGCATTTCTTGTCAAATTCTTATGATGAGCTGGAGAGTTTTGAATCTATGATTGGAGTACTATTTTATACCTGATCAAATTCTTCACTCTCCTAGGCAGCCTAAATCTCTGCTTGGGGAAACCCACTCCATAAGGGAGACTAGCGAGATCCCATGAGTCTGTGTTGAGAGTTCCTGAAATATTCACTGGCATGATTAAGGAAACCGTGTCGAGTAATCGTTCACCCCGGTCCGATGACTCTAGTCGAAAATCTGGGCTAAATATCAGCCAAGCTCAGCAAATAATCTTCAACTTTCTGCTTGAAATTGTTAACAGCTGGCCGCCCCAGGATGTTTTGGAGGAGTTTAGCCGACTGTTTATTGATCACGGAGATTCCACCAGCTCTGATACCATCCCTGCGCTTCACGTTATTTTATTTGCCAACAATGAGCAAGAGTTTAAGAATACGCTGAAGCGCAGTTGCTACATTCTGGTGAACAACTGGGAAGTGGCTCGTCATTTCAACGCAATTCACGAGTTGATTCAGCTCTTTGAAAATCCCTCTCTGCAGCGCAAAACCCTTTCCCCTACCTTAAAGCGGTTACGGCAATGGGTAAACAATTTTATTGAAAGCTCTGACTTTAAAGAACTTTCTCTATTTGCAGCTCGGTTTCTAGAGGAGAAGACACTCAATCGACCCGGCGAATGGGTTAACCAATACAGCTCCTATCTCCTGGTTTCCCAATATACCAACCCTGAAAATCCAGTTGAGCAGCGAGAAGCAGCTCGGACGCTCTCCAAGCGATTGAAAGACCAATTTAAGTTTGATTTGGCCATGTATACAGCTCGTTCTCAATCGGCAGTTGCAACCCAGAGAACAGCTAAAAATCCGACGGCATTGGGAGATGAGGCGCTCCGCTTAATTAAAGCGATTGTGGCCAAACGGGGCGACTATAGCTATAAAAACTTATCCCGTATTTTTCTAGAGCAAACTCGGGATTTGAGCTACGGCAACTTCAAAAACAACTTACCGGAGTACCTATTTTTTACAGTTAAAGATCATCCACTAACTCATGAACTTAAAAGACAGCTTAGACTGCGCTTAAAAACCCTCTACGTTGAGGATGAGCGAGAGCCCATTAATCCTTCCCTGATCTTAAGGACTTGCAATCGAGTAGTGGACTATTTAATGACGGAAGATCGTAAGACTCCTTCGTCACTCTTCATTCTGATTTTATCTCGGGGCAATTCTCTCACACTGGCCATTATTCTACTCAAGCTGATTTTGATTTCCCGAGGGTCTTTGCTCTATTTAGAGGCCAGAATTGCTGACTTGATCTCTTACTACCAGGAATTTCCTAGAGATCAATGTTATTGGGTAATTAATTTTTTAGAAGTTTTTCGGGTCACTTTTGCCATCTATGGCGATAACGTGGAGTACAACCTGATTAATATGGCTGCATCTGGCAATCCACTCGCTGAACAGATGGACTGGGAAGCCATTCGTGTTTACTCACAGTTGCAACGTCCTATTCAAGATGAGGCAGAGGAAGACTTGTTAAACGAGTGAATTATTCCAGCCTCATGCGGGTGTGGTTGCTGCAAATACCAAACACTGAGAGCACTGCGGTGAACTTCTTGCCAGGGAATCCGGTGCTGACGAGCTAAATTGGCGCAGTCTTCGTACTCAGGATGCACATTCATAAGTTCGCCTGTCGTTGGGTAGTAGGCCAGCTTGAGACGAACAGTGCCATAGCGGGTAACGACAGGTTGCCATTCCCGCTTCAAGGCCCGTCTCCATTGGGTCTGTCGTCGAATACCCAACGTTGTGGTTTCTTCAAACAGAATGCGCTCACAGTGATCAATCTGCTCAGGGAGGCAAAGCACTGTGAGCAACACACCAGGACGAGACTTTTTCATCCCAATGGCTTGGGTAAACACATCCAGTGCCCCAGTGCTTCCTAAACGCTCATAGAGGTAGCCAATCGCTTGAGGGCTTAGGTCGTCAACTTGCGTTTCCAAGACGGCGATCGCTTCGAGAGCGTCATCAGTTGTCTGCCAGTGAGGATGAGGATGGGAAAGCTCCTGTACCTGAGGGGAGGTAGCAAACTGCACGCCCTGTTGGGAAACGTAGGCGGATGCTGCATTCGCGGTACTCCCTAAGCTGAGGGATACCTGTCCGATCCAGAGGCGCAGCAGATTTGGAATAGGCAAGTCATGCCCTCCCGCACCCAGTCCTACCTGTTGCAACGTCATCGCTGGTGGGGGACCAAAGGTCTGGGCCAAGGTGGTTGCGATCGCAGCCCCAGTTGGCGTCACCAATTCTTTTTGCAGACCGTTACCGTAGATAGGCACTTGTCCCATTTGAAACAGCTTTAGCACCGCAGGGGCCGGAACAGGCAGCCAACCATGAGCCGCTTTGACCAATCCGCCCCCAGTCGGTAACGCTGAGCAGACTACCGTATCAATTCCCAGCCAGTCGAGCCCCAGGCAGGTGCCCACAATATCAACTAGGGCGTCTACAGCCCCGACCTCATGAAAGTGAACCTGTGCTGGGGAAATGCCATGAACCGCCCCCTCGGCTTCCGCTAAGCGACGGAAAATCGCTAGGCTCCATTCAGTTACCCTAGACGGCAATTGGGCCTGAAGAATGCGGTGCTCAATTTCGGGCAGATGTCGCGATGCGGGATGAGAATGGCGATGTTCAGGCGTCGGTTCTGCCTCATTCAGCGAGGTTTCTGTGGCATCAGAATGAAGCTCAGCAGGGTCGAGTAGCGCTACCGTGACGCGGGTAGCCGCCTGCCCCTGACGCAGTACCCGCTCTGCCCGGAGTTCAAATTCTCCGGCAATACCCAAGCGCACCAAATACTCTGTCAAATAGTCCAAAGGAACGCCTGCATCGACCAGTGCTCCGAGACACATGTCTCCAGCAATGCCGGTTGGACAATCCAAATAGGCGATTTTCTGCAAAATGGGATTGGACTTGAGCATACTTCAGCAGCCAGGTTCGTAAAATTGCAGCTTCAACCGTCCAACATAAATCAGCTTTGATCCTGAAACAGGAGCAGCAGTATCGTTTTTATAAAAATGCGTTAGGGTTTTCCTGGCATAACCCCCAATGAATTTACTGTATTGAACAGTACGTTCGACAACTGCTCAACTGTTTTAGGGCCAGAGTATGGCAACGCTGTATAAAGTTCATCCCGAGACTCCCCAGTCTCGCAAAATTGCAACCATTCAGGAGGCGTTGCAAAAGGGGGCTGTGATTTTGTATCCCACAGACACGGTTTACGCCATTGGTTGCGATCTCAACTCCAAGACGGCAGTGCAACGGGTGCGTCAGCTCAAGCAAATGGCCAACGAAAAACCTCTGACGTTTCTTTGCTCCTCCCTCTCCAACATTTCCGACTATGCAGTCGTAGATGACAACGCCTACCGTATCCTCAAGCGTCTGGTGCCAGGGCCCTATACTTTTTTGCTGCCAGCCACCAAGCAGGTGCCCAAACTGGTGATGAGTCCTAAACGCAGAACGACAGGAATTCGGGTGCCAGACAATGCCATTTGCCAAGCACTTTTGGAGGCGTTAGGCCATCCCATTATTTCAACCTCTTCGCTGTCAGTAGCCCTACCCTCCGAGCAACCCAACTTAGCTTCCCTCTCAAAGGCAGTGCTGTTTGATCGACTTGAAAGCTTAGTAGATGTGATTATCGACGACGGGGATGAACTCACCTACGACGTCTCCACGATCCTCGACTTTACCGAGGGTGAGCCAACGCTCATCCGTCAGGGGTTGGGCTATGAGAAGGCGTTGACTTGGGGTGTTGAACGGGTTTAAGCGGCCAATTAAATCAACTGTCCATTTTGGGGGACGACGGCGGAACGCTTCAAATTAGGTTGGTGCCTGTCTAAAAGCATTCAGAACGGATATCCAGAAGGGGGCCGTATGGAGAACACTCTATTGCAAGGCGATTACCGTTCCTCTGACAAACCTTAGAGAAACTACGGATGGCTTGGTGAGCTTTAGAAATTGCCACAGCTAAAACGAAATTGATCCGGATGGCGCTGAACTCTCCAGACAAGGACACTGGCACAAGCTTCAGGTCCGCCTGCCGTTACGATTGAGTATCCTTATGATGATTGCTGCGTCTACCCCCTCGCTGCGTATGTCTTCGCCAGGCTTTGCGTCTTCCTCCGAATGTCCGGTTCAAGCTTCTGCCAAAGTTACGGAGACAGCTAACCCCTTAGTGGTTTTTATTCTTCAAGCATTTCACCAGGCTTTAAGCACTCGCCCCTCTGGTCTAGAAACTGTTGCCGAACGGATGGCCGCTGAGGTGGAACGAGTGTGTAAGATGAGCGATCGCATTCAATCCTCCGGTGAGGTACTGCGATGGCAGCAATCCTTGGCCCAGCATCGGCTTAATAAGTGTCTCCAGTACTACAAGCTCGGCTCCAATCGAGGCCGAGTCGAGCTACACAGCACGCTGAGTGCCATCGTTTACCGCTACATTGCTCCTGCCAGCAGCCAGTTTGGTTTTGATGGCCGCTATGCCCTGCTGGAAGATTTCATGCAAACCTTTTATATCGAAGCCCTCAGTGCCTTTCGGCGGGAGCATGAGATGGCGGCTGACTACAGCCCCCGCACTCGGCTGGAATTGGCTGAGTACATGGCCTTTAGTGAGCAATATGCCAAGCGCCGCATTCCTTTGCGGAGCGGTAGCCAACAGCTGATTGTGCTACGGGCTCAAGCTTTTGCCCGTCGGATGCCACCCGAAACCAGTGTTGATCTGGCCTCAGCCCTAGATGCGCCCAAGATGGAAGACGGGGAACTGAGCGCCCACAACTCGACACTGCAACAGGTGCGAGAGCAAATGGTAGCCGATGCAACGGATCCAGCCGATGGCGTGATTCGAGATCGCATTGTTCAAACCCTAATTACATATCTCGAAAGCCAAGATCAGCAGGACTGCATTGACTATCTAACCCTCAAACTGGAAGATTGCTCTGCCTCTGAAATTGATCAGATTCTCAATCTCTCCGCTCGGGAACGCGACTACCTGCAACAACGCTTCAAGTACCACATTGAGAAGTTTGCTCAGGTACATCATTGGGAATTAGTACACCAATGGTTAGGAGCCGAAATCGACAAGCGCCTAGGCCTCACTTCTGAAGAGTGGACTCAGTTCATCACCGGACTCACTCCCGACCAACAGGAGCTAATTCGTCTGAAGCAGGAACAAGCCTTTTCCCCAGAGAGAACGGATGAAATGATTGGAGAACTGCTGAAGTGGACGCCAAAAAAGGTGAAGCGTACTTGGGGTCAAATACTAGGGCTAGCATGGAAACATCGAAATCAGCTCTAGCATAAGCAGGGGCGAAGCATTCGCACACGAAACATACACAATCGCCTCAGCGATTTGTGCGAATGCTTCGCCCCTACGACCCCGACTCAGAATCCAAACTACGAACTCAGACTAAGAACCCAGATTAAAAGCCCAAACTAAGAGGCTTCGCTAGCTAAGCCAGGAGGCTCAAATTTATAACCTACGCCGCGAACCGTTTGGATCAAAGCTGGCTGCGTAGTGTCCTTCTCAATTTTTTTGCGGATTTGACCAATGTGGACATCAACCACCCGCTGGTCACCCACGTAGTCGTAGTCCCAGACCTTCTGGATCAGCTCGGATCGCCGCCATACGCGACCTGGATGGCTAGCCAGAAAGTGCAGTAGGTCAAACTCCAGAGCCGTCAGTAGCACCATCTGGTCGTCTAGCGTCACTTCCCGCCGAACTGGATCAATTGCTAAGGTGTTAAAAACGAGGCATTGCTGCTCAGCCGTTGTGACCGGCCGCTGCCGCTTCAAAATCGCTCCGACTCGAACCTCCAATTCGCCTAAGCTGAAGGGTTTAGTCAGGTAATCGTCTGCCCCTTCGTTAAAACCACGAATTTTGTCTGATTCATCGGTACGGCTGGTGAGCATCAGCACGAAAACGCCGGTGCGAGACTGCATCTCTTTACAGAGGTCATAACCGTTCGTATCGGGTAGATTCAAATCTAGAATTACTAGATCCGGGTTAAACTGCTCGAAAACCGCTAAAGCCGCCTTGCCATCCTCGGCGGACTCCATCTGGTAGTCCTGCTTAGCTAAAAAACGATGAATGAGATTGCGAATTGCAGGATCATCATCAACTACAAGAATTTTGGCTACAGCCATGTTTGTACCTTCGCCGCGAGATGAACACCATGAACAGAACCCGTTTGCCCAGGCGGGTGCAAAATCGTGTAACTGTCCCTTAAGCGTCTTTCAAAGGATTTATGAGTTTTCAGCACTAATTTGCCCAGCGCATCCTAGCTTACTAGAGAATTTATCGAAAGTTTCCCGTGAGTGCCGCTAACTAGGCCAGGGATTTATCAAGATTTAACCTGAATCTTCAGGTTTTGGGTAACACCCTATCCTATCCTCACCAAGCGGATATACTTTTGATTGTAGGCACCACTGGTTACACTAAAGTCAGGAGCATTGGTTCTTTGACCCAACCAGCAGTACCCTGGGCTACCGTCACATTAACCAACCACTATTCTGGGGGGACTCTCGGAGGTTTTAGATGAGCGATCAGAATTCATACGAAACCCTGGGGTTAACCGAAGCTTCGTCCTTCGACGAAATTCAGGAAGCACGCACCCGGCTGATGGAAGAACATGCCGGAGATCGCAAGCAATTGGAGGCTGTCGAGGCCGCCTACGATGCGATCTTGATGGAGCGTCTGCGCTTACGTCAGGAAGGCAAGATCAAGGTACCCGACCGCATTCGCTTTGCCGAAAATGCGAGTGAGCCGCCTCCCAGCGCGCCGCTGCCTATCAAAGCGAATGGCCGTGACTGGGTGACAGATTTGGTGGACACGCCCAGCCGGGAAGATATTCTTTGGCCAGGGGTTGCTTTTTTCGCCCTAGCCCTGTTTGGTTTTTTTACCCCATCGCTGGCACTGGCGCTGGGGGTAGGCTGTGCCATCTATTTTCTAAACAAAAAGGAAAATAAGTTCTGGCGATCTATTTTGCTGACTGTGGGTGGCCTGTTTATAGGCTTTGCCTTGGGTTTAACCGTAGGACAGTTTTTGATTCCCCAAATCGCTCAATTTGCTTGGGCAACTCCAGATGCGATCGCATCTGCTCTAACTTGTTTAGTCCTGTGGAGTTTCAGTAGTTTCCTGAAGTAATTCCAGCGTGCAGGCTACCTCGTTTAGCCTGCTCTCGCTCAATGGCTTCAAATAAAGCTCTAAAGTTACCCTCTCCAAACCCCTGCGCCTGCTTCAGAGTGCCCCCCTGCCAGAAGTGCTGACGCTCGATGATTTCAAAGAAAAAGGTTGGTAGCCCAAAGATTGGCTGGCTGAAAGTTTGCAGTAGACAACTTTGGGGCAGATCGGGGGCGCAATCCGCTAATACCTGGTGAGATTGCAACAACTCGAAGTCAAGGTTGGCAGTTTTAATCTCGGGGCGCTGGGCTAAGTCTTCGTAATAAGCTGGGGGCACGTCCAAAAAAGCTAGCCCCAACTGCCTGAGGTGAGCAACTGTGGTCAGAATTTGAGGCGTTTGCAGCGCAACGTGTTGAATGCCCGCTCCCCGGTTGTGAGTGAGAAATTCTTGAATCTGCGAATTCGCAGTTGCAGGTTCGTTGATTGGAAGCTTTGCCTGCCCCTCTGAGTGGCTCAAAACACAACTTTGCAAACCGGAGTGGGGAGTCTCGATAACAAATCGTTGCTGTCGTTGAAACCCCAACAGGGTCTCATACCAAGCGGCAGCCTTTTCCAACTGGCCCCGTTCTACGTTAATCACAGCATGGTCAACGGCCGTAATGCCGACGGTATCGGTTAGGCCCCAATCCTGAGCTGGAATGGGAGGCATCCAGGGCAGCAGATGCCAAGGGCCGTTGCGCTCAACTAGAGTATGACGCAGAGAACCCCAGCCCTGAATTTGGCACCACTTAAAGTTGCCTTCAGGCCGTACCACAGTTTGGATCGGTTGAAATAGCTGGCCTCCTTGGCGTAGCAGGCGCTCGACGACTCGCTCCAGATCTGTCACCCGCAGAGCAAGATCCCCCAATCCAGGCGGATGGCAGGCTAAGTAGCTGGCAATGGCAAACGACTGGCTGCTTGGGTTAATTGTCCCTAGCTCTGTCAGTGGGGCCGACAGCAGAATGGGCACCTGTCCTAGAACAATTAGGCTGCGATGTACCTGCTCATCTTGCCAACTCAAAACTCGACGGCAGCCGCAGTGCTTCACAAACCATTCCCGCCAGGCTACTCCGTCATCAACATAGAAATGCAGGTGATCGATATTCATGCGCCTCTTTACGCCCTTTGCAAACCACTGGTTGCTGAAATCTTAAGGCTGTTGGCCAGCGCTATATTATCAAGCAGATCAGAGCTGCTAAGGTCTATCTACAGGAAGTTTTCGCCAGAAGAGGTGAGAACACGTTCTGACTTAAGCAGGGCCTAATTCAGGCTGCCGTTTTTTAGTCTCAACAGCCAATCTGTTTAAGTGTGGGCGTCTAGTTCACGTCCTATTTGCCAGATGCAGGTCCAGCTACGGCAATTACTTGGTCAGCGTTTTGGGACTGGTAGCTGTTGCTGGCATAGCGATCGACGTGGCGAAACAGTGCAATGGGCTTGAGCACTCTACAGCTAAAAAACTCGACAACGACCTGCCCATCGGGCAACGTCACAACCTTGGGAGCAAAGTCCTGAGGAGCATTGGTGCGCCATTGCCAATTCACTTGGGAGGGCAGACTATCCACAAAACGGTGGTGGGTCCAACGAGCATGTTTGCCAAAGCGGCCAAATTCCTTCAGTTCCCGCAGAAAAATTGAGGCGGACAAAAATGATGACAATGAGCCATCTCCTTCTAGGGCCTCAACCACATTAGGCAAAGCTCCTTTCGGCTGAGGCGGATGCGGGCCATTAGCTGTGGCAATGGCCTCTTCTAAATATTCTGTTGTGCTCAGCAACTCGGGTAAGGCCCAAGTCATACCTACCCCCCCATCCGGCTGACATTGCAGATAGGTAATTAGGCGAATTCCAGCCCGGGTCCACAAGCCTGGGATCTTGAACAGGGCTTGGGCGGGATCGACTGTGCTAATGTACCAGCGACCTTCAGCATTGGGCGCGGGAAGGTTATCCTCCGGAATGTCGCCCAGACGAAACAGATCCCCCAATGCATCTAGGGAGTCTGGGAGAGTGGCTTCCTCCGTGTCGTCCTCCTGGGACAACTCTTTTGAAATGAGCTGTTGTGGGGTGGTAGTAGGGATAACCAGCGCTTCACGAATGACCTGGCTAACTTTTTGAACTGTGGCGAGGGGGTATCTCTGAAAAGACATGAATTACAACACCGGAGGTAACCGCCACCCTAGAGGAGCGGGTGAAATAGCGTTTCAACCTGCTAGTCACCCCGAAGAAAAATCAGTGCCCCTGGGAACAGGGCCCTCGACTTTTGAGGATATTACTTAAGATGCCCAGGATTCGTTCAGGGGCACGAATTTCAGAATATTTCTCAACCTATCGAGGAATATCAATCCAGGTTCCCGTGGTGTTCGATTGGTGAGCCAAATCCATCAACAACTGTGAGTACACCCCATCTTGGAGAGAGGGAGCTGTGGCGTGTCCTCGGTCGATGTCTTCGACCCAATGGTCAACCACTCGAATAAAGGGAGCAATGCGGCCATCCGAGTAAGTTTTGGGAAATGCCAGTCGTTCAGGAATGGCCAGTTCGGTTAGGGGAGATCCTGCTTGGCTGCCGTAAAGCTTGAAGTCGTGAACATAGTCAACTAGGTTATCACTGCCCAAGACTAAGGTGCCGCGATCACCATACACCTCAACCCAATGTCCCCGTCCGCCGTAGGTGACAGAGCTAATGGCTACCTGGCAGGGAGTACCATCGGCCAGTTCCAACATCAAGTTGCAGGTGTCGTCAGCATCTACAGGTTTCAGGTCACCTGTTTCTGGATCGGGCCGCTGGGGGATGGCAGTGTAGAGTCGAGCGCATAGCCGACTTACCGGACCAAAGAGCCAAGTAATGTAGTCAAAGGTGTGGGAAGCAAAGGCTCCTAAGGCACCCCCACCTTGGTCTTTACGGGCGTACCAGTTCCAGGGGCGATCGGGGTTGGCACGTCCTGGCACTAACCAATCGACTTTGACAAAGCGTAGCTGGCCAACATAGCCTTCCTGCAGGAGTTCTGCCAATCGCTGCCAGGCTGGAACAAAGCGAAACTCAAAATCCATAGTTGCTACGACACCCTGCTGCTCTGCCAAGGCAGCAAGCGTTCTCGCCTCTTCGACGGACAGGGTGGTGGGTTTTTCTAGCAGCAGATGTTTGCCTGCCTCCAGCACAATTTTGGCTTGGTCATAGTGCAGAAAAGGGGGCGTGGAAATGCTAACGGCCTGAACTTCCGGCAGGGCAACCAGATCTTCTAAGCGAGTACAGGCATGGGGAATGGCGTGAGCCTGTGCGATCGCACGCGCCTTTTCCTGATCACGGTGGTAGAGTGCGACTACTTGAGTTCGGTGATGAGCTTGCAGGCCGGGAATGTGAACCTTTTGTCCAAATCCCGTTCCCACCACGGCAACGCCAATCGATGCTGCTGTCATAGCTTTTTCGTCAATCCTGCACAACTTAACGGCTAACGGCTCATTTTCCCAGAATACTGGTGGGTTAACCGCTACGGTTAACCACCTACCCCGACTAAACACAATTGCGACCAGTCAGCCAAAATAGTAAAGGTGCTTAACATTTCCTATGGAACTTCCTCTAATTGGTAAAGTGCGCCGTCCTTTGCCCTGGCTTTTAGGACTTGCCGCAGCAGGGTTGCTGACGGCGGGAGGCGCAACAGCCCTGGTACTGCGCAACCGTACCCCAGAGTACGATGTTGCCGCCCTAACTGTCCCGGTGGCGGAGGAAGCCTTAACGGTGAGAATCACCGCCAGCGGCAATGTGCAGCCCGTACAGACCGTTAACCTTAGCCCCAAGTCCTCTGGCATTTTGCAGCAGATCTATGTGGAGCAGGGGGATCGGGTGAGTCAGGGGCAGGTGATTGCCCGCATGAGCAACGATGAACTCCAAGCACAACTCCGTCAGAACCAGGCTGCTGCCGCTGAAGCTGCCGCCCAACTCCAGGAGGTGCTGCGAGGAAGCCGCTCTGAAGAAATCGGTCAGGCCCAAGCTGCTGTCACTGCAGCCCAAGCCCAAGTGCGCGACGCTGAAGCTCGACTCAGCCTGGCTCAAGATCAGCTCAATCGCAATCAGCAACTGTTTAATCAAGGGGCAATTTCAGCTACCGAATTGGATACGGCCAGAAGAGAAAACCGGAGTGCTCAGGCCAGTGTAGAGCAGGCCCAAGCCAGGGTAGAGGAACTGCGTCAGCGCCTTCAAGATGTACAAGGGGGTCCCGAACCAGAGGCCATTGCTCAAGCCCAAGCCCGTCTAGATCGTGCCCAAGCTCAAGTACAAGCAACCCAGGTAGCGATTAACGACACTATCATCCGAGCCCCCTTTGATGGCGTGATTACCCAGCGCTTCGCTACAGTGGGTGCGTTTGTCACACCGACCACTTCGGCTTCAGAAGCTACCTCGGCGACCTCCACTGCAATTGTGGCCTTGTCCAAAGATCTAGAGGTACTGGCTGAAGTGCCAGAGGCTGACATTAGCCAGATCAAGCCAGGACAAGCCGTAGAAGTTCGAGCAGATGCCTTTCCGGATGAACTTTTCAAAGGGAAAGTACGGCTGATTGCGCCTGCAGCCATTGAGCGCCAGAATGTCACGCTGTTTCAAGTACGGGTCGAGCTACTTAGCGGGAAAGAGGTGCTGCGAGCCAACATGAACACGAGCGTGGCCTTTATTGGCAACCAGCTTGAGGATGCCTTGGTGGTGCCCACAGTCGCTATCGTCACACAATCAGGTAAAAGCGGGGTGCTAGTGCCCGGTGAGAAAACCGATATCCGCTTCCGAGAAGTCACGCTAGGTCCCCAGGTGGGTGAGCAAATCCAGATTTTAGAAGGTCTTCGGGCAGGGGATCGGGTATTTGTAGACTTGCCGCCGGGTAAGTCACTGGAAGATTTGACCCTTGGAAATGAGCGGGGACGAAGGCAGGGAGAAGAGAGCGGGGAGAATTAGGAGAAGGGGGAGGAAGAGGAAAGGGAGTGTGATGGGTTTTCTCGAAGGCCGTTAGGAACAAGCACTTATGGACTTGCGTGAAAGTTTACGGATGTCGGTAAAGACGCTCACCGCTAACCGAATGCGGAGTACGTTGACGATGCTAGGCATCATCATTGGGAATGCATCGGTAATTGCAATGGTGGGGATTGGTAAGGGGGCGCAGAGCTATATCAATGAGCAACTGCAAACGCTAGGGCCAAACGTGCTGTTTATCATTCCTGGTAATCGTGAGACACGGGAGCTAGGAGGGTTAGATGCGCCTCGAACGCTGGTGATGGCTGATGCTGATGCGATCGCACAGCAGGTTCCTTCCGTAGTGGGGGTCGCTCCCGAGTACAGCACCCGTGACCTGATTACCTTTCAAAACCGCAGCGCCAACAGCAGCATTGTCGGCACGAATCCAGGGTTTCTCCAGGTGCGCAGCTTTGAGATGGCTCAGGGCCGCTTTCTCAGTGAATTGGATTTGAAGCGGAACAGCCAAGTTGTGGTGGTAGGTTCCACATTGGCAGAGCGGTTGTTTGATAAAACTTCCCCTGTAGGCCAGCAAATTCGAGTCAAAGGCGTCAACTTTGAAGTCATTGGCGTTATGGCTCCGAAGGGTTCTAACCTGGGTCTAGACTACGACGATGCAGTATTAGTGCCTCTCACCACCCTGGCTAGCCGATTGGTGGGGCGTCGGCGATCTCCCTACGGCATCGAGGTGTCTTACATTGCCGTGTCAGCCCGCGACCGCGAAAGCATGCAGACAGCGGAGTTTCAAATCACCAACTTGCTGCGCCTGCGCCATCGAGTTCGCGAGGAAGACGACTTCTTCATCAACAGCCAAGACACCTTACTCAATATTGCGGGCACCATCACCGGAGCATTGACCCTGATGCTAGCTGCGATCGCAGGCATCTCTCTGGTGGTTGGCGGCATCGGCATTATGAATATCATGCTGGTCTCAGTCCGGGAGCGTACCCAGGAAATCGGCCTGAGAAAAGCGATCGGAGCCTCTCAGCAAGACATTCTGCTGCAATTTCTGATTGAGGCCATTATTCTCTCGGTGGCAGGTGGCGTTATTGGCACCGTTGTCGGCGCAAGCGGCATTGTTTTAATTGGCCTGTTTTCGCCCTTCAACCCCAGCCTCTCAGCCGGAGCCGTGGTCATGGCTGTCAGTGTTTCTGGCGGCATTGGTTTGTTCTTTGGCGTATTTCCGGCCCGACAAGCAGCAAAGCTAGACCCCATCGTCGCTCTGCGCAGTACCTAATCCCCCCTAACTCATTCTATGAAACCTCTAATCGAACTTCGCAATATTCAAAAGGTGTACGGTGCTGGCAATACGGAGGTCCATGCACTGTGGGATGTCAACCTCAGAATTGAGCCGGGGGAATATTGCTCGATTATGGGACCGTCGGGATCCGGCAAGTCTACGGCGATGAACGTCATTGGCTGCCTAGATCGCCCTTCATCAGGTGAGTATTTCCTAGACGGGGAGGATGTGGCAACGCTGGATGACGATACCCTGGCCCATGTGCGCAATCGCAAGATTGGGTTTGTGTTTCAGCAGTTTCACTTGCTGCCCCAGCTCTCAGCTCAAGAAAATGTCGAATTGCCGATGGTCTATGCAGGGGTGCCTACTGCGGAGCGGCATCAGCGTGCCCAAGAAGCGCTGCGACAGGTAGGCTTGGGCGATCGCATGCAGAATCGCCCTAACCAGCTCTCAGGCGGACAGCAGCAGCGGGTTGCGATCGCACGTGCCATCGTCAATCGCCCCCTACTATTGCTGGCCGACGAACCCACCGGAGCCCTTGATTCCCGCACGACCCAGGACGTTCTAGATATTTTCGCTGGGCTTAACGCTAGTGGCATTACCGTCGTCATGGTCACCCACGAACCCGATGTCGCTCGGGCCACCCACCGCATTATTTGGTTCCGGGATGGTCAAGTGATGAATGACCAGCTCAGCCCAGATGAAATTGGATCATTGACAGCCGTATCCTAGAGAACCTTGTCTTAAAGACCGTCCTGTTACCAAATCTGTAATCAACGCTCCAGGCTCAGCGCCTCATGTCACCGTAGGAGAGTGATCTCCTGCCAGGGTAACCCTGTGAAAACAATGACGCTTAAGTGGCTTGGCGTTTTAGCGCTAGCGGGCCTTGTGCTGGTAAGTTTTTGGGGCTGTACGCGCACTCCTGGACAGGCAGAGGATCCTGTTCCGCGTGAAACGACTCCGGTTGTTGACGAGAATTCCACGGTGAACCAAAATGCCGCCCTTGATCCACGCTTGATTGAGGCACAGAATCGCTTTGGCTTTCAACTGCTGACCCAGCTTCAGCCGCAAGCGCCCACAGAAAATTTAGTGATTTCGCCGCTGAGTATTTCAATGGCGCTGTCAATGACCCAAAGCGGGGCGGCAGGAGACACGCTAGGGGCAATGCAGAAAACGCTGAATCTGGAGGGGATGGAAGTCGCGGCGGTCAACAATGCGATCGCAACCCAAATTGCTGCCCTCGAAGCGGCTGACTCTAGTTCGCAACTGACCCTCG
Organism: Trichocoleus sp.; assembly: GCA_036702855.1. Lineage (GTDB taxonomy): Bacteria > Cyanobacteriota > Cyanobacteriia > Phormidesmidales > Phormidesmidaceae > JACVSF01. Next base: position 7,794 of record DATNQF010000186.1, on the reverse strand, counting down.
CTAATTCGCTGTGGGCCAGGGATGGCGGCATCAGCCTCAACCCTGAGTTTGTGCAGGCAGCAGAGTCTTCCTACCAAGCTGAAGCCCGAGTTCTAGACTTTAACAATCCGTCTGCGCTTAAAACCATTAACGACTGGGTATCAAAGGCCACCGCAGGCAAGATCTCCAGCATTCTCGACCAAATCAACAGTAACGATGTGCTGTTTTTGATCAACGCAGTTTACTTCAAAGGAGCCTGGGAAACGCCCTTTGAACCGGAGATGACCACAGAGGAACCGTTCTCGCTGCCGGACGGCACATCTGCAAATCGAGCGTTGATGTCGCGCTCTGGTGACTTCTTTTACACCGAAACAGGAGATTTCCAAGCGGTGCGGCTGCCCTACGGCAATGGGCGGCTGGGTATGGTCGTACTCCTGCCCAAGGCTGGAAAGACAGCAACGGTGCAAAGCCAGTTAACGGCAGATACCTGGAAGCAGTGGAATCAGCAGTTGAGCAAGCGCCCCGGCACCCTAAAGCTACCCAAGTTCAAGCTGGAGTACAGCAGTGATTTGAACGACCCGCTGGCAGCACTGGGCATGGAAATCGCCTTTGACCCCGAGCGGGCCGACTTCGGTCGCCTAAGTGAGGCTCAAACATTTATCAGTGAGGTGAAACACAAAACCTTTATCGAGGTGAATGAAGCGGGAACCGAAGCAGCAGGATCTACCTCGGTTGGCATTAGCGTAACCTCGATGCCTATCGAGCCGCCTCAGCCGTTTGAAATGGTGGTTAATCGTCCGTTTTTTCTTGTCATTGAGGATCAAGTTAGCAGCTCAATTTTGTTTCTAGGCTGGGTCATGAATCCAACGCCATAGCAGCAGCCAATCTAATCTGGTAGGTTGAGGGCAACTGAGTGAACCCTCTCATGACCCCCTATATAGGAGCTAAGCATGACAGCCCAAACTATCAGCGGCATTCAAATTGAGCGTCAGCCCAGCCAAGAGCGGCTGCAAGCTTTAGGTGTCTTCACTTGGCCCATCTGGACGAAAGAAGCATCAGAGTTTCCCTGGACCTATGACGACGCCGAAACTTGCTACTTTCTGGCTGGAGATGTGACCGTAACCCCTGAGGGTGGCACAGCGGTTACAGTCGGCCAAGGTGACTTGGTGACCTTCCCAGCAGGCATGAGCTGCACCTGGACCATTCGTCAGGCTGTGCGCAAGCATTATTCGTTTGGTTAAGACCCAGAAAAACAAATGCCGCACCGTCATGAACGGTGCGGCATTTGCATCACAGGGAATACGCTCTAGGGAGTAGATTCGCCCAGACGACGTTCCCACTCGGCATCAAGTTTGTCGCGGTTCTCAACTTCCTGTTCGATTAAGTCGCGCTCAGTGGTGTAGGCCAAGTTCTCCTGGCTGATAACGGTTTGGGCCGCAAACTGGCGGGCGAAACTCAACTTGCCTCGCAAGACTTCGTCATCAGAGGTGAGTGCGATCGCACGCGCCTCTCGCGATTCATTGCGCGCCTCGATCCGCTTGTTTTGCTGCTGCACCCAGAAGTAGCGCACCAGCGGCAGCGCGAGAAAGGCTGTCCCATAGCCTAGCAGTATCCAATAAATCGAATTGGCAAAAGCCACGAGTCCACCCAACTCGGCAGCCAAGCTCGGATCTCGCAGCAGAGAGCCCAGAACCAGCGCCCCAATAAAGTTGACACTGCCTAAGCCAATAGCGCCCATGATCTGGCCTGATGTGGCCTGACTAAAGCGGCGAGGAATCTCCTGAAGAAACTGGGACACTCTACCCCGCTGCCGCTGCTCAGCCATCACTTGCAGCTCAGGGAAGTGATAGACAATTTGGCCCTCAGGGCTAACTTCGGGTTGACCATTAAATCGGCTAAGTACGGGCAGCATGTAGTCTTCATACTCCTGCGACCAGCCCTTACCCAAGTCATCCAGGAAAGGAGCAATCTGTTCGGCTACGACTGCGCCTCGGTTGTTGCGAATGACTGTAGCAATCTCCTGCCAACGCCGCTCATCCAAATCAGCATTGGGGTTGCCGTCGCCAAACAGAAACGAGAAAATCGCTTCCAAAAAATTGAGCTGGCTCCCACCACGGGCTTGCCGCCGCTCTCGCCGCCGCTCTCGCCGCCCATAATCAAAGTCAAACAGATAGAAGATATCCCCTACCCAGAAGCGAGGGAAAAAGAAGAACCCTCCACCGCCTCCGTAGTCGCTGCGGTCATCTCGGTTATCGCCCTGCTGAGACGCTTGGAGAGACACCACAATGATTGCGATCGCTGCCATAATCAGCAGCAGCGACAGGATCAGCATAATGCCGAAGGAAACCCGAATCAGATAGAAGAGAACTTGCCAAATTCGGCTCCAAACAGCCTGGAAGCGCAACCGCCAATATTTGCCCAGCAGCACAGCTCGCATGTTGCGGGGAAACTGATAAGCAATGTCTCCCGCCTCCGAAACCTGCAAATTGGCCTGGACATCGGTTGCCAGTGCCAACACTCCCTGCTGAGCCTCCGCCAAGGAAAGCCCTGCTGTAGCGGCCACATCTCCTACCGTAACCCGGTAGCCTAACTGTTCAACCGCTTCTAAAACAGACGCGTTATGAGCCATGCCGATCTCTCCCTCTGCATCAAGATCGCTGATTGCAGATCACCCTACCAGTATAGAGAGGGGCTCTGCCTTCGGGCAGAGCGGAAACCGAACCGAGAGTTCGGTCAACTATGCGGTTGCTGCAACAATCCCTGACATTGATTGCAAGTCTGGTTGAATAACAAGCTGGTTTAAGACACTCCTAAGCAAAAAAGCAGGCCAACTCGATCTCTCAAGTTAGCCTGCTAGCTGAGTCCTTGACCGGACTGAATCAACAACACTCGCGTTAAGAACCCTTACCCAATACCTGCTCTTTCAATGTGTTGATGTCTTCAACCAGTTCTTGACGGTTAGCAGCCCGCAGTAGGTAACGGTAAATGAACCAACCGCTATAAGTTAAACCAATCAGTTCGAGGGTTGGTGACAGTAGAGGAATTTCGTTGATTGCGCCTAAGATCGCCAGAACCAGTTTGACTGAAACGATCGAGGCAAAAATCAGACCCACGGTGATGATGGGACGCTGATATTCCTTGAAGAAATCAGTTACATATTCTGGTAGGTCGGCCAGCAAAGCTGAAACCTTATCCCAGACTTGCTGAAGTTGCTGAGAGGTTCCTTCGCTCGGGAATGAAGTTTCAGAATCAGTCGTTGCAGTCGTTTCAGGGGGTAGCAGCGGAGTATCTGCCTCGGGCAGCATTGAATCCGTCTTGTATTCTGTGTTCATAGGGATTGTCCGGGGGTCTTCTGATAACACGAAATAAGGATACACCCAATTTGCTTTGAGCGTTAGCAGAGTTATAGTCTGAAATCAGCACTTTTTCAATTTCTCAAACTCTGCTAAGTCAAAACTTACAACCCACCTGAAAATTGCCTTGGAAACGCCTCTAACCCATTCCTTACTCGCCAGAAAAGGCTTCTAGAGAATCAAGAATGTCATGAAGTCGCTGCCGATCAATGGCGATTTCTGAATCAAAAGCGCGGGATCGCTTTCGTTCAGTAGGTCGTTGCTCGGCGAGGTAGCGAATAAATCGACAACCCGACTGCCGGAAGCGGCGGTGTTTACTCATCCTGAAAGTCCTAATCCTAACTGCAAACCCTACTGAGGCACTATACCTTGGGAAGGATTCTCTCCCCTGACCAAAATGTCTGGAAGAGATATTCTTGCTGATGCGCTGTTCCCCCTTCCGTTACATTGTTGAAACAGGAACACTCGGCAACTCCGCAGGCTTGACTAAAATACGGGATATATCCCTAAGCAGTTTCGTCTAGGAGGCGTTGCGTTTATCGATACGATTTATGGTCATCTGCAAGGCCTAAAAACCAGTGAGCTTAAGCAGCTTGAGCGACTCTACCACCAGCGGTTACCGGGCGATCGCATCACTACACCCGAGTTTGCCCAAAGGCTGGCGGCCATAAGCACTGAAATCAATCAACCCGTTTGCGCTTACCTCAACCGTCGGGGACAGGTGATCCGCGTTGGCGTAGGAACCCCTCGCCAGACGCAGATTCCGCCCCTAGAGCTGCCGCGCTATGGTGCCGAGCGATTGTGCGGCATTCGGTGTGTGGCAACTCAGCTCAAAGCAGAACCGCCGAGTGATGGGGTGCTGACCGCTATGGCATTGCAACGTCTGGATGCCCTGGTCATGCTGAACCTGACAGGCGGCGGTTTTCAGCGGCGGGGTGGGGGCGCTACGGGCTATGTGGCTGAAGCCTATTTGGCGCATTTGGTGCCTCACCCTGAGAAGCGCTGGACTATTTCGCCGCCCCTTAGTTTAGAAACGCTGGCTCAGCAAGACTTCTTAGAACTGGCTGAGAACTTAGAAGAAGCCTTCCGACGCCAGTTTATTGCTCGTCAGGTAGACGCCGACCACGACCGGGTGCTGATCGTGGGGATCATGACGGGCAGGCAGAGCAAGCAGCATTTTCAAAACCGGATCCTAGAGCTGGAGCGGTTGGTGGAAAGCGCAGGCGGTGACGTTCTTGATACCTTGCACCAAAAGCGGGATCAGCCCCACCCTCAGACAGTTTTGGGGGCGGGTAAAGTGCAGGAGGTTTCTCTAGCAGCCCAAACCCTAGGGGCAAACCTGATTGTGTTTGACCGGGACTTGTCACCCGCTCAGATCCGCAACCTGGAAAATCAGGTCGGTGTTCGGGTGGTTGATCGCACCGAGCTGATTCTCGATATCTTTGCCCAACGAGCCAAGAGTGGAGCCGGGAAACTTCAAGTCGAGCTGGCCCAGCTAGAATACCAGCTTCCACGGCTGACTGGACGGGGACAAGCTATGTCTAGGTTGGGGGGCGGAATCGGTACCCGAGGCCCTGGTGAAACGAAGTTGGAAACGGAGCGACGCGCGATTCAGCGGCGGATTGCTCGTTTGCAGCAGGAGGTAAACCAGCTCCAAGCGCACCGGGCACGCCTGCGGCAGCGACGGCAGCATCAGGAGGTGCCGTCTATTGCGGTAGTGGGCTACACCAACGCTGGAAAGTCCACTCTGCTCAATGCTTTGACCAATTCTGAGGTCTACGCAGCAGATCAGCTCTTTGCAACCCTCGATCCCACGTCTCGCCAGCTTACGGTACTAGAGGCTGAAACTCACCAGCCTCGAAGCCTGATCCTGACGGATACAGTGGGCTTCATCGAAGATTTGCCGCCCCCACTGATGGATGCGTTTCGCGCCACTTTGGAGGAGGTGACCGAAGCTGATGCCTTGCTGCATGTGGTGGATCTCTCACATCCGGCTTGGCAGGAGCAAATTCATTCGGTGATGGAGCTGCTGCAACAGATGCCGATTACACCGGGGCCGATCTTGCTGGTGTTTAACAAGCTCGATCAGGTGGGGAGTGATGAACTTGCGATCGCACAAGAGGAATATCCTCAAGCCCTCTTTATCTCGGCCAGTCAGCGATTTGGCCTAGAAACCCTACGGCAAAAGCTGCTGCAACTTGTCGATTACGCTATCAGCGTGTAACTTCCCTCTTCGGAGGAGTGCCCGTTAGAGTGGGGTGGGTTAGAGGGCTAGAGGCCTGAAATTAACCCATCCCATTCTCTTAGGAGCAGAATTTGGGCTTACTCGATCAGCATGATTTTGGTCAGAATAATCATCCAGCGACCGGGTTCTTCGGTTGGTATTGGGTCACTCCATTCTTTGATCTCGGCATAGTTGAGAACGTGCAGAATTTTGGTCAGTCGGTCAAGCGCTCTGAGACTGCCGTACACCACATGGCGCACTCGCTCTTGATGCGGCTCGGAGTTCGATGATTGGGCAGGCGGAACTTTGGGCGCATCTGCGTCCGAATCGGGTGATTGAAACATGGGTTCTGGTCTCCTTAAATCATAGGTATGTAGACCTGTTGCCCTAGCGTTTACGGCTGGGCAGATTGATCTGGTGTAAGGAAAGCCAGAACTCAAAAACCCTGGGTATCCCGTCACTGCATATCGCAAATCAGGATGCCCAGGGTATCATCACCTCTAGGTCTCCAGACTGGGTACATCAGTTGTGGGGGCTTAGGTATCTGTTGGTGCTGCGAACATCAGCAGGTACCGCCAAGGTTTTCGAGTTCTAGTCGAATGCTGCCGTGGCCGACAGCTTAATGGAAAAGAATACGCCTAGAAACTTGCTACGTCAACAGTAGAGAGAATGTTGTCAGGGCAAATGCATATTTAGATAGTAAAGATGTGTTTGCTTTGTTGTGCCAAGCTAAAAGAACTAATCCTCAAAGGTTTGAGACAGTAATGTCGGGTTTTGCCTTGCCAATCCAAGTCTAAAAAACTAACGAAATATTAAGTAACGGCGTCAGCATAAATAGGACAAATTCTGATGCAACGCCTAGCCTTTAGGGTGTCGCCACAATGAAATCATTAAAAACACATAAATCCCATCTGTAAAGCTTCACATTCCAGAGGGAACAATTTAACTATTACTCAAAGAGCCAAAAAGATTCCCATTAACAGATGGGTCAACTTTAGCGTATGCATAGTGACCATTCGCCAAAAAGCGACATGGAATGAATTTTCTTATCTCGTTCAAAACGAAATTAGATTATAGTGCTCTATTTGTAATGCACTCGACTAAGGGATATTCCTATGAGTAATCCAAAGCTTACAGCAAGGATAGAATCTGAGATTCAGCGACTAGCGTTAGAACATGGATGCAGTGATTCTCTTTTAAGAGAGTTTGCACTCTTTGTCTTAGCTAAAGAAACTACAAAGCCAAAAGTATCTAAAGCTTCTAAGACTCCTAAAACTCCTAAGGCTCCTAAGGCTTCTGAACCTAAAGGAACAAAGCCTTTAACAGTTACACAGGTTAAACAGAAGATCTACGAGCACTTTGGCGTAAAAGACACTAAAGAGTTAAAGAAATCTGGTGCATTTGAACTTGCAACCAGCGGCATGGGCAAGGTCAACTTAAGCACGAAGGATGATTGGGAAAAACTCTATCGTAAGGTGATCGGCATCTTGCCCGGAGAGGAAAATGAACAGGGGCACGGCTGCGTTAACGGCATCAACATTTTCAAGTACGACATGCCTTGGAAAGCATTTGGGCTTGACCCAAAAGTTCACTCAGACAAGGATATCAAGGCTGCCTACCGGGAGCTTAGCAAGATCTACCATCCTGATAATCCAGAAACTGGAGATGCAGCAGTCTTTAACCGTCTAAATATTTTTTACAAGAGTTTGACTGAGAAGTTTTAGATATGGCAAAAACATACATTAGCGGACAAGAACTTGCCAAAGAACTCAAAATTACTGTCGAAGAACTCATTGAAATTGAAAAATTCTTCGATGCAATTCCCGATGATGAATGGGAGTTAAACGAAGATAAAGATTACCGGACAGTAAAAAGCAATGGTGCGAGGGAGTACACTCAATCCGGCGCATATACTATTGCTCGTTATGTGGAATCTACAAAGAAGTTAAGCTTCTGGGAATCATTAACGGAGTGGTTTTTACACACTCGGGCTAAGGTTCGTAAGAGTTTCGTACGCAAGAAGATATTAGATAACTGTTCCTCTTTGATGAAGCGCAGTGATCAATATTGGGTTAATCGGACAGACGCCGTATCAATTTTTGGAACCAATAATCAGACGCTTCGGCGGATGCTTGATCATACTCAGAAGACCGAATTTGCCCTAATTAAAGGGACGCATTACGAAGATTTTATTGATGAGGGTGGAATTCATTACTCACTTGAGGGTATTTATCGCCT